>JAXHTI010000148.1:0-5152 GCA_034190045.1 Pseudomonadota bacterium
TGCGCGACGCGGCCTGAGCACGATCGATTGATTGGACATTCTAACGGAGATCAACACGATGCTTTACTGGATAGTCGGACTCATCAGTGTCAGCTTTATCGGCATCATTGCCCTCGGGGCTTATTATGAAATGCGGCCACAACCGGCCGCCGGTCGACCACGGCGTCGCATGCGCACAGTGCTCGGCGGTAACCTGTTTTTGTTCGTGCTGGCCGAGATCCTGTTGCTGTTTACCGCCGCCAATGAAGTGATGGCCGCCGAGGCGGTGAATGCCGCCGTGAGCGAAGTATCGATCGGCAAGGGACTGGCACTGATCGGCATCGGTATACCGACCGCCGTGGCGACCATCGCTGCCGGGATCGCGGTAGGGCCGGTCGGTTCCGCTTCGCTGGCGGTCATCGCGGAAAAGCCGGAAATGTTCGGACGCACCCTGATCTATCTGGGCCTGGCCGAAGGTATCGCCATCTATGGCCTGGTCGTCACCATCCTGATGCTGGGGAAAATCTAGCTTCCGATGGAACGCAAGGTGCGCATGCTGGCCCTGGGCAGCGCGGCCCTGACCGACGGCTTCGCGCTGCTGGGATTTGAAACCTATCCCGATGCCGACCGGGAGGTATTGAACCGCGTGCTGGAAGAACTGGTCCAGCAACGCAGTCGGGCGCTGGTGCTGGCGGAACCGGTCTTGTTTGAACAACCGAGCACCTTGTTACAGCGCCTGCGCATCGAAGGCGGACAGATCCTGATTACCGAAATTCCGCCACTACACATGCCGGAAGGTTATCAGTCGGATGTCGAGGACCTGTTGCACTCGGTACTGGGCCAGAGTGCCCTGGAGAGATAATGGCAGAAGAGCGCGAACAGACCGAAAACCTGGAAAAAGCGTTACTCGAACGGGCCAATCGCCTGGCCCGGGAGTACCTGGCACGTGCCGAACAGCAGCGTGAGGATATCCATCGCGATCTGCGTGAAAAGCTGCATCTCAGCGAAGAGCGTGAACTGCTCGCGGCCCGGGAGAAGGGCGAGCGCGTCTATCAACAACGTATCCAGGCCAGCGAACTGGCGTTACAGGCGCGGCTCGATGATCTGCGCTGGCAACAGGTACAACAGATACGCGATGAACTGCTCCACCAGCTGCAGCAGCGGGCCGAGGATGAAGAAACCTATCTGCAACTGCTCGGGCAATTGCTGCAGGACGCAGCCGCGGCCATCGCGGCCGAGCATCTGATTGTGCAGGCGAATTCCCGCGATCGGCAACGCCTGCAAAACGTCGATACCCGGCAGTGGCAAACCTGGTTGCCGGGCAAAGAGATCACTCTTTCGGAACAAACCTGTGATTGCAGCGGTGGTGTCCTGGTGTATGACAAGGACAACCGGATTCGTGTGAACAATACGTTTGAGGGGCGGATCGCCATGCTGCATGAACAACTTGAACAAAGCATCATGGAACACCTGTTCAGTAAAACCCTGACTACCGGGGAAATGATTCATGGGTGAGGTGCGGGAGATCAACGGGCCGATTGTGCGGACCCTGCTGCCCGGGGCGATGAACGGCGAACAGGTGCTCATCGGACAACTACAACTGATGGGCGAGGTGATCGGTCGGGAAGGCGACGAGGCCATCGTCCAGGTCTATGAGTCGACCGAGTCCCTGCATCCCGGCGAGTCGGTGGAGGGGCTGGGCCATCCACTGTCGGTGGAACTGGGCCCCGGTCTGCTGGGACAGATTTTCGACGGCATTCAGCGTCCGCTGAACAAGCTCTATGATCGCAGCGGCGATTACATTGCCCGGGGGCTGAATATTCCGGCACTGGATCGGGACACGGTCTGGGCCTTCCAGCCGCAAAGCGATCTGCAGGCAGGGCAGTCGCTGGCCGCCGGGGCAGTGCTTGGCACGGTGCAGGAAAGCGAGACCATCACGCACCGCATTCTGGTGCCGCCGACACTCGAGGGAGAACTGGTGTCGCTGGTGAAGGCCGGCGAGTATGGGGTGGAAGAGCCGATCGCAACGCTGCGCGACCGCCACGGCGAGGAACATACTCTCAAGCTTTATCAACGCTGGCCGGTGCGCCAGCCGCGCCCCTATTCACAGCGTGACAATGCGGTTGCACCGCTGTTTACCGGGCAACGGATTCTGGACACCTTTTTTCCATTACTTAAAGGCGGCAAGGCCGCGGTGCCGGGACCGTTCGGCGCCGGCAAGACGGTCGTGCAACAGCAGATCGCGCGCTGGTCCAATGCCGACATCGTGATCTACGTCGGCTGCGGGGAGCGCGGCAATGAGCTGGTGGATATCCTCGACAGCTTTCCGCAACTGACCGATCCCTATAGTGGCCGTTCCCTGATGGAGCGCACGCTGCTGGTCGCCAATACCTCCAACATGCCGGTGGTGGCGCGCGAAGCCTCGCTCTACACCGGGATCACCATCGCCGAGTACTATCGTGACCAGGGTTACGATGTGGTGATGGTGGCCGATTCCACCAGTCGCTGGGCCGAAGCGCTGCGCGAGGTGGCCGGCCGCCTCGGTCAAATGCCGGTCGAAGAGGGTTATCCCGCCTATCTCGCTTCCCGGCTGGCCTCGTTTTACGAACGGGCCGGTCGGGTGATGACGCTTAACGACACCAGCGGTTCGGTGTCTTTGATCGGTGCGGTCTCCCCGCCGGGCGGGGATTTTTCCGAGCCGGTGACCAGTCACACCAAGGAGATCGTGCAAACCTTCTGGGCACTGTCCAAGGAACTGGCCGATGCCCGCCATTATCCGGCGGTCTCCTGGACGGAAAGTTTTTCTGAATACGTGGGCGTGGCCGCCGAATGGTGGCACCAGCAGGTGGACGAACACTGGTATACCGAACGGGGCGAAGCGGTAGCCCTGCTGTCCCAGGCCGATGAGCTGGGACGGATAGTCAACCTGGTCGGTCCCGAGGCCCTCTCTTCCTATCAACGCTGGACGCTGGAAGTGGCCGGTCTGTTAAAAGAAGCGGTATTGCAACAAAGCGCCCTGGAAGACAATGACAGTTATGCCTCGCCCGAAAAACAGTTTGCCCTGTTGCACCTGGTCATCGAAACCAAACGCCAGGGTGAAAAGCTGCTGAAGCGGGGTGTGCCAGTGCAGCAGTTACTGGAACTGTCGGTACTGGCGCAGATAAAGCGGCTGAAATCACGTTACAGCAGCGAACAGGTCGCCGAGCTGCAAGGCTATCAGGAGACGATCGAGCAGGCCTTTACCGAGCTGGGCAGCGAATACCCGGAGCAGGCAACCCATGAGTGAGCGTTATCGTCCCGAGGAATATCGCCTGGCCAGTGCCGCGCGCGGCGGCTTGCTGTACATGCGGGGTGTTGGGGATGTCGCTTTCGGGGATCGGGTGCAGATTCGCAACCGTGACGGGCAACTGCGCAATGGCCAGGTGATTCGCAGCTCCCCTGACGTGGTCCTGATCCAGGTTTTTGAAGGGACCGATAATCTGAACCTGGAAGATACCTGGGTGCGGTTTTTGGACAGGCCGTTCGAAATTGCCCTGTCGCCGGACGTGCTGGGCCGGGTCTTCAACGGCATCGGCGAGCCGCGCGACGAACGTCCACCCCTGGTCTCCCGCCAGCGCTGGAACGTCAATGGCGCCCCGACCAACCCGGCGGCCCGGGCCTATCCGCGCGAGTTTATCCAGACCGGGATTTCCGCGATCGATGGACTGAACTCCCTGGTGCGTGGCCAGAAACTGCCGATTTTTTCCGGCTCCGGGCTGCCGCATAACCGGCTGGCCGCCCAGATCGTGCGCCAGGCCCAGTTGCCCGGCGAGGAGTCGCGCTTTGCCATCGTGTTTGCCGCCATGGGCGTCTCCTATGCCGATGCCCGCTATTTTCACACCCAGTTCGAACAGAGCGGGGTCCTCGGGCGGGTGGTGATGTTCATCAACCGGGCCGATGATCCGCCCATCGAACGGCTGATTCTGCCGCGCACGGCCCTGACCGCCGCCGAATACCTGGCCTATGAACGGGACATGCACGTACTGGTCGTGATGACCGACATGATTCACTATGCCGAGGCGCTGCGCGAGGTGGCCACCGCCAAGGGCGATGTGCCGGCGCGCAAGGGTTATCCCGGTTATCTCTATTCGGATCTGGCCGAGCTGTATGAACGCGCCGGACGCATCCGCAACCGGGCCGGTTCGATCACGCTGCTGCCCGTGGTCAGCATGCCCTCCGATGATATTACCCACCCGATTCCGGATCTGACCGGCTATATCACCGAAGGTCAGATCGTATTGAGTCGCGAACTGCACAGTCAGGGCGTTTATCCGCCGATCAATATTTCACCCTCCCTGTCACGGCTGATGAAAGACGGGATTGGCAAGAACGATACCCGCGATGATCATCCGCGGGTCGCCAGTCAGTTATATGCCGCCTATGCCCGGGCGCAGGAGGTGCGCAACCTGGCCTCGATCATCGGTCCCGAAGAACTCAGCGAGCTGGATCAGGAGTACCTGCATTTTGCCGAACAGTTCGAACAACGCTTTATCGGCCAGGGCGAGGAGCAGAGCCGCTCCATCATCGAGACCCTGGACCTGGCCTGGGAGTTATTGTCACTGTTACCGGCCGACAGCCTGAACCGGGTCAGTGATGCCGATCTCGACAAGTATCATCACTGGAGCCGGTCGTCGCAAAAAACGGCCCGCACGGCCGCGGAGGACGAGTAATGCCGGCGCGTTTCAAAGTTGCGCCAACCAAAAACAACCTGTTGCAATTGCAGCAACAGGTGAACTTCCTGGACAAGGGTTACAGCCTGCTGGAACGCAAGCGGGAATTGTTGACCCGCCTGGTTTATGAACGGCTGGCCAATTACCGCACGTTGCGCAAACAGAGCAAGGCATTGCTGAAACAGGCCTATCACTCCCTGGCCATTACCCATATGCGCATGGGGCGGGCGCAATTCAAACAGACGACCCTAGGGATCCAGCCGGCGATTGAGTTGCGAATTCTGCCGATGAGCAGCCTGGGCGTGCAGTATCTATCTGTCAGCGCCAAAAAGCGGCCCTTTCAACCATTGGGGCTGTTCGGTACCGATGCCAGTTTTGATCGGACCCGCGAACTGATGACCGAACTGGCACTGGTACTGGTGCAGCTGGGCGAGGCCGAAACCGCACTGCGTCGCCTGCTGGTC
>JAXHTI010000149.1:0-2490 GCA_034190045.1 Pseudomonadota bacterium
TTCGATGAAAACGAGCCGGCGGTCGCGAAGAAGGTGGATGAAGTGGAAGAGGACGACATGATCTTCGATATCGGTCCCGATTCTGCGAAGCAACTGGCAGACATTATCGCCAATGCCGGTACTATTGTCTGGAATGGTCCGGTGGGTGTGTTCGAGTTCGACCAGTTCGGCGAAGGCACCAAGACCATCTCCATGGCCATTGCCAATGCCAAGGGCTTCAGCCTGGCCGGCGGCGGCGACACCATCGCCGCGATCCAGAAGTACGACATCTATGACAAGGTGTCTTATATCTCGACCGCCGGCGGCGCCTTCCTGGAATACCTGGAAGGCAAGACCCTGCCGGCCGTGGCCATGCTCGAAGAGCGGGCCAAAAGCTAGGTACTGGATTTTAGTTTCTAGTGGAATGTGCGCGGGCCGCCTGGCGGCCCGCGACTAAAAACAAAATCTTATTCAGTGGCGTTGCCACAAGACGGTTACAGGAACCAGTCACTAGACTTATGAGAAGAACCAAAATTGTTGCCACGCTCGGCCCCGCTACCGATGATCCCAAGGTGATGGACAAGATCATCGAGGCCGGGGTGGATGTTGCCCGGATCAATTTTTCCCACGGCACTGCAGAAGAGCACATCGATCGGGCCGACAAGATCCGCAACCGGGCCCGCGCCCACGGTCGCCAGGTCGGCGTTATGTGCGACTTGCAGGGCCCGAAGATCCGCATCGAGCGCTTCAAGGACGGCAAGATCACCCTCAAGGATGGCGAAAGCTTCATTCTCGATACCAAGCTGGATCCTGAAGCCGGGACACTTGAGCGGGTCGGCATGGCCTACAAGGAGCTGCCCGAGGATGTGACCCGCGGCGATACCCTGCTGCTGGATGACGGGCGAATCGTGCTGTGGGTCGATTCCATCGAAGGGCCCGAGGTGCATTGCCGCGTCGTGGTCGGTGGCGAGCTGTCGGATCGCAAGGGACTCAACAAGCAGGGCGGCGGCCTGTCGGCGCCGGCGCTGACCCACAAGGATCGCGAAGATATCAAAACCGCGGCGGCCATGAAGGCCGATTACATCGCGGTCTCTTTCCCGCGCAACGCCGCCGATGTGAACGAGGCACGCCACCTGATCGAGGCGGCGGGCAGCAACGCGCACGTGGTGGCCAAGATCGAACGCGCCGATGCCCTGGACAAGGTCGAGGAGATCATCGAGGCCTCCGATGTGATCATGATCGCCCGCGGCGACCTGGGCGTGGAGATCGGCGATGCCGCGCTGCCGCCGGTGCAGAAGAACCTGATCAGCAAGGCCCGCGCCATGAACCGGGTGGTGATCACCGCGACCCAGATGATGGAGTCGATGATCACCAGCCATATCCCGACCCGCGCCGAGGTTTTTGACGTGGCCAACGCGGTGCTGGACGGCACCGACGCGGTGATGCTCTCCGCCGAGACGGCCAGCGGCCGCTACCCGGACAGCGCCATCGCCGCCATGGACCGGATCTGCCGCGAGGCGGAAAAACAGCGCACCGCCAAGCGCTCCGATCACCGCATCGATACCCGCTTCAAGCGCATCGACGAGGCGATTGCCATGGCGGCCATGTATACCGCCAATCACCTTGGGGTGAAGGCGATCGCCGCCCTCACCGAGTCAGGGGCGACCACCCGCTGGATGTCCCGTATCAGCTCGGGGATCCCCATCTATGCCTTGACGAGCTATGTGGAGACGCGTAGAAAGGTGACACTCTACCGCGGCGTCTATCCGGTCAGCTTTGAGATCCCGTCCGACCTGGATCGCGCCGCCGTTAACCGGGAAGCCATTGATGAGCTGCTGCGTCGAGGTGCGGTCCGCGACGGCGACCTGGTCGTGATTACCCGAGGCGATCTGATGGGCGTCCAGGGCGGTACCAATGCCATGACCATCGTCCGGGTGGGCGATGTGGACGGCCTCGATCTGGATAACACGCTCATCTGATCGAGCCTGAAAGATTAAACGAAACACAGTAAACTAGTCGGAAACACACATTTAAGGAGGTCCCGAAAATGGCCCTGATTTCACTGCGTCAATTGCTGGATCATGCTGCCGAAGTTGGCTACGGCATGCCGGCGTTCAACGTCAACAACATGGAGCAGGTGCATGCCATCATGCAGGCTGCCGACGAAACCAACAGCCCGGTTATCATGCAGGGTTCCGCCGGGGCACGCTCCTACGCGGGCGAACCCTTCCTGCGCCACCTGATCACCGCCGCGCTGGAAATGTACCCGCATATCCCGGTCGTCATGCACCAGGACCACGGCTCCGCCCCGGGCGTTTGCCTGCGTTCCATCCAGTCCGGCTTCAGCTCGGTCATGATGGACGGTTCCCTGATGGAAGACATGAAGACCCCCGCTTCCTATGAATACAACGTCGACGTGACCCGCAAGGTCGTGGAAATGGCCCATGCCGGCGGCGTTTCCGTCGAAGGCGAACTGGGTTGCCTGGGCTCGCTGGAAACCGGCGAAATGGG
>JAXHTI010000149.1:2590-5055 GCA_034190045.1 Pseudomonadota bacterium
GGCCCATGCCGGCGGCGTTTCCGTCGAAGGCGAACTGGGTTGCCTGGGCTCGCTGGAAACCGGCGAAATGGGTGAAGAAGACGGCCACGGCGCCGAAGGCAAGCTGGACATGGACATGCTGCTGACCGATCCCCAGGAAGCGGCCGATTTCGTTGCCCAGACCGGTGTTGACGCCCTGGCCATCGCCATCGGGACTTCCCACGGCGCCTACAAGTTCACCAAGGAGCCGACCGGCGATATCCTGCGTATCGATCGCATCAAGGAAATCCACGAGCGGATTCCGGATACCCACCTGGTTATGCATGGTTCTTCTTCCGTTCCGCAGGAATGGCTGGAAATCATCAATAACTACGGCGGCGACATGGGTAGCACCTATGGTGTACCGGTCCACGAAATCCAGGAAGGCATCAAGCACGGTGTCCGCAAGGTCAACATCGACACCGACCTGCGTATGGCATCCACCGGTGCCGTTCGCAAGCACCTGGCCGACAACCCGAGCAACTTCGACCCGCGTAAATTCCTGAAGGAATCTACCAAGGCCATGAAGGAAATCTGCAAGGCCCGTTTCGAAGCCTTCGGTTGCGCCGGCAATGCCAGCAAGATCGACGTTATCAACCTGGAAAAAATGGTTGAGCGTTACGCCTCCGGCGAACTGGATCCGAAGGTCAAGTCCAAAGCGGCTTAAGTCTACGGACTATCGCTGTAGCAAAGGCGGGCCTCGGCCCGCCTTTTTTCGTTGGGATATAGGTTTTTCAGTCCGCAAATGCACGCAAATAAACGCTAATGAATATCAATGTGAGTTTAAAGTGATTGGCGTTTATTCGCGTTAATTGGCGAACTCAGGTGTAGGTCAGGCTGCGCGTAGCGCTACCTGACATTCTCCGTAAAGGGTGTCACGCAGGCTAACGCCAGCGTGACCTACAATCTTTTTTTGTTGGGATATAAGTTTTTCAGTCCGCAAATGCACGCGAATCAACGCTAATGAATTTCAATGTGAGTTTAAAAAAATGATTTGCGTTTATTCGCGTTAATTGGCGGATTCAGTTTTCTCAGGATGTGATTATGTCGAATGATGTACTGGAACAGGTGGCGTCGATCATCGAGGCGGATCCCCGTTCGGGGCAATCGTTATTGTTGTTCGCGCTGGTCTCGACGCTGAACGTGGAGAAAACCGGGCATATGTACATGCTCGGCAAGCTCAAGGAGTTTACGCCCGAAAACCGGCAGCTGGCTTACGGATTAATGGAACTGATGGCCGACAACCGGATTCATGATGAGCCCTGGCAGTCGGCCATGGCCCGCATGGAACAGGCAGTACGCGGTTAATCGTCGTCAAATAAAGCGCGGATTGGTTTGACGCCGGCCACCCCCGCTGGCTACGCTTGAAGACTCAATACTTGCCAGGGTCAAGGGATGGGGGAAAAGGACGCTTTTTTACTGCGCGAGCGCCTGCCGCTGCTGCTGGAAGCCGTCCAGGCTGAAGGCTATGAGTGCATCGGCCCGCAATGGCAAGACGATGCCATTGTGTATGACACCCTGAGCCAGGTCGACCAGCTGCCCCGCGGCGTGCAGGTGAACCAGTATCCCGGCGAATACTGCGGCGAGGTGCTGGACAACCAGGTTCGTTATTTTGCCTGGGCCAATGGTCCCCAGGCCCTGAAACCGTTTTTATTCGCACCGCGCGAGACGCTCTGGCGCGTCCGCCTTCAAGACGGGGGGCGGTTGCAGTTTGAACCGGCCACGCCAGAGGTACCGAAACGGGCAATCTTCGGTGTCCGGGCCTGCGATCTGGCCGCCCTGGCCCTGCAGGATCGCCATTTTCTCGAGGGCGACTATCCCGATCCGGCCTATGCCGCACGCCGCGAGAATCTCCTGCTGATCGCCGTCAACTGTTCGCATCCGGCTTCAACCTGTTTCTGTGCCTCCACCGGTGACGGGCCGGTAGCGAAGGCCGGTTATGATCTGGTTATGGATGAACTGGATGACGGTTTTATGATTCAGGCCGGTACTGAGGAAGGCCAGGCGATCATGGCGCGGCTCAACCTGATCCCTGTAACCGACGGGCATCTGGAGGCGATCGAGCTACAGCAGGAAAAGGCACATGAACAGTTGAGGAAGGTGCCGGGCAAACAGTTGCGCGATGCGCTGTTTGCCAATCTCGATCATGAGCGCTGGGACGACGTGGCCGGGCGCTGCCTGTCCTGCGGTAATTGCACCTCGGTCTGCCCGACCTGTTTCTGTCACAGCGAGGAAGAGCTGGCACCACTGGACGGCGGCAGTTCGGAACACGTGCGCCAGTGGGATTCCTGTTTTACCGCCGGCCACAGTTATATCCATGGTTTGATGCAGGCCTACCGTTTTTTGGCCGACAGCCGGGACCGTGCAACTGAAGAGCGGCTTTCGTCCCTGCAGGACCCTTTCAGTGTATTTCGCTGCCGCGGGATCATGAACTGCGTAAACGTTTG
>JAXHTI010000015.1:0-21544 GCA_034190045.1 Pseudomonadota bacterium
TACAACTCCATGCACATGGAGCCGTGGGACGGCCCGGCCGGTATCGTGCTGACCGACGGTCGCCACGCCGCCTGCAGCATGGACCGTAACGGCCTGCGCCCGGCCCGCTGGGTGATCACCAGAGATCGGCATATCACCCTGGCGTCCGAGATCGGCGTTTATGATTACGCCCCGGAAGATGTGGTCACCAAGGGCCGGCTCAAGCCGGGCCAGATGCTGGCGGTAGATACCGACTCCGGTGAGTTGCTGTTACCGGAAGATATCGATCAGCGTCTCAAAAGTCGCCAGCCCTACAAGCAGTGGATGCGCGAACACGCCCGTCGGCTCAAGTCCCAGTTGCAGGAAGAGAACAACGCCTGCCCGGTGGACGAGACCATGGTGGATGTCTACCAGAAGATGTTCCAGGTGACCTTCGAGGAACGGGATCAGGTCATCCGCGTGCTCGGCGAGGCCGGCCAGGAAGCGGTCGGTTCCATGGGCGATGACACGCCCTTCCCGGTGCTGTCGCGCATGGTGCGTTCACCCTATGACAACTTCCGCCAGCAGTTCGCCCAGGTGACCAACCCGGCGATCGATCCGATTCGCGAGCAGATCGTGATGTCGCTGGAAACCTGCTTCGGCCCCGAACGCAACATGTTCGAGGAAACCCCGCAACACGCCGAACGGTTGCTGGTCGACTCGCCGGTACTCTCGCACAGCAAGTTCACCCAGTTGCTGGAGATGGGCGAGAAAGATGACAACTACGCGCACCAGATCCTTTCGCTGAATTATCCGGCGGAGACTGAACTGGAATCGGCAATCCGCGATGTATGCGACCAGGCCGTCAAGGCCGTCAAGAACGGCAAGGTTGTGCTGGTATTGAGCGATCGTGATATCAGCCATGAAACCCGGCCGGTCCACGCCCTGCTGGCGACCGGCGCGGTCCACCATCGTCTGGTCCATGAAGGCCTGCGCTGCGATGCCAACATCGTGATCGAAACTGGTACGGCCCGCGATCCCCATCACTTTGCGGTGTTGATCGGTTATGGTGCCACGGCCGTCTATCCCTATCTGGCCTATGCCGCGCTGCGCGATATGCAACGCAGCGGCGAGATCACCGGCATTGATTCTGCCACCCTGGACGCCAACTATCGCAAGGGCATCAACAAGGGGTTGTACAAGATCACCTCCAAGATGGGTATCTCCACCATTGCCAGCTATCGCGGTGCCCAGCTGTTTGAATCCGTCGGCCTGCATCAGGACGTGGTAGACCTGTGCTTCAATGGCACCACCAACCGTATCCAGGGTATCGGCTTTGCCGATCTGCAGGACGATCAGCGTCTGCTGTGCAAACAGGCCTGGAACAAGCGTAAATCGATCCAGCAGGGTGGTCTGCTCAAGTTTATTCACGGCGGCGAGGATCACGCTTATAACCCCGACGTGGTTTACACCATGCAGGAAGCGGTAAAAAGCGGTGACTTCAATACCTGGAAGGAATATGCCGCGCTGGTAAACAATCGCCAGCCACTGACCCTGCGTGATCTGCTCAAACTGCGCGAAGCCAAACAGGCGATCGCCGTGGACGAGGTCGAGCCCTTCGAAGAGATCGTCAAACGGTTCGACTCGGCGGCCATGTCGCTGGGTGCGCTGTCACCGGAAGCCCATGAAACCCTGGCCGAGGCGATGAATCGCCTGGGCGCCCGCTCCAATTCCGGCGAGGGTGGCGAGGATCCCAAGCGTTACGGCACCAACAAGCGTTCCAAGATCAAACAGGTCGCTTCCGGGCGTTTCGGTGTGACCCCGGCCTACCTGCGTTCCGCCGAGGTCATGCAGATCAAGGTGGCCCAGGGCGCCAAGCCCGGTGAAGGTGGCCAGCTGCCCGGTCACAAGGTCAACGAGCTGATTGCCAGACTGCGTTATTGCAAGCCGGGCGTGTCGCTGATCTCGCCGCCGCCGCATCACGATATCTATTCCATCGAGGATCTGGCCCAGCTGATTTTCGATCTCAAGCAGGTCAATCCCGACGGTCTGGTTTCGGTCAAGCTGGTCTCCGAGGCCGGCGTCGGCACCATTGCCGCCGGCGTGGCCAAGGCCTATGCCGATCTGATTACCATCTCCGGCTATGATGGCGGCACCGGTGCCTCGCCGCTGACCTCGGTCAAGTATGCCGGCAGCCCGTGGGAACTGGGCCTGAGTGAAACTCACCAGATCCTGCGCGCCAACGATCTGCGCGACAAGGTGCGCCTGCAGACCGATGGTGGCCTCAAGACCGGCCTGGATGTGATCAAGGCCGCGATCCTCGGGGCGGAAAGCTTTGGCTTTGGTACCGGCCCGATGGTCGCCATGGGCTGTAAGTATCTGCGTATCTGTCACCTGAACAACTGCGCCACCGGCGTCGCGACTCAGGACAAGGTACTGCGCATGGATCACTATCGCGGTGAAGTGGAATGGGTGATGAACTACTTCCGTTTCATCGCCGAGGAAGTGCGCGAATTGCTCGCTTCACTGGGGCTGCGCAAGCTGACCGATGCGATTGGTCGCACCGATCTGCTCGAAGCCCTGGAAGGAGAGACCAGCAAACAGCGCGGTCTGGATCTGTCCGCTTTGCTCAGTGATGCAGGCGTTGCCAGCGACAAACCGCAGTGCTGCGTCAAGCCGAGTAACGAACCGTTCGACAAGGCGGAGCTGGCCGAACAGATGGTCAGTGATTGCCTGCCGGCGATCGAAAACAAGGCCGGCGGTGAATTCAGCTACAAGGTGCAGAATACCCACCGTTCTATCGGTGCGCGCCTGTCGGGCGAGATCGCGGTGCGCCACGGGGATATGGGCATGGAAGACAAGCCCATCGTGTTACGTCTGACTGGCACGGCCGGGCAGAGCTTCGGTGTCTGGAACGCCGGTGGCCTGCATATGTACCTGGAAGGCGATGCCAACGATTACGTGGGCAAGGGCATGGCCGGTGGCAAGCTGGTACTCTATCCACCGCAGGGCAGTTCCTTCGCCTCGCACGAGACTACCATCATCGGTAACACCTGCCTGTACGGCGCCACCGGCGGCAAGCTTTATGCGGCCGGTACGGCGGGCGAACGCTTTGGCGTGCGTAACTCCGGTTGTCATGCCGTCGTTGAAGGGATCGGCGACCACGGTTGTGAATACATGACCGGCGGTCACGTTACCGTGCTGGGCAAGGCCGGACTCAACTTCGGCGCGGCGATGACCGGCGGGTTTGCCTATGTCTATGACGAAGACAACTCGTTTGTCGATTGTGTCAGCCACGATGTCGATATTCATCGTATCGTGCCGGAGCATATGGAAGCCAATCGCAACCATCTGCGTGAGCTGATCGAGGACTTCGTGCGTGAAACCGGCAGTCCGCGTGGCCAGATGTTGCTGGATAACTTCGCGGACGAAGTGGGCCATTTCTGGCTGGTCAAGCCGAAGGCCGCCACGCTGGAGTCGTTGATGGACGATCTGCAGCGACGCGCCGCGTAACTTTATTCGAGATAAATGACAGTAACCTGCAGCCGGCCCCGGCCGGCTGCCTCACCGGGTAGTTAGGGTATCATGGGTAATACGTTTCAGTTCTTACAGGTCAAGCGCATCGATCCGAAGAAAAAACCGGTCGAGGTGCGGATCAAGGAGTATCGCGAGATCTACGGCGAGTTTGATGCCGAGACCGCGGCGCAACAGGCCGATCGTTGTCTGGAATGCGGTAATCCCTATTGTGAATGGAAATGTCCGGTTCACAACTATATTCCCAACTGGCTGAAACTGATCGCCGAAGGCAATATCACCGAGGCGGCCGAACTGTCGCATCGTACCAATTCGTTGCCGGAGATCTGCGGTCGAGTCTGTCCGCAGGATCGTCTGTGTGAAGGTGCCTGTACCCTGAATGACGGCTTCGGTGCGGTGACGATCGGCTCCATCGAAAAATACATCAGCGATACCGCGTTCGAGCAGGGCTGGCGCCCGGACATGAGCGGTGTCGAGCAGACCGGCAAGAAAGTGGCCGTGATCGGTGCCGGCCCGGCGGGCCTGGGTTGCGCCGATGTGCTGGCTCGCAACGGTGTTGCCGTGACCGTTTATGATCGTTATCCGGAAATCGGCGGCCTGCTGACGTTCGGTATCCCCGAGTTCAAGCTGGAAAAAGAAGTGGTGCACAAGCGCCGCGAAGTCCTTGAGGGTATGGGTATCGAGTTCAAACTCGGCATCGAAGTCGGCAAGGATCTCGATTTCAAGGACATCGTCGATCAATACGATGCCGTGTTCCTGGGCATGGGCACGTACAAATACATGACCGCCGGCATCCCCGGCGAGGATCTGCCCGGCGTCTATCCGGCGCTGGATTTTCTGATCTCCAACGTCAATCACTGTTACGGCTACGAAAAAGATCCCAAAGACTACATCAGCATGCAGGGCCGTCATGTCGTGGTCCTGGGCGGCGGCGATACGGCCATGGACTGTAACCGGACCTCAATTCGTCAGGGTGCCTCCTCCGTGACCTGTGCCTATCGACGTGATGAGCAGAACATGCCCGGTTCCAAGCGCGAAGTCGCCAATGCCAAGGAAGAGGGCGTGCATTTCATGTGGAACCGCCAGCCGGTGGAGATCGTCGGCAACGGCCAGGTCGAGGGCGTGAAAGTGGTTACCACGCAACTGGGCGCGCCCGATGAGCGCGGTCGCCGTCGGCCCGAGCCGGTGCCCGGTTCCGAAGAGATCATCATGGCCGACGCGGTGATCATCGCCTTCGGTTTTCAACCGAGCCCCGGTGACTGGTTCGAGCAGTACCAGATCGAAGTGGATGAACGTGGTCGGGTCAAGGCACCGCAAAAGCAGGAATACAAACACCAGAGCTCGAACCCCAAGATCTTCGCCGGCGGCGACATGGTCCGCGGTTCGGACCTGGTGGTCACGGCGGTCTACGAAGGCCGCGAAGCTGCTGAAGGTATCCTCGACTATCTCGAGGTATAAAACATTCAACGCAGAGGCGCAGGCCCTTCGGGCAGTTACTAGCTACTAGGGGCTAGGTACTAGACAATATGCTGTCACCTCGGTTGTCGCCGGAGTGACAGAATTGAAGATAGATACACAAACAATATTTCTTTGCGTCCTCTGCGTCTTTGCGCCCTTTGCGTTAATAAAGATATAACAATGACAGAATTGAAAAACGATCGTTTGCTGAAAGCCCTGGCCCGTGAACCGGTGGATGTGACGCCGGTGTGGATGATGCGCCAGGCCGGGCGTTATCTGCCCGAGTATCGGGCCACGCGCGAGAAGGCGGGCAGCTTTCTGGATCTGTGCAAGAACCCCGAGCTGGCAACCGAGGTGACCCTCCAGCCGCTGGAGCGTTTCGACCTGGATGCCGCGATCCTGTTTTCGGATATTCTGACCATTCCCGATGCCATGGGCCTGGGGCTCTATTTTGCCGAGGGTGAAGGCCCCTGCTTTGAGCGGCCGTTGCGCTCGGCTGCCGCGATTGAACAACTGCCAGTGCCTGATGTCAGCGAATCGCTCGGGTATGTCATGGACGCGGTGAGTACGATCCGGCGCGAGCTGGATGGCCGGGTACCCCTGATCGGCTTTTCCGGCAGCCCGTGGACACTGGCGACCTACATGGTCGAGGGCGGGACCACCAAGGAGTTTGCCAAGGTCAAAGGCCTGCTTTACGAGGATCCCGCGGCCATGCACCAGTTACTGGATAAACTGGCGAAGACCGTGATCGACTATCTCAATGGCCAGATTGCCGCCGGTGCCCAGGCAGTGATGATTTTCGACACCTGGGGCGGGGTACTGACCACCCGGGACTATAACGCCTTTTCACTGGATTATATGCGCCGGATCATTGCCGGGCTCAATCGCGAGCAGGAAGGCCGCAAGGTCCCGGTGATTATCTTCAGCAAGGGCGGATGCCAGTGGCTGGAAGAACAGGCCGATATCGGCGCCGACGCCCTGGGACTGGACTGGACCATCGACATCGGCCTGGCCCGTCAGCGGGTCGGTCAGCAGGTTGCTTTGCAGGGGAATATGGATCCCTGCGTACTCTACGCCTCGCCACAGCGTATTCGCGAGGAAGTGGCCACGATTCTGGAAAGCTATGGCCCGGGCGCCGGGCATATTTTCAATCTGGGCCACGGTATCCACCAGCATGTGAATCCGGACCATGCCAAGGCCTTCATTGACGCGGTTCACGAACTCAGTGCTCCCTACCACCGTACTTAGTCATACATGAAAGGGCAAGCTGATTAAAATAGATTCAATCTACCACGCATTTTGCCGATACAATTAAAAGGTATTCCTGGTTGGGTAATCCCTACCCCGTTGATAATAATGACAGAGGTGTCAAATGCGTGTTGTCCCTGTTTTGTTGGGCCTGTTATTGCTGATGGTTTCTCCGGCGCAGGCCAATGATGAATTCCCCGGTCGCAGTCTCTATCTGGATGTGCAGCATATCGAACTGGCTGATCTCGCCAGGCGTTATGACGAGGTGGTGATCGTCGATGTCCGTTCCCAATACGAATACGACACCCTGCACATTGGCAAGGCCGTGCACGTCTCGCTGGGGGCCGCCGATTTTGTCGAGCGCATGCAGAAGTTACGCGAGGACAACCCCGGCAAGCCAATCGTCACCTACTGTAACGGCAAGACCTGCATGAAGTCGTACAAAGCGGCGCGCAAGGCGCAGCAACGCGATGTAGACAACATTCTTTGTTTTGATGCCGGCATCATGGACTGGGCACAGAATCAGCCCGAGCGTTCCGTGTTACTGGGCGAGTCGCCCATGGATCTGAACAAATTGATCGCCAAGTCGGCGTTTAAACAACGTCTTCTGGAGCCGGAAGAGTTTATCAGCCGCGCCCATGGTGACAATATTTTGATCGTGGATGCTCGTGATCCCCTGCAACGTGCCGGGTATGCATTATTTATGGGCAAGGAGCGCCGCGCCTCCCTGGCCGATGAAAAGAAAATGGGAGAATTAATCGCATCAGCCGCGCGAGACGGCAACAGCATGTATATCTATGACGAAGCCGGCAAGCAGGTCCGCTGGTTGATGTACCGTCTGGAACAGCAGGGTGTGAAGGATTACTATTTTATGAAGGGCGGAACCGAGGCCTTTTACAGACAAATGCGTGAGGATTTCGCCAAAGAGAAGTAAAAGCAGGTGTTCTGTACTGTTATGCCCGGGATGGATGAGACAATATTAGCCCGGCCATGGGCGCCGGCCAGAAACTGTGCGACAATTATTCCATGCAAATTTCCGGCAATATCCGCAAAATGGTCACCCGCCTGGACGAGACAGTTGATTACCAGCTGCCTGTCGGCGATGAGTTAATCCCCTTCAACTCCCTGATCGGACAAAGTCTGACGTTGGAATTCCTCGGTGAGATCCACTGCATCGAGTGCGGTCGTAAGACCAGCAAGAGTTTTAACCAGGGCTATTGTTATCCCTGCTTCCGTTCCCTGGCGCAGTGTGACAGCTGCATCGTCAAGCCCGAGCAATGTCATTATTTCGAAGGCACCTGCCGCGAGCCGGAATGGGCCGATCAACACTGTATGCAGGATCACTATGTCTACCTGGCCAATTCCTCCGGCATCAAGGTGGGTATCACTCGCGGCAGCCAGATCCCGATCCGCTGGATGGATCAGGGGGCCAGCCAGGCCCTGCCTATCCTGCGGGTCAAAAACCGTCTGGTCTCCGGCCTGGCGGAGATGATCTTCAAACAGCATGTGGCCGATAAGACTGCCTGGCAGCGGATGCTCAAGGGCGAGCCCGAGGCGGTGGATCTGCCGGCCCGCCGGGATGCCCTGTTTGGTGAATGCGAAGAGGCGTTGCAGAAACTGGCCGAACAACAGGGAGATAACAGCCTGGCCCTGTTGCACGACGAGCCGCCGGTTGAAATTCGTTATCCGGTGCAGGCCTATCCCGCCAAAGTGGCGTCGCTTAATTTCGACAAGACCCCGCTGATCGAAGGTGTGTTACAGGGGATCAAGGGTCAGTACCTGATTCTGAGCAGCGGCGTCTTGAACATGCGCAAGTTTTCGGGGTATAACCTCAAGCTGACCACACCCTGAACCGGCTTCGATAACAACAATGCAACTCTGGCGACAGCTTCAATGGCAGACCCTGGCACGGGCCCTCCTCCTGCTCGTGGTGCTGGGCCAGTCCGCCCTGTTGTTGCACGAAAGCGGCCATATTGCCGCTAGCGGTGAAACCGAGTGCCAGCTTTGCCTGCATGCGCAGCCCACGTTCTCCGTCCCGCCGACGATCGCGGTCGTCGCGGCCCTGTTCGATGCAGTTGCCATCGACGCCCCGTCGTTCGCACAACCGGTCTATTTCACGCCAAGCTACGCCAACGCCTCCCGCGCGCCACCCCGCTACTGATCTTTCACCCGACCGAACAATGCAAACGCAGTATCCCGATGGGGACTGCATGGTGAATTGATCCACCTGTCGCAATCATGGATTTATGCCTCATGCGAGGGACATGTTGACAGGCGACAGGCAATGATGTGGGAGACTGATAATGTCCAGAATCACAATTTTGGTTTCAGGTGTGGCCGCTCTGGCCGCCATGCCCGCTCTGGCCTATGGCCAGGCTATGGGAAAAATTTCCGGTAATGAATTCAACCCGGCGATCAGCCTGATCCTCGACGGGCGCTATACCGATATCGATAACACAACACTGGAACTGTCCGGTTTCCAGCTCGGTGGCGAGGCCGGCCTGCCCGAGAAAGGCTTTGCGACGGGACACAATGAGCTGGTCATCTCGGCCAATGTGGACGATAAATTCTATGGCCAGTTGAGCACGGCCATCATCGAGGAGGATGGCGCGACCGAACTGGAAATGGAAGAGGCATTTTTCGAAACCCTTGGACTGGGGCACGGGCTGACCGTGCGCGGCGGCCGATTCTATTCCGGTATCGGTTATCTCAACGCCATTCATCTGCATGCCCATGACTTTGCCGATCGACCGCTGGTCTATGATGCCATGCTGGGCGGTCGTTTGAGCGACACGGGCATACAGCTGCGCTGGATTGCACCTACCACGCACTATCTGAAACTGGGCGCGGAAGTTACTACGGGCAGCGAATTCCCCGGTGGAGAGAATGAGGATAACAATAACGGGCTGGCGCTGTTTGCCAAAACCGGCGGCGATATCGGGGTCAGTGCCAGCTGGCAACTGGGCGCCAGTTATTACAGCACGGAGTTTGCCACGCGCGAGGCAGGTGGCCACCAGCATGGTGGCGGAACTGCCACCGTGGATAATGAGCTGCTCAACGGGGAAGTGGATATCACCGGGATCGACTTTGTATACAAATGGGCGCCGAAAGGAAACTACAGGGAGAAAAACTTCAAGCTGCAGGCCGAATATTTCGTGCGCGATGAAAAAGGCCGCTCGGAATTCACCGAAGGACTTAATTCCGCCGAGGCTGACTATACCGGTGAACAGCAGGGCTTTTACCTGCAGGGCGTGTACCAGTTCATGCCGGCCTGGCGGGTGGGGCTGCGCTATGACTGGCTCGAGGCGGATAATACGATTACGAACTTCGTGAACGGCGGAATCGCCCTGGATGAATACCTGGAAGAGTCCGGCCTGGGCGCGGAAGCGAAGGATCCCGAGCGCTACAGCATGATGATCGACTATTCTCCGAGTCATTACAGTCGTCTTCGCCTGCAGTACAGTGAGCTGGATAACGGACGGGAGAAAAACGACATGCTGATGCTGCAGTACATCATGAGCCTCGGCGCACATGGCGCACATAAATACTAATAGGCATGATGATGAAAAGACGAAATATTCACTTTGTCATCCCGTTGTGTGTACTCCTGTTTGCCACGGCCGGCCAGGCCGTGGCAAAGATTAACGTTCTGGCCTGTGAGCCGGAATGGGCCGCACTGGTGCAGGCGATAGGGAAGAAGAATGTCGAGGTGACTTCGGCAACCACGGCCTTCCAGGACCCGCATCATATACAGGCCCGACCCTCATTGATCGCGCGGGCGAGAAATGCGGATCTGGTGGTCTGCACCGGTGCGCAGCTGGAAGTGGGCTGGTTACCCCTGCTGTTGCGCCAGTCCGGTAATGCACGTATCCAGCGGGACAAACCCGGTTATTTTATGGCCAGCGAACAGGTCGAGCTGATCGAGAAGCTTGAAAACGTGGATCGCAGCATGGGTGATATCCATGCAGGCGGCAATCCGCATGTGCATCTCGATCCCTACCGGCTTCTGACGATCGCCCGGCAGCTGGGTGAGCGTTTGCAACAGATTGACCCGGTCAATGCCCGGCACTATCAGGCCAACCTGGACAACTTTGCCGGCCAGTGGCAAACGGCAATCGAACGCTGGGAGGAGCGAGCGCGTCCATTGAAGGAAAAGAAAGCCGTGGTGCAACACCGCAGCTGGAGTTATCTGTTCAACTGGCTGGAGATCGAGGCGGTGGCTGATCTGGAACCGAAACCCGGTTTGCCACCGACCAGCGGCCATCTGGCGGGACTGTTGAATGTGATCCAGGCAGAGAAACCGCAGTTGATTGTACTCACAACCTACCAGAGCGAGCGTGGTGCCCGCTGGCTGTCGCGCCGCACACAACTGCCGGTCATCACGCTACCCTATACCGTGGGTGGTCATGAACAGGCCACGGATCTGTTCGGCCTGTATGAGACCACGCTCGACCTGCTGCTGGAGACAGTGCAATGATCCCGGAGGGACTGGGTACACAGCTGGCGATCATTCTGCCGGCGCTGCTGGCCGGGATCGTGGTATTGAGTACCCATGTGCCGCTGGGTCGGGAGGTGCTACAGCGAGGGATTATTTTCCTCGATCTGGCTATTGCTCAGATGGCCGCGCTGGGGCTCATTGTGGCTCACGTCACGGGACTGGAAGCTCATGGCGTCTGGTTGAACCAGCTGGTGGCGATCGGTGCCGCGGTCATTGGCGCGAGTTTGCTCTACCAGGTTCGGCATGCGCCAACGGGCATCCAGGAGGCACTGATCGGCATATTGTTCATGCTGGCGGCCACCGGCAGTATTCTGCTGTTATCGAAAGATCCCCACGGGGGTGACCGTCTGCGCGAAATGCTGGTCGGGCAGATACTGTGGGTCGAATATCGCGACCTGGTTGTCATCGCGATAGTGTATCTGGCAGTACTGGGATTATGGTTTGGCTGGCGGAAACGACTGGGCAGTTACGGCTTTTATCCACTGTTTGCGATTACCATTACCCTGTCCACGCAACTGGTGGGCGTTTACCTGGTTTTTGCAAGCCTGATCATCCCGGCGCTGGCAAGCCTGCGCCGGCACAACCCGTGGCTGATCGCGTACACGATCGGCGTGGCAGGGTATGTGATTGGCTTGCTGGTTTCGGCATTGTTCGATCTGCCCTCCGGGGCGACGATTGCCTGGTCGCTGGCCGGTGTGGCGCTGTTGATGGCAGGAATTGGCCGTATGACAGGCGGGCCTCAGGCCGGCGGGGCGGCATAGCAGACACGATTGCGTCCCTGTCCCTTGGCTTCATAAAGCTGGATATCGGCCAGTTCAATGACCTGATCGAGCGTTTGCCCCGTGACATGCTTCGCCAGGCCGGCGGAGGCGGTTATCTGGATGGTTTCGCCGCTGCCATCGATGGAAACAGGATTGTTTGCCACGGCCGTGAGTATGGCATCGAAAAGCGCAGCGGCATCCTGCAGCCAGGTACTTGGCAAAAAAGCAATGAATTCCTCCCCGCCAAAACGGCAAAAGACGTCACTGCTACGCAGGCGTTTTTGAATCAGGCTGGCGGTTTCCTTGAGGACCCGATCGCCGCTGAGATGACCGTAGCGGTCGTTGATCTGCTTGAAATGGTCAAGATCGATCATCACGATGACATAGCCTTCCCGGGTGCGTTCTGCCAATGCATGTTCTTTTTCGGCGATCAGATAAAATGCATTGCGATTAATCGCCCCGGTCAGCGGATCAAACGAGTAGGAAGTCTCGATCAGCTGATCCCGCAGCTCGCCCATCAGCTGGATCAGCTTCTGCTGGTCACGGTAGAAAGTGGCATAATCGGTGGTTGAAATTGTTTCGCCGCGGGATGATTTTTCGGCGATCAGGCGGGCCGTCGCATGCATTCGGGTATGTATTGGTTCAAGCTGCTCGAATATTGTAAAGCCCCTGAGCGAGTCCGGCGCGCTGGTGTAATACCACTGTCCCAGTTTGCAGTGTCGATGGGCATCTTCGCGGTAGACATCGTCATTGAACGGGCGCTTGCAGATCAGGCTTTCATGCAGCTGCCTGAGCCAGTCCTGGTGATAGGTAATGGCCTTTTCCAGGATCTCGATCGTGCTTTCGGTTTCCTGGTTGGTGAGGTTGCTTTTATGCGGCCGTGCCATTACCTGCTCTTGTGACTGGGCTGTACTACCAAGTATAGAAAATATTCCCCGTTTTTGTCGGGTAAGACACAGGGAAACAGTCAGCCTTTATTAAAGGGGTTCGTAGCTGAAACTCTGGCCGCCGACCGAGGCCTCGTACATCAGCCCGCCTTTGGCCATGGTAAAGACGGCAACACCCTGTTCGTAACTGGCATCGGCCGAGGCGCCGGCGGTGGCCGCCACGGCCGACAGCTGGGCCGAGAGTTTCAGTCGGCCGGTCTTGAAACGCTCGAAGGCGCGCTTGTCACGGAAAAAAATCATTTCATGATAGACCTGGCCGCCCAGTTGCAAACCGACTGTCACCTGGGTTAACGAGGTACGGGCAATCGCCTTGCCGCCACGATAGACCAGCCCCTCACCGTAGGCACCACCGATGCCCATGCCCCCTTTACCCACGGTCGGAAATACCGCGTAGGCATAAGCGTTGTCGAAAAAGCGCTGCATGCCCGGATCGCGTTCGCGAAAAGCCTTGATCGTCTTTGCGGCGTTGCTGTGCAGATTGGCTTCACCGTTCGGGTCCCAGGCCGTGCAGCCAGCAGTCGTTGCGAGCAATGCCAGGATGAGCAGAATCGGTTTAAGCGTGCGTGGCATGGGGGAATCTCCGGTGTGTACTTGCCACGTAGTTTACTCGATTTGTTGTCGCTGTCGAATTTCGCCCAGAGTTTGATGATAGGCTTCGAGGTGCTCACCACCCAGGCTGACGGCACGCCGGGCATGTTCCCCCGCTTCGTTCAGTCGGCCGCTTTGTAAATAAAGATGCGCCAGGTTGTTGTGGGCCGGGGCATAGTCAGGGTGGTGTCGAAGAGTCTGTTTCAAGGTGGTGATGGCTGCCGCAGTGTCTCCCCGGGCATGCTGAGTGTTGGCCTGCCCCATCAGCAGGCGGGCATCATCGGGCCACTGTTTCAGGCCGGCCCGGTAACCGGCCTGTGCCTGTGCATGACGATCGACCTGTTCCATGGCAGACAGTGCGCGCAGATAACGCCAGTATTCGACCGTGGCCGGCAATTGACCCGGCCTGAGTGCCAGCATCGCCCAGCGATCGGCCCGTTGCCAGGTGCGCTCGAACTGGGCCAGGGTATTGATGCGTCGCCGATCGATGCCCGAGCGCAGGATGATCTCATCCTGTTGCAGGTCATAACCGATGAGTACCGCATAATGCCAGCGGGGATACCAGTCCAGCGCCAGGTTCTGGAATACCAGCACCGGATTGCCCGCCTCGACCTCGCGCAACAGATCGTCCAGTTCGGGTTTCAGGACATAAGGGATGAGCCCGAGTTGACGGGCATTGCTGAGCAACTCAACCTGCAGACTGCCTTGTTTACCGGGAATATAGAGTTTTGGCGTCAGTTCCTGAGGTGTGATATCAACGGCCTGCCAGTTGGCGAGCATGGCCAGTGAGGCGGGACCGCATTGGTATGCATCCTGGGGATGAAACGGAACGTCAGTCAGTTCTTTTATCGGTGCAAGATCGGACGGAGGGGATCCGAGCAGACGGTCGCTTTGCGGCGTTCCGGCACAACCACCAAGGAGCAATAGCATGAAGCTTGAAAGCAAAACCCCCGCAAGGCGGGGGTCGGTAATACAGGCACGCATCAGTAAAGATCGATATCAGATATTATAAACATTGGTTACATTAAGCAGATCGGTGATTAACAGCACGATCAGTACAAAGCCCAGCAGGCCCAGCGCGCTGCCGCCAGCCGGGATCGCGTCCAGTTGGCCAGCGAGCATTTGCACTTCCTGTTGGGTCATGGCATCTATCCGTTCGATTGCATCGGCCGGATCAACACCCAGCGTAACCAGTTGATCCCGCACCTCGTCCCGCTGGAGTACTTCTTTTATGTGCGCCCGTTCCTGCTGAAGGCTGTCGCCGGCGAGAATGTCATTGGTACCGAGCATGGCCGCATAACCGGGGGTGGTGATCCCCAGTGACATCATAGTGGTCAAAATGATCAGACTAAAGCCCTTACGAAACTTGCGGAACATGTACATGGGAGGACTCCTGTTACGCGATTAACTCATTAACAAGCTTAGTTCAGACAAGAAGAGATAGATAGCCGTTTGTCATAACTTGCGAATTCAATCACGCGGCTTCTTGCGCGCCCGGGGATGGGCCTGATCGTAAATCTTGGCCAGGTGTTGAAAATCCAGATGGGTGTAGATCTGGGTTGTGGCGATGTCGGCATGACCGAGCAGTTCCTGTACCGCGCGCAGATCGCCGCTCGATTCCAGCAAATGGCTGGCGAAGGAGTGACGCAGCATATGCGGGTGAACCGGCACATCCAGTCCCAGCTTGCGGGCCCGGTCACGTAGCCGTTTTTGAATATTACGGGCGGAGATGCGCCGGCCGTGACGGCTCACAAACAGTGCCTGGGGATCGTCCAGTGACATATCCTGGCGCACAGCCAGCCAGGCCTGGATGGCCGCCAGCGACTGTCGGCCGATGGGCAGATCGCGCTCCTTGTTGCCCTTGCCGTGAACCCGCACGCGGGCCTCGTTCAAATCGAGTTGCCCCAGATCCAGTTGCACCAGCTCACTCAGGCGTAGCCCCGAGGAATAAAACAGTTCGAGTATGGCCCGGTCGCGCGCCCAGAGCGGATCCTGTTTATCGGCGTCGGTTTCATCCAGCAGGGCGGCGGTTTTGTCCACGTCCAGCGTCTGGGGGAGTTTGCGTTTGACCCGCGGGGCCTGCACATCACGCGCGGGGTTGGCCGACAACCGGCCCTCGCGGATCAGAAAATCAAAAAACCCGCGCTGGGCGGACAATTCCCGCTGCAGACTTTTGGCGGCCAGCCCCCGGCGATGGCGCTGCGCTACATACTGGCGAATATGCTGGCTGTCCAGTTGCGGCCAGTCGCCCAGCTCCTGTTCGAGACAAAAGGCAACGAGCTGTTTCAGGTCGCGTCGATAATTGTTCAGAGTATGCGGGGAGAGCTGGCGTTCGGTTTGCAGTCGGGCCAGAAAGTCGTCAATGGCCTGCAGGGCAGCGGGCGTCATGAGCCAAGGTGTAACTTGAGAATCCGGGTGAGCACGTGGCTAAGATGGGAGAGGAACAGGGTGCCCATGTTGGCGCGAAAGCGCTGCGGATCTTCGCTGCCGATGGCCAGCAGCCCGACGCACTGTTTGCTGGATTCGCTTTCCACCAGGGGGATGAGCGCGGCCGAGCGCACCACATCGGCATAGTCGTTGAACAGCGCATCCAGTTGCCCCGGCTTGAGGCTGCCGCAGACCGGTTTGCGCCCATCGATCACTTTCTCGAAGGCGCCCAGTGCCGGCTCGCTCCAGTCCATCAGATCGGGATGGGCCTTGAGCGCCGGCGCACCGGAGTTGAACAGGCGGATAACCACCGCATCGGCCTCGAAGTCGGACTTGAGACGCTGTTGAATCAGGTTCAGCAGGCTCTCGAAGTCATCGGCATCGAGCAGGTCCAGGATCAGCTTGTTGAGGCGACTGCTCAGATCTTCGTTCTGCCGGGCATAATCGGTCAGCTGTTGCAGGCGTTGCTTGAGTTCCTGCTTTTGATCCCGCAAGACCGTGACCTGGCGTTCGATCAGGGAGACGGCTCCCTGGGGCTGGTGCGGCAGGAGCATGTCGGCCAGCAAATCGAGGTGGCGCTCGAAAAAGTCAGGGTTGTCACGTAAATAGCGAACGATTTCGCGTTCGAATTCCTTGTCCACCGTGATCGGGTTTTCCTGACGATTGCTCATGGCGCGTGATTATCCTCGTACCTCGATATGACCTTCAAAAACCGTTGTGGCCGGACCGGTCATCATCACCGGCGAGCCTGCACCCGCCCAGCGGATCAGCAGGGTCCCGCCCGGCAGGGCCACCTCAACCTTATCACCAAGTCGGCCCTGTTGGCGACCCACCACCACTGCCGCGCAGGCCCCGCTGCCGCAGGCCAGGGTCTCGCCGGCACCCCGTTCATAGACCCGCAGGCGGATATGGCTGGTATCCACCACCTGCATGAAGCCGGCGTTGACCCGCCGGGGAAAGCGCGGATGGGCTTCGATCAGCGGTCCGAGTCGTGCCACCGGCGCGTTGTCGATATCGGCCACTTCCAGCACGGCATGGGGGTTGCCCAGTGCGACGGCGCCGATGCGCACGCTCTCCCCGTCGAGGGCCAGATCATAAAGCGTGGTCTCGGTCTCCGCTTCAAAGGGGATTTCGGCCGGCGCGAAGTGCGGCACGCCCATGTTGACCGTGACCTGGCCATCGGACTCGATCTGCAGGGTCATCCGCCCGGCGGCGGTGGCGACCTCGATGGTATCGCGTTCGATCAGTCCCTTGTCGCGCACGAAGCGGGCAAAGCAGCGCGCGCCATTGCCGCACTGCTCCACCTCGCCGCCGTCGGCATTGAAGATCCGGTAGGTAAAATCCACGCCCGGATCACGCGGCGGCTCCACCAGCAACAGCTGATCGCAGCCAATGCCAAAGCGGCGATCGGCCAGCTGGCGGATCTGATCGCGGCTGAGGTCAACTTCCTGGTGGATAGCGTCAATGACCACGAAGTCGTTGCCCAGGCCGTGCATCTTGGTAAAGCGTAACGGCATGTCACTTTTCCAGGGTAAAAAATTAACGCAGAGTTCGCGGAGACGCAGAGGCGCAGAGTTTTATAATTTGTATCCCCGGTGAAACTGCTTTGTCTTTCAAACGAGCTTTGATGCTGGTTTGAGTTCAATAGTGTAACCAAACCGGCGGCGTTTGGCTGCGCTTTAACGCATCAGTTGCATATAATCACGGTAGATACAGCGGTCCATGATCACGGTGAGGCCGGCGTCGCGGGCACGTTGGGCCTCGGCCTCGTTGATCACGCCGTCCTGCAGCCAGATAGCCGGCAGTTTACGCTCGATGCAGACGTCGATGATCGGTGCGATCTGATCCGGCGCGCGGAATACGTCGACCAGATCGATGGGGCCGGGGACGTCGGCGAGGTTCGCGTGGGCCGGCTCTCCCAGCACTTCATCCACTGCCGGGCGTACCGGAATAATATGGTAGCCGAACTGTTGCAGGGCACTGGCCACCTGGTGACTGGGGCGCGCCGGTTTGGGCGAGAGGCCAACCACGGCAATGTGCTGTATCGCGCCGAGCAGAGTGCGGATTTCCTCAAGGCTGGGGTTGGTGAAGGCCATGGCGACAAGTCTACTCGCCCAGGTGGCCCTGTACCACCAGATGCCGGTCGCTGACGCTTTTGACCTCGAGATAATCGAGGCCGGCCTGGTGTAACTGCTGACACACTTCGTCCGGGGTGAAGGCGGCGCACAGCGACTGATAAAAATCGCGTTGCAGGACAGGCGGTTCATCGGCGGCGTAGTGCTTCACCAGCTCGCGTGCCTGCTGGGTGCTGGCCGGGCGCTGCAGGTCCATGATGAACACCGGCGTGCCGGGGCGCCCGTGCTGTTTGATGGTCTCCCAGAGTACCTGCGGATCGTGCAGATGATGCAGCAGGCTGTTACTGATAATGACATCGTAGGCGGGCATGGGAATGGTATCCCGGGGCAGGTTGACCCGGTACAGTTGAATGTGTCCGCTGAGCTGTTCCCGGGCCAGTCGCTCGCGGCCCTCGGCCAGCATCGCTTCGGCACCGTCGATGCCGTCGATATGGCAGTGCGGATAGGCGCGCGCGAAACGCACGCTGATATCGGCCGGGCCGCAACCCAGATCCAGCACGTTGCCGTGCAGGTGCTTGTTGGTAAACCGCTGCTGGAAACAGTCGATGAAAAACTGGTGCGGCGTATCGAAGTCGGCCCGGGCATAGGCGCGGGCCTGTTCGGCTTCGTCCATCAGTTCCGGTTCGGGGATGCGTTGCATGAGCATGTCAGGGCAGGACCGATTCTCCGGCGAACAGTTCGCTCAGGGTTTCCCGTTCGCGTACGACATGGATCTGTTCGCCATCAACCATGATCTCGGCGGCACGCGGGCGGGTGTTGTAGTTGGAACTCATGGAAAAACCATAGGCGCCACAGGAGCGGACCGCCAGCAGATCGCCCTCGGCCACCGACAGCGCGCGGTCCTTGCCGAGGAAGTCACCGGTCTCGCACACCGGGCCGACCACATCGTAGTAGGCGGGATCGCCGTGAGTCTGCGTGCTGACCGGAATGATTTCCTGCCAGGCATCGTACAGTGCCGGGCGCATGAGGTCATTCATCGCCGCATCGACAATGGCAAAGTTCTTGTCCGGCGTCGGTTTGAGATATTCGATGCGGGTGATCAGCACCCCGGCGTTGCCGGCAATGGCACGACCGGGTTCGAGCAGAATGGTCTGCGGCCGATCGGCCAGCAGCTCGCGCAGGGCCGCGGCATAATCGCCCGGTTCCGGCGGCGTTTCATCGTGGTAACGGATCCCCAGGCCGCCGCCCAGATCCAGGTGTTCGATCGGGATACCGTCCTGTTCCAGTTCATCCACCAGTGCCAGGACCCGCTGCAACGCATCCAGAAACGGTGCAGTCTCGGTCAGCTGCGAGCCGATATGACAGTCGATGCCAATGATGTTGAGATGCGCCAGATCGGCCGCCCGCCCATAGACGGCCCGGGCCTGCTCGATCCCGATGCCGAACTTGTTCTCCTTCAGCCCGGTGGAAATATAGGGGTGGGTTCGGGCGTCCACATCCGGGTTGACCCGCAACGATACCGGGGCGCTGACATTCAGCTCGCCGGCCACCCGGTTGAGACGCTGCAGCTCCGACTCGGATTCCACGTTAAAACAGTGAATGCCCACTTCCAGCGCGCGGCGCATTTCATCGGCGCGTTTGCCCACGCCCGAGAAGACCACCTTGGCCGGATCGCCGCCGGCGGCCAGGACCCGTTCCAGCTCGCCCTGCGAAACAATATCGAAGCCGGAGCCGAGACGGGCAAACAGGTTGAGCACCCCCAGGTTGGCATTGGCCTTGACCGCGTAACAGATCAGGTGCGGATGATCGCCCAGGGCCTGGTCAAAGGCGTGCCAGTGACGTTCCAGCGTAGCGCGGGAGTAGATGTAACAGGGTGTGCCGTGCTGTTCGGCAATGGCCGCCAGCGGCACCTGTTCGGCGTGCAGTTCGCCGTTGCGATAAGTGAAGTGATCCATGGAATCAGGATGCCTGTCGGGTTTGTTCGTTCTGATCGGGCAGGTACAGCGGGCCCTTTTTGCCGCAGCCGGACAGCATACTGCCGACGCCCAGGACAATAACCAGAACGATAAACAGGATTTGTGGCCAGCAGAAGCGCATGGGCGGACTCATTACTCGAAGGTTTGTGGCATTATACGCGGAAGGTTGCGCGGATGTCAGAGTCCGCGCCCATTCGAAACCGGTAATGCCCATGCTGACCAAGCTGATCATTTTGCTGATTTCCCTGCTGGGGCTGGTGCTGCTGCTAAGTGGTATTGCCCGGGTGTTTCGGCGCAAACCCCTGCGTGGCGCGTTGCAAAGCCTGGGCGGGCTGGTTCTGATCGGCGGCGCCATCCTGAGCTGGTCGGTGGCGCTCAACCTGTACGGCTATCAGCGCCTGACCCAGGAGCGGCCGGTGGCCTGGCTGCGATTCGAGGAGCGTGGCCCGCAGCGGTTCCAGGTCTATGTCATTCATCCGGATCAGATGGCGCAAAGCTTCGAGTTGCGCGGCGACGAATGGCAGGTGGATGCCCGGGTCCTCAAGTGGAGCGGGCTGGCCACGCTGCTGGGGATGGAAACGGCCTATCAGCTGGATCGCATCACCGGCCGTTACCGGAATCTGCGGGAGGAACGCCAGTCGCCGCGCACGGTCTACAGTCTGCATGAGTCGCGCGGGGTGGATGTCTGGAAACTGGCGCGCGAGCATCGGGGCTGGTTGCCCTGGGTCGACGCAGTCTACGGCAGCGCCACCTATCTGCCCATGGTCGATCGCGCCGAATACGCCCTGAGCCTGACCACCAGCGGCCTGATCGCCCGCCCCGACAACGAAGCCGCCGAAGAAGCCGTGCGACGCTGGCGCTGAATAGGTGTGTTAATGCACAGTTCATAAAAGCATTACCACCAGGACACAAAGACACAAAGAATTCGTTATTTGGATTCCCGGAAGTCCCGATTTACCACTTTATTCCTCTTGGTGTCTTCGTGTCTTGGTGGTGAGATTTTGTCGAGCCGGCTGACGAACAGGAAGCGAAACGTTGCGTATCAGAACCAACATCTTCATCTGGGTGTTCTTCGCCACGGTCGTGCCGCTGACCGGGTTGATGCTGGGCGCCACGTATTACAGCCAGAATGCCTATCAGCAGGTGGTCTCGCGCGATGTACTGACCAGCCTGGAAAGTATTGCCAGCGAACTCGAACGCCATCTGCAGGACAACCAGGAACTGGCGCTGGGCATGTCACGCGCGCCGGCGGTACAGGAGTTTTTACCGATCCTGGCCGGACAGGCCTCGGGCCGGATCCCGCCGCAAAGCCGGCTGCTGCGTTCGCGGCTCAATCACTATTTTGAAGGCTTTCAGACCATCCTGCCCGGCACGTTTTATCTGCGTCTGCTGGATGCCAATGGCAACACCCTGGTCAAGGTCAGCCACAACACCCGCAGTGTCCCGACCTATGAAAGCCTCTCCGGGCTGGCCTACGTGGAACAGGAGCTCAATTCCGACGCGTTTGTGCAACGGCTGCGCGAGCTGGTCCCGAACCAGGCCCATGCCCTGGAACTGCCGCACAACCAGTTCAACGACAGCCTGGATCAGACCTTTCCGCTGCTCGATTATGTTGTGCCGCTTTATCATAACGAGCAGTGGGTTGGCGCGCTGACGGTGACGCTGGGCGGGCGCAACCTCGATCGGATTCTGGATAACGCCTCGCGTCTGTACCGCGGCGAACTGTTCGTGGTGGAGAATAACCCTGATCGGCCGGAACACCATGGAAGGATTCTGTACGACAAGGGAAGCGATATCCGCTTTGCCCAGATCCGCTCGGATAACGTCTATGCCGGCGACAAGTACAACGACCAGATGCTGACCGAGGTGGTGGACAGTACCAGCGGGTTGTATCTGAGTCAGGATGAGGATTTTCATAACTATTATGTAGAACTCAATCCCTATCGCGATCGTCTGATCAGCTGGGTGCTGACTTCACACATCAATTCGGATGTGATCACCTCGCCCTATGCGGTTATTCGTGTTGCCATCGCCCTGCTGGGCGTGGCCGCGCTGGTGATTACCCTGTTGCTGA
>JAXHTI010000015.1:21644-36858 GCA_034190045.1 Pseudomonadota bacterium
CTGATCAGCTGGGTGCTGACTTCACACATCAATTCGGATGTGATCACCTCGCCCTATGCGGTTATTCGTGTTGCCATCGCCCTGCTGGGCGTGGCCGCGCTGGTGATTACCCTGTTGCTGACCGATATCGGGGTACGCAAGGTGGCGCGACCGGTCTGTCGGCTCGCCGGGCGGCTCAAGGCCTATGCCAACGGGGATCATGCCCAGCGGGCCGAGGAGAAACAGGCCATCGACGAGATCGGCGCGCTGGCTCAAGCCTTCAACTATCTGGCCGATACCCTCGATACAGCTCGCGAGCAGCGGGATCGCGCCGAGCACATGATGTTGCAGAGCAACAAGCTGGCCAGTATCGGCCAGATGGCGGCCGGGATCGGGCACGAGATCAACAATCCGCTCAACAATGTGCTTTCCTATGCCAAGTTGTTACAACGTACGCTGGCAAAAACGGAATACGGCGACACGCAAACCCGTCAACGATTACTGGACGATCTGGATGCCCTGCGGGACGAGGCGTTGCGCGCCTCGGATATCGTGCGGGGAATTCTCAACTTTGCGCGCCAGGTGCCGCCGCAATACAGCCAGTTTGACGTCCGGCCCTGGCTGGAGAATACCCTGACGCTGGTACGTCAGGCGGCCAAAAGCAAGCGTGTCGAGTTGCAGCTGGAATGTGACTATGACGGCGAACTCGAAGGGGATCGCAGCCAGTTGCAACAGGCCCTGATCAACCTGTTATTGAACGCCATACAGGCCAGCCCGGTTGACGGGCAGGTAGTTATCCGCTGCCAGAGCGAGGAACAGCAATTGCGACTGACGATTTGTGACCAGGGTGAAGGGATAGCGCCACAGGAGCTGGACAACATCTTCGATCCCTTCTTCAGCACCAAGCCCGAAGGCGAGGGCAGCGGTCTGGGCCTGTCGATCAGCCTGGGGATTATCGAATACCATAACGGCACTTTACATATCGAAAACAATCCGCAGTCCGGCGTTACCGCCACGGTGATGCTGCCGCTGCGGGCGACCACCGCCGACCAGAACCAGATCGCCCATGGATAACGCGCCACTGATACTGTTTGTGGATGATGACCCCAAGGCCGGGGAGCTGATGTCCCGCTTCAGTGAAGAGGCGCCATTCGATTGCCAGGTGTTCCAGGATCCGGTGGAAGCCCTGGAATACTTCAAACATCACCCGGTCGAACTGATTGTCAGTGATCTGCGCATGCCCAATATGAGCGGCACCGAGCTGCTGCAGGCGGTGCGGGATGAAGACCAGAGTATTCCATTTCTGATTATTACAGGCTACGCCAACGTCGACAGTGCCATCGAGGCGATGCGCCTCGGGGCCACCGATTTCATCAAAAAGCCCTATGACATGGATGAGCTGCAGATGCTTATCGAGCGCAATCTCAAGCTCGATGCCCTGCGCCAGGAAAACTTTCTGCTCAAGCGTCAGCTCAGTGACGAGCGCAATCGTTTCGGGATGGTGGGCCATGCCGGGCCGATGCTGGAGATCTACAAGATCATCAGCAAGATTGCCGATATTCGCTGCAACGTGATCATCGAAGGCGAATCGGGCACCGGCAAGGAACTGGCGGCGCGTGCCATTCATTATCAGAGCGAATACGCCGACAAACCGTTCGTCGTTATCGATTGCGGCGCATTGACCGATACCCTGCTGGAAAACGAACTGTTCGGGCACGAAAAGGGCGCCTTTACCGGCGCGCACCAGAGCAAGCGTGGCTTGCTGGAGATGGCCACCGAAGGCACCATTTTTCTCGATGAGATCGGCAACATCTCCGATGCCATGCAGATCAAACTGATGCGGGCTATCCAGGAACAGCAGATCACCCGAGTCGGCGGGGTACAGCCCACGCCCATCGATGTTCGGTTTATCGTGGCCACCAACCAGAAAATCGAGGAGTTGGTCAGCGAGGGCCGGTTCCGTCACGATCTTTATCACCGCCTGAACGTGGTCAAATTCAGCATGCCACCGCTACGCGAGCGGCGCGATGACATTCCGCTGCTGGTGCAGCATTTCATCGACCACTACGCCAGCCTTTATCAGCGCGACGTCAAGGGCTTCGACCAGCCTTCCCTGCAAAAGCTCATGGAGCATGACTGGCCCGGCAACGTGCGTGAACTGCAGAACCTGATCGAACGCACCATCGCCCTGGCCGATGGCCCGGTCCTGCACCTGGATGACATCAGCAGCATCCGCAGCGGCGGCAGCATCGACAGCGACCTGCCCACACTGGCGGAACTGGAACGGCGTTACATCTATAAAACCCTGGACCGTTTCAACGGCAGCCGCGAAAAAACCGCCGAAACCCTCGGCATCAACAAATCCACCCTGTGGCGCAAACTGCAAAGTTACAAGCAGGAAGACGGCAGCGAATAACTCCGCCGGGACACTTCTCAATGATTCTGGAAATTAACGCGGAGTTTGCGGAGGCGCAGAGACGCGGAGAAGAGATTTGATAACATTGATTATGAATATTTTCATAGGGTGTGTGTTAATCCAACACCACAGTAAACTCACATAATTATTACTTTGCGACCTCTGCGTCTTCGCGTTCTTTTGCGTTAAATTCATGAGCAGTTAATAAGAGGGTAGGTGCATCCCAGGCACTACCCTGCCGAATTTTTTCGTACCTGCATTGTCTCAATTATAAGCTTCAGGTGGATATTCGCGTTTATGTCATTGCTTTCCAAATGGTTTTGTTGCTTCGCTTTGCTGCTGTTGCCGGCAGGTGCCGTCGCGGAGGAGCTGGGTAACGAGCTGACCGATCACGGTTCGGCTTACCTGGCCATGCATGGCGGGGACCCGGTGCACTGGCAGCAATGGAATGCCGATACCGTGGCGCTGGCGAGGGAGCAGGACAAGTTGTTGTACGTCTCCAGTGGTTATTTCTCCTGTCACTGGTGTCACGTGATGCAGCGCGAGAGTTATCAAAACGATCGAATCGCCGCGTTGCTCAACGAACACTTTATCCCGGTAAAAGTGGATCGTGAGCTGAATCCGGCGCTGGACGATCGGCTGATCGATTTTGTCGAGCGCACCCAGGGGCATGCCGGCTGGCCGTTGAATGTCTTTGTGACTCCTGAAGGTTATCCGCTGGTCGGTATGGTGTATCAGCCGCCGGAAGATTTTGAGCGGATTCTCAACAGGATCCGAGCCGAATGGCAAAACGATGCCGCGGGCCTGCGGGAGCTGGCCGAATCGACCAGCGAACGATTACAGCGTCGCACACCGGTAAGCGGGTCGCTGCAACCGGACGCGCTGCGCGAACGCTTTGTGAACGCGAGCCTGGAGCGGGCGGATGAGTTGCAGGGCGGTTTCGGGGACCAGAACAAGTTTCCTTCCGTACCCCAGCTGATGGCATTGCTGAGTCTGTATCAAAATGGCCATGAGGCCATCCCGGCCGACTTTCTGCATCTGACCTTCGAGGCGATGGCCGCTCAGGGATTGCGTGATCATCTGGCCGGCGGCTTTTTCCGGTACGTGGTCGATCCCGGCTGGCAGGTTCCCCATTTCGAGAAAATGCTGTACGACAACGCACTGCTGGCCTCGCTTTACCTGCGCGCGGCGGAGGTGCTGAATGAACCGGCCTACCGGGAGGTGGGACTCGATACCCTGGCGTTCATGCAGCGGGAGTTTCAGCTTGCCGACGGCGGCCTGCTCGCCAGTTTTTCCGCGCTCGACGATCAGGGTGTCGAGGGGGGGTATTATTTATGGCAGGCAGACGAGCTGAAGCAATCGCTCAACGGAGCCGAGTTTGAGGTTGCCAGTCGCTACTGGGGCGTAAAGGGTCCGCCGGAGCTGGAGCACGGACATCATCTGCACAGGAGCCAGGGCCTGAAGGCGCTGGAGCTGGCGCTGAACCAACCGCAAGCGCAGGTCGAACAGTTACTTGAAAGTGCCCGCAACAAGCTGCTCAACCAACGTCGCCAGCGAACCCTGCCCCGGGATACCAAGCAAATCGCCGCCTGGAACGGGCTAGCCTTGTCGGCCTTTGTCAGAGGAGCACAACAGGAACCGGCCCTGGAGGCGTCGATGCAGGCCCTGCGCGACTTTCTGGTGGACCAGCTATGGGATGGCAAACAACTTAAACGGGCCAGCGGGGGCGAACAATCGCTGGGCCGGGTCGGGCTGGAAGATTACGCCTATGTGGCACAGGGACTGCTCGATTTTGCGACCGCAAACAACGATGCCCGCACCTTGAACATTGCCGAAGCGGTGATCCGCCAGGCCTGGCAACGCTTTTTCAGTCCGGATGGCTGGCAGTTGCAACAACAGCCCCTGCTCAAATACGCGGCCCGGCAGGCGGTGGTGCCCGATGGACCCATGCCCTCGCCCTCGGCAGTACTGATCCGTACAACGAGGGCATTATTGCAACAACGATCGGATCCGCAACTGGCCGAACAGTTGCAGCGGGCACTGGAACAACAGGCGGGACAGATGCAGGAGAACCCGTTCTGGTATGCAACGCCTGTTATGCAATTACCATTGGGCGACAATAGGGATGCGGGTTGAGGATTATCTCTGGGTTTAATAAAGATAAAGGTGGAGGATACGATTGGGTCTGACTATGTCAGACCCAGGCTTCTGCGAATTGCACGTTTCACTTTTTTTCGTAATGACTTGTATCGGAGGTATATTCCATATAAATATGACTTTGTCTTGTCAAAGTAAGACAGGTTAAATAGTTCGTTTTTTATGTAAATAGAGTCACTTCCATCTCTGTACCATAATTTGTAGCCGTTCTGGTCAAACCATGAATTCATTTCGAGCATAAATGGGTTGGAATACAGTCCGCCGTGTGTCTCTATAGAAATAACATCGGGGCGGCTTAGCATGTGTTTTATAACATACCATTCTCCCCCTTCGATATCGATACTGATTAAGCTTATGTCTGTTGGGTCAATCTCATTAAAGCGAACACATTTGACCTCGATGGTTTCGCTTGAGTTGCTGACGGCCCCGCTGTTTACGATAGCAGGTGTGACTTCAAGATTCTTGGCGTAGGTGGAAGCTCCTGCTTTTACCAGTTCGAGACTACCGCTCTCGTCGCCGACGGCAACAGGATATACCTCAACGTTTTTATAGTCTGAATACTGGTTGTATATTTTCTCAAGCGACTGTGGATCGGGCTCTACCAATAAAGCAGGTATTCCGTCATCAATATAATTTCGTATATTCGAGTTCTCAGGGAAATAAACACCTACCTCGGCAACTTTGGCTGGGCTGTAGCCTTTTTTAGACAATTTTTTATATAGCGGTGTTTGTGACACGTTGTATCCCCGAAGTGTGTGATGTTTGTTTATGAAGTATTATTACGGGAAGAGCATCAACAGGTATTTATTCTGTGTGATCGGCTCGAATGTTTGATATAGAGAAAGTCGAAAGCCCGGGTGCCACATTGTATCACAATTCCGCACTATACCGTCCGGTTCCTGGGTACCCTGAAATAAGGCTGTAATGGCTCAGGCAATAAACAACGTTGCTGGATCCACCGGCGGGCGTTCCATCACCTCGAACTCGAACTGGTTAAAGGAGTGGGTCGACAGCAGCAGTTTTTTCAGGCGTACGTAAAACAGCCGGCGCTTCATGTTGATCGATAGCACCGAATCGATATCGAAGACCGAGGCCGGGATGATCAGGCTGCGTCGCTGCTGGACCGACACCTGTTTGGGGATCAGCAGGCCACGGAAATAGTCGGTGCCCTCGCCGGTTCCTTGCAGGCCTTTCACTGCCACGGCGACCGCCGAGTTGGCAATACTCATGATACCCAGTTCCATACCCTCGGCCGGACGGGTCTTGAGCCAGCGGATCACGCCCGGTTGCCAGTGCAGGCAGCGCGCGTTATCGCACCAGGCGACAACTTCACCCACCTTGACGTTGGAGCAACCCGATTCGGGCGTACAGGCCAGTGCCGCGCCATGAGTACTGGCGTTTTGCTGCCACCAGGGATTGGCGCTGTAATCATGCGCATGGTAACTGTCTTTTTGCATGGCAGTATCATAAGCCGTTGCCATCACCTCCGGCGTAATGTCGACCTCATCGCGATACTTGATGACGAACTCGTCCATCTCGGGGGTAAAGGCATTACGCTGATTAATATAGTGGTGCGCGGCATTCAGTCCCATGGCCATACGAATGTTGGCCGACTGGCTGTGGCGCGTGGCCTGGCGCTTGAGCGCGCCCTGCCAGGCGTCGGACAGGCGCAGCAGCATATCGCGTTGATAGCGCAGCACCATGGAATGACGATCCTCTTCCAGGTTATGCATGGCGGTTTTGAGAATCCGCTGCAGGTGGGCGTCCAGGCGTTGTTTGACCTCCTCGATCTCGATAAGGCGCCCGTCCCGCGGCTGCCACCGGATCTCCTCGCTGATAAAACGCGGCGGCTGATCCGATTCAAAGTCCAGGGCAAATTCCCCGGCCAGCGAGTGACCGGCCAATGGCAATAAATGGCAACAGGGGGTCCAGGCAGAGACCAGGTAATGGATGTCATCCGCTTCCCCGGACATCAGGTGATAGGGCTCGGCGAGTGACAGTAACAGGGAGCGTTTGTAGACCAGGTCGATGGTATAGCCAATCGGCAGGCTGTAATCGGGAACCGGATCATCAACCGGCTGATCCTGAAAGCCCTGCGATTCGGCATAGCGATATAACTGGTGCAGTTCCTGCCAGACATGCTCCGGCTCGGTGGCGTAAACCATGTAGCAGGTCAGCAGGCGCCGGCCGAGATACTGAATGCTGTGATAGATCGCCTCGCGTAACAGCAGCCGGGGATGTTCCTTCTCCGGTTTGCTCAGGGCCAGTTCGCTGACCACGATCTTGTAGCCCGCCGCCATACCGCTCAGCAGGGTGTGCAGGTCGTTGTAGGTATCGAGGTTTTTCTGGCTCAGCGGGATACTGGCCTGCTTCAGATGCCGCGCCAGCGTGACCAGCAACTGGCGCGCAACCGGACGCAGGGTATCCAGCAGCTGCAGGCGATCTTCCGCCGGGCAGGCGGTCTGGTTGAGCTGCTCCAGCTGCTGGATAAACAGGTGAACGGTCTTGCGGGTATTGGCGGTTGGCAGGTTGTGCAACCACTCACGCAGCTTCTTGACGCGCATGGGCGGGCGCGCCCGGCGCGACAGGTCCTGGGAGGGTATATCCAGAGCGGGTAACGTCACTTGCACAGTATCCGGTAATCAAGCCAGTGACAGGAAGTATAACGCAGCTTTACAAAGTTGTGCGGTGCAAACTGCAAACAACCGCAGTGCAGAGCGCAGCATAGTAACCGCAATATATTGTAGACAATAGAACGGCGGTTCGAACAATTTTTGTGACAAGTGTAGCGATTTGAAGGGTTGTGGCTCCTCATCCGGGAATAGTTAGGCAAGGATGTCCGTCGGCGCAAAGTTTGCATGGAGTCAAGGCTGGAATGTCTTGCTCTGTGTGCCGGGGCAGACTTTTCATTCTTGCTAACAATAACAATCCCGGCGCGACCAAATTCATCAAAGGGGGCACCATGAGAGCTCGCATACTTTTGCTGGCACTCGGTTGTTGTGTATTGCAGCCGTTACTGGCGGCCGAAGCACTGATCATGACGGCGCCGCCGCGTGAGTCTGAACAGGCCGGGAAGCAACAGTATCAAATCACGGCCAGTTATATCAGCGAGGTTCTGGGCCGGCCGGTGCGCTACCAGCATCCCGGGGCCTGGTTGCGCTATCAGCATGACATGCGCAACGATGTTTACGACATCGTGTTCGATGGCCCGCATTTCGCCTCCTGGCGGGTGACCCACCTCGGTCACGAAATGCTGGTCAGGTTGCCGGGTTCCTTGCAGTTCCATCTGCTGGCCGCGGCGGACAATGAGCAGGTAAGTGAACCGGACGATATGATCGGTCGCAAGTTCTGCGGTATCTCCCCGCCCAACCTCTCCACTTTGAGCATCCTGGGTCACTTTCGCAACCCCGTGCGCCAGCCGGTAGTGCGGGGAGTCAAAGGCGGCATGGGGGCAGTCTACAAGGCCTTTCAACAGAAGCAGTGCGAGGCGTTTGTGGTGCGGACCGCTTACTATCGAAATGCCATGAGCGAAGAGGACCGTAAGGGTCTGAAAGTCGTCTATACCTCACCGGCCATGCCCAATCAGTCTATCTCCGCAAGCAGTCGTTTAACCGCTGAAGAGCGAAACAAGTTGCGTCAGGCGCTGCTATCCGAAGCCGGTACCCGGGCATTGCAACCCACGCTGAAACGTTTTGCCAGCAAAGCCAAAAGTTTTATCGCAACTGATAACGCGGAATTCGAGGATTACAATACCCTGCTCGAAGGGGTGATTTTCGGCTGGTAACAGCCGGAGTGAACACGGTTTAGTTATCTTCCCGGTTAACTGGCAGTAGCGAATCATGAAAAGCGGAGTATATTCATGAGTGCTGAGTGCTGAGTGCTGAGTGCTGAGTGCTGAGTGCTGAGTGCTAAGAACTAAGAACTGAGAACTAAGAACTAAGAACTAAGAACTAAGAACTAAGAACTAAGAACTAAGAACTAAGAACTAAGAACTAAGAACTAAGAACTAAGAACTAAGAACTAAGCACTATTCTCAAGCAGCCTGATTATTCTCTTTATCCAGATAATGCCAATCCAGCGGCATTCCGTTGCGATCGAAGTGATAAACAATCGGCATCGCGGTCGGTATCTCGAAGCGTTCGACTTCCTCCACGGTCATGTCAGACAGCGCCATGATCAGCGCGCGCAGGGTATTGCCGTGGGCGCTAATCAACAGACGCTCGCCGCGACGCAGGCGCGGGACGATCGCCGCGTTCCAGTAGCGCATGACCCGCTCGCGGGTCTCGGCCAGGTTTTCCACGTCCGGCAGCTCGCCCGGGTCGATATCCTGGCACATCGGATCATGGCAGCTATGGCGTGCGTCCTCGCGGCTCAGCGCCCCGGCGCGATCCTGGTAACCCCGGCGCCAGCGCCAGACCTGCTTCTCGCCATGACGCGCGGTCGCCTCGCCCTTGTCCAGCCCGGTCAGCGCGCCGTAGTGGCGTTCGTTCAACTGCCAGGCCTGTTCACGCGGAATCGCCTCCTGCTCGAGTTCTTCGAGCAGGATATCCAGCGTGGTCACCGCCCGTTGCAGGCGTGAGCTGCAGGCCGCGTCGAAGACGAAGCCCTGCTCACGCAGGTGCGCGCCGGCGGCGTACGCCTCGGCGATACCGGCCCCGGTCAGCGGCGGATCGGCCCAGCCGGTGAAGCGGTTCTCCCGGTTCCACTGGCTCTGGGCGTGGCGAATCAGCACCACCGGCACGCCGCCGGTTTCGTTCTGTGGGGTTTTGTCGTTTTTCGTTTTCATGTCTGTAACATAAGCTTGGCCGCTTTATTTTTAAAATCGTTTGTTTATACTGTAATCATCGGTATTACCTATCACAGCGACGGCCCGGAAAACCCATGAATCTCAGAGACTTGCAGTACATCATCGCCGTGGCCGAAACCCGCCATTTCGGCCGGGCCGCCGAGCGCTGCTTTGTCAGCCAGCCGACCCTGAGCGGGCAGATCAAAAAGCTCGAGGAGCAGCTGGGGGTGGCGATCTTCGAGCGCACCAACCGCTCGGTGGAGGTGACGCCCATCGGCGAGGAAATCCTGCGCCATGCCCGGCTGATGATGGAGCAGATGAATGCCATCGAGCAGCTGGCACAGGCCCACCAGGACCCGCTGGCCGGGCCCCTGCGCCTGGGTGCCATCCCTACCATCAGCCCCTACCTGATGCCGCTGATCCTGGTACCGCTCAAACAGCAGTACCCGCAGCTCAAGCTGATCCTCTCCGAGGAGGTCACCGACACCCTGATCCGCCGCCTGCAACAGCACGAGATCGACGCCGCCCTGCTGGCCACGCCGGTGGATGAACCGGAACTGGAACAGATGCCGTTATTCGACGAGCCGTTCTGGCTGGCCCATCCGCGGGATCACGCTTTTTATAATAAAGAGACCATCACCCGCGAGGACCTGGAAAGCACCGAGTTGCTGTTACTGGCCGAGGGGCACTGCCTGGCCAAGCAGGCGATGGAAGTGTGCCGGCTGAAGGAGCGCAGCGAGCGCGGTGAGATGGCCGACCTGCGCGCCGCCAGCCTGGAAACCTTACTGCAACTGGTCGGCGCCGGTTTCGGCTCCACCCTGGTGCCGGCGCTGGCCATGCGCGGCAGCTGGACCACCGGCAGCGGCATCGTCACCCGCGAGCTGGACCTGCCCGACGCCTATCGCCGCGTGTCGCTGGTCTATCGCGCCAGCTACCCGCGCATGGAAGCCCTGCATACCCTTGCCCGCGTCATCCTCGAACAGTTGCCCAACACGGTGACGCCGTTGGCGTCAGGGGCTAGTTTCTAGGTGCTAGGTGCTAGAAACCAGTGCCCGAAACTCGCACTCAGCACTCAGCACTAGGTCTCGCTGGCGAGAGCCTGCGTGACACAACCTTGAATTGAAGCTGGATTTGCCGGGCACCGCTGCGCTATGTCCAGCCTGCTGTTCGGTTCGCTCCTCGTAACTCGTCCCGCGTACCTGCCTGACAATTGTCTAATCAATGCGCCGGATCCGCTTCGCTTGATCCGGCCTACCAGAGAGTGACGCGACCGCGAATGACTTTCCTGCTGGTCAGCCTTGAATAACTACGCAACTTGCGTATACTTAAATCATGAAGCTGGTATTCAAGGAAGCACCGCTTTTTACAAGGTTATTGGCGAACTATCTCACGGATGAGGCTTACCGCCACCTGCAAGAGGCGTTGATGGAGAACCCGCAACTGGGCGACGTCATGCCCGGCACGGGTGGTTTCCGTAAACTGCGCTGGCAGGATTCACGTCGAGGCAAGGGCAAGCGCGGTGGTTTGCGCATCATTTATTACTACCTCACGGCAGATAACCAGATCTGGTTCTTTACCCTTTATGACAAAGATGAGGCAGACGATTTAACGACCGGGCAAAAGCGACTCCTTAAACAGGCGATTCATAACGAACTGAACGCCAGGAGACAAAAGTAATGACAAAGAAACGCAACTTGTTTGATGAACTGATGGATGGAATCGATGCCATGCGCCAGGAGCGTGAAGGCAAGATTACCTTGCGTTCCTATGAAGTCGATGAATTACCGCCGCTGGAAATCGCTGCCGAGACGATTCGTCAGACGCGGGAAAAACTCAATGTTTCGCGTGCGGTATTCGCCCGTCATTTACGCGTGTCGACCCGGACCCTGGAGAACTGGGAACAGGGTCGAGCCAAACCCAATGCCCAGGCCGCGGCACTGATCCTGATGGTGCGCGACTATCCTGACACACTCGAAAAACTGCATTCATTGAACAATGATGCTGCCTAGCCAATGCACCGGATCCGCTTCGCTTGATCCGGTCTACCAGGCTGATCCCCTCCCCTTCAGGGGGAGGGTCAGGGTGGGGTGATCTTAATCATGGTCCCCGCCTGATGGTTTTGTGGGAGCGGGCTTCGACCGCGACAGGATAAGTGGCAAAGAAGTCGCCGCTGCAAACACCTCCCACAGGCCCACTATAAACTCAGCACTCAGCACTCAGAACTAAGAAATCAGCACTCGTGAGTAAAGCGACGCATGATCGCATTCTGTTTGCGCGTGGCGGCATCCACCAGTCGTGGCAACAGGCTGTTGATGCGCACGAACAGCGACTCGGGAAAACCGAGATAAACATCCTTTTTGTCTTTTTCGATCGCGCGCACGATCTGCCGCGCCACCCATAGCGGCGGGTCCATGTTCATCTTCACCGTCTCGGCCATGTGATGAACCGCGGCGCTGTTCAACGCGGTCTTTACCGCGCGTGGCGCAACGTAGGTCACGTCCACGCCACTGCCGGCAATCTCGCGCCGTAGCGCCTCGGAAAAACCGCGCAGCGCAAACTTGCTGGCCGAGTAACTGGCGAAGCAGGCAAAACCGATCGAACCGAACGTGGAGCCGACATTGACGATGCGCCCGCGGCCGCGTTGCAACATGTCGGGCAGTACCGCCTGGATCAGTTGCATGGGCGCGATGGCGTTGACCTTCATGGTGCGTTCCAGCATTTGCGGGTCCTGGTCCGCCACTTCGATAAACTCCTGGATCCCGGCGCTGTTGATCAGTACGTCGATGCCGCCGAACGCTTTTTGCATCACGCGCACCACGCTCTCACGCCCCTCGGTCGTGGTCAGGTCTGCGGGGATCGCCAGCGCCTCAATGCCCTGCACCTGCAGCGCATCGCGCAGGGTTTCCAGGGGTTCGCGGCGCTGGCCCACCAGCCCGAGCCGGGCACCACGGGCGGCCAGTTCGCGGGCCAGGGCCTGGCCGATGCCCCCGGAGGCCCCGGTTAACAGTATCGCTTTATCCTGCAATTGCATGCGGTGCCTCCCCTGCTTTGTTGTCAGCTTCATTTCGGGCCTGGTTTTGCGTGGTCAGTGGCAGCTCACGAAAGATGTTGCCGTACAGGCGGTACATCACGTTGGCGCAATGGATCACCGCCTGCTGATCGTCTTTATCACCAAGCCGGTTCATCAGCCGTTCGTAAAAGTCCACGTGTTCGATATCCAGCGAGCCGTGCGACAACAGGTAACTGAAGGCTTTTCTGGGCAGTTGCAGACTCTGCATCAGGTTCTGTGCCGCATCGGTGGCCATGGCCACGCTGGTCCCTTCGAGCACCAGCACCATGCCGAAGAACCCCACCGGGTTACCGCGGGCAATGGTGTCGTACGCGTAGGCGATCATCAGTTCGGTACTCATGTTGGGCTGGCCAAAACGCACGGCCTCGGCATCACCACCACAGGCTTTGATGTCATTGAGGATCCATTCCTGGTGGCCCATCTCTTCTTCGATGTACTCACCCACGGCGGTACGCAGCCATTCCAGCCGGCCGGGCAGGCGCGCACCACAGGCCATGAGTAATGGAATGGTATGTTTGACGTGATGATAGGCCTGGCCCAGGAAGGCCACGTAACTGTCCAGGCTCAATGTGCCGGAAACGCCGGCATGTAAAAACGGGATCGCCAGAAACTCCTGGCGGGCTTGTGCCGTGGTTTGTTGCAGTCGGTCATAAAAGTTCATGTGCTGGTACTCCGTACAGGATCGTTGGGATAAAGCGCCTCGATCTGATCGGCATAGGCTTGCCAGATCGCGGCACGGCGGGGGCGCCCGGTGGCGGTGTACTGGTCGTTGGCCGGCGTAAACGGTGCCCTGGCACACACCCAGTCACGCACCCGGGCATAATCGGGGAGTCGGCGGTTGGCGTTGATCAGGGCCTGTTCGATGATCGCCGGCGAGCTGTCCGCGCTGGGCACGATCACCGCCACGTTCCAGGGTTTGCTCTCGCCGAACACGGCGGCCTGGGCAATACCCGGTTGTACACACAGTTCCCGTTCCACCCACTCGGGGGCGACGTTGCGCCCGTAAGAGGTAATGAACAGGTTCTTCTTGCGCCCGGTGAGATACAGGTAACCGTCCTCATCCAGGTAACCGAGATCGCCGGTGGCCAGTTCGCGCCGTGGATCGCTGTCCAGCGTCTCGCCCAGGTAACCGGCGGAGGCCGGCCCGCGTACCAGCAGCTCGCCATCGCCGGCCACGCTTACCTGCAGATGTGCCAGCGGTTTGCCGACACTGCCGGGGCGCTCCTGCCCGGGCGTGTTGACCGCGACCACCGAGCCGCATTCGGACAGGCCGTAGCCCTCGAACACCGGCAGGCCGCATTCGCCAGCCCGGGCCAGCAGCAACGGCGACACCGGGGCACCGCCGACCGCGACAAACCGCAGCGCCGGCAAACGCACGGCGCCCGGCTCCAGGTATTCCACCAGGGCCTGCAGGATCTGCGGGGTGAGGATCACCGTGCTGGCCTCGTGCTCGTCAAGCAGGCGATAAAGCCGGGTTACATCCAGCTGCGCCGAACCGGTAAAGCCCAGGCGGGCCAGCGAGGGCAGGACGATCGTGGCCCCCGCCAACAGCGGTACGTAGAGTCCGCCAAGGTTTTCCAGCAACGTCGCCAGCGGCAGCACGCACAGATGACGATCGGATTCATTCATTGTTGTGGCGTCCTGCAGCGATCGGGCGACCGCCTGCAGGGTGTCGTCGTGCAGGCAGACCCCTTTGGGCTGGCCGGTGGTCCCCGAGGTATAGGTGACCTTGCTGATGAACCCGGGCAGGGCGGTAGCCTGGCGGGGCCTGTATGGCACGACGCTCAGCGCACTGCCGGCGATCTCGATCGCGGACGACGACGGCTGCCGGGCCAGTGCCTGCAGTCGCTGTGACTGGTCGGTCCAGATCATCGCCACCCCGGCATCGTCGAGGGTGTGTTGCAACTGGGTGTCAGTGAAAAAGCCGGGCAGCGGCACCACCGGCACATGGGCCCGGGCCGCGGCCAGGTCGGCGACCACCCAGGCCGGGCGGTTATCCATCAGCAGGCCCAGGGCGCGCGGGTTAACCTGGCGCAGGTGATCGGCCAGCTGATCGATCGCGGCATCCAGTTGCGCATAACTCAATGCCTGGTGCTCGCCCTGCAGCGCCATGGCCTGCGGTCGCTGCCGGGCATGCTGCGCGATGGCGTCGACAATGGCCTTCATGCGCGCACCGCCCCGGACGCGACCAGGTTGTCGCTGCCCAGTTGATAGGCCGTTTGCCATAACCGGTCGAGCATGTGCACCGCCTGCTCCAGGCGCAGGTAACGATCCAGCACGCCGAAGGTATGGTGTACATTGACCGCCATCACCTGCGGCTTGCCATCGTAATAGCTGCCCCAGTCGGCCTGTTGATTCGCCGGCAGTTGTTCGCGGCGCGCCTCGCCCAGCGGAAGCATGTGCAGGCCCAGCTTACCGAAGGAGTTGCGCAGCGCCGGCAGCGCGGTGAACACGACCCAGTCATACCCGGCGCCCTGCAGGTAAGCCGTGAGGGCAATGATCAGCCAGCGTCCGCCGCCGGTATGCGCGGCCGCCAGGTTGCCGACTTCCATGATCTTCTCGCGCGGCACCTGCAAATCGAATGACGCCAGCCGTTGATCCAGCACCTGTTCCACCGGTTGCGGCAGATAATGTTCCAGAAACAGGCGATCGCTGGCGGCCGGGCGCAGCCCCAGCGCGGCCAGCAAATGACCGTCGTTGGCGCACAGGCCCAGCAGGCTGGGCATGCAGCGGCGCACCCGCGCCTGGTAATGGCGTTCGAACACCTGGCCGATGAACTGCTCCAGCCGGGGGCGTTGCGGATGCC
>JAXHTI010000150.1:0-5018 GCA_034190045.1 Pseudomonadota bacterium
TAGCGGCGGCCAAGCAACTGGTTGAGCTGTAATCCCAGCCGGGGGTGAATCAACAGCAACAGGCCATACAGCGCTGCCAGCGCCAGCAGCACTGCCAGAATCAACAGGATGCTTTGCAGCAGCGTCAGATAGGTGTCGGGATTGTTATTCATTGTGGAAATTCCCATTGGTAGTTTTCCAGGGGGACCAGGTTCAGGCCGGCGATCCGGGTGGGGTCTTCCCCGTTCGGGCCGTTCGCATGAACCAGCTCGATGCGGTAACGCACCCGGGCCGGGCCGGGCAAGGGGGTGCGAAAATAGTCGCTGAACCGGATGCGGTAGACCAGCGCGGAGTTTTGGGTATCGAAATACCAGACCCCGGTTTTGTCGACCTGCGATTCATTCGTTATCTCGCCAATATAGTTCTCCGGCGGCTGGGCGAGCAATGCGATGGGATTGCTGTTTTGCAGGTTGTTAATGGTACGAATCTCGTCCCGCGCCACCCGTTTGGCCACCTCCAGCCCCAGACCGCTGCGCAGATTGCCGACCACGGTCTGCACCATGGCCCGTTCGGCGTCGACGCGGTATTCAAGCAGGCGATCGATGGCGGCGATGCCCAGAATGGAAATGATCAGGATGACCAGGACCAGTTCCAGCAGGGTAAAGCCCGATTGTCGTGAGTGTCGGCGTACCGGCAACCTCATCAGCCTCCCCGCACCGCGGACATGAGATCCCACATCGGCAGGAACACCCCGAGCGCCAGCACGAACACCATCGCGCCGAGGATCACGATCAGGATCGGTTCCAGCGCGCTGCTCAGGTACTTGAGCCGGTAATCGACCTCGCGATTGTAGAACATGGCGACATTGTCCAGCATTTCGTCCACCGCGCCGGTCTCCTCGCCCACGGCGATCATCTGCAGGATCAGCGGGGTGAACATCTCGCTGTGGGTGGCGGTGCGGGTCAGCGACTCGCCCTGCTCCACCCCGGTACGCATGCCCTGAATGCGGCGTTCCACATAGGCGTTATCCACCGCGTTGCCGACCACGGTCAGCCCCTGGGTGAGCGGCACGCCGGCGCGCAGGGTCATGGCGAATGACGTGGCAAAACGTTGCAGCAGCGCCTGGTGCAGGATGATGCCCACCGCCGGCAGTTTGAGCTTGTAGCGATCCCAGGTGAGCCGGCCGTTGGGTGTTTTGAGCCAGGCGCGGATACCGAAAATGCCGGCAATCAGGATCGCGGCCATCACATACCAGTACTCGACCATGAAGTTGGACATGCCCACCAGCAGGCGGGTCTGCCACGGCAGCTCGGCATCGAACTTGGCAAAAATGCCGGCGAAGGTGGGGATCACGAAAAAGTTGATCACACTGATCGCAATGGCGATCGCAACAATCACGAACACCGGGTAGCGCATGGCGGTCTTGATCCGATCCCGGGTGTCCTTCTCCCGCTCCAGGTACTCGGACAGCTGCAGCAGCGCGTCGTCCAGGTTCCCGCTGTGTTCACCGACCTGCACCATGCTGATGAACAGATCGGAGAAGACATTCGGATGGCGGGCCATGGCCCCGGAAAGGTTGAGCCCCGACTCCAGACCGACGACCAGATCGCGGATCACCTCCTGCAGATAGGGATTGTCGATATTATCCGCCAGGCCGTTGAGCGCGCGGATGATCGGCACACCCGAGCGCATCAGGGTATACAACTGACGGGCGAACAGGATCATGTCGTCCAGCTTCGGCCGGCGGCTGGCGCGCCATTTGCGATAGCGCTCGGCCAGGGAGGGACTACGGGGCCGGGACTCGGTGATCTCGATGGGCGTGACGCCGCTGTTCAGCAGCTGGCTGGCGGCACCGTCCACCGAGGGGGCCTCCACGCTGCCGTTGATGGCGCTGCCGGCGCGATCCCGGCCCCTGTAATCAAACCGGGGCATGGCTCGCTTCCGATTCGTCGCTGCCCTCTTCCGCCGGTGGGACCGGTAATTCGACCTCTTCCACGGTGCCGGTCACGCGCATGACCTCTTCCAGTGAGGTGACGCCCTGCAGGGCGTAATCCAGTGCATGGCGGGCGAAGGGGCGGAAGGTATCACTGCGTTTGGCCTGTTGGGTGAAGTCCACCGAGTCGGAGCGGCGCAGCGCGTTGGCCAGATCTTCGTCGACCTCCAGGTACTCGAAGACACCGATACGACCGTGATAGCCGGTGTTGTTGCAGTGGGGGCAGCCGGCGCCGTGCACAAAGTGGTTCTCGTCAATATCCTGGCCCAGGGTGTTATACAGCCAGGCCAGCTCATTGGGCTCGGGCTGATACGGCGTCTTGCAGCTGTCGCAGACGCGGCGCACCAGGCGCTGGGCGATCACCGCGCGCAACGCGCCGGCCAGCAGATAGCCTTCGGCACCCATGTCCAGCAGGCGGTTGACACTGGAGATAGCATCGTTGGTATGCAGGGTGGAGAGCACCAGATGGCCGGTAATGGATGCGCGCAGGCCGATCTGCGCGGTTTCCTGGTCGCGCATTTCGCCCACCAGCACGATATCCGGGTCCTGGCGCAGGGCGGCGCGCAATACCCGGGCAAAGGTCAGGTCGATGCGCGTGTTGACCTGCACCTGGTTGATACGCGGCAGGCGGTATTCCACCGGGTCCTCGACCGTGATGATCTTCTTCGCCGCGTCGTTCAGTTCCGACAGCGCGGCATACAACGTGGTGGTTTTCCCGCTACCGGTCGGCCCGGTGACCAGCACCATGCCGTAGGGGCGCTGTATCTGGTTGCGAAAGTGGCGCAGGATATCGTCGGTCATGCCCAGCTGTTCGAGTTTGAGCATGTCACCGGATTGATCCAGCAGACGCATGACCACCGACTCGCCGTACTGCACCGGCATAGTCGACAGACGCACGTCGATGCTTTTATCGCGCACGCGGATGTTAAAACGCCCGTCCTGGGGCACGCGTCGCTCGGAGATATTCAGCCCGGCCATCAGCTTCAGGCGCGAGACCAGCGCATTGGCGATGCGCTTTTCCTTCATTACCTGTTCCTGCAGTACGCCATCCACGCGCTGGCGAATGCGCAGCACCTGTTCGTCCGGTTCGATGTGAATATCCGAGGCACCGATCTGCACCGCGTCCTCGAACAGGGTCTGCAGCAGGCGCACCACCGGGGCGTTGACCACGTCCTCGTTCTGCGCCATCTGGTTGAGATCGATATCGCTCTCATCCAGCTGATCGTCGAGCTCCTCGGCCAGGTTGCTGATGTCGGCAGTGCGCCGGTAGGTGGAATCGATGGCCGCCAGCAGGTCGGATTCACGCACCACCGCCTGTTTGATATCGCGCTTGAGCACTTTGGCCAGCTCGTCAAAGGCGAAAATATCGGTGGGATCGGCCATGCCCACCAGCAGGCTGTTGTCGGGGTTTTGCTTGAGGGCGATAACCCGGTAACGGCGCGCCAGGGTCTCGGGAATCAGGCGCACCGTTTCCGGTTCATAGTTGTATTTTTTCAGATCGATGTACGGCAGATTGAGCTGGGTGGAGAGCAGCTCCATCAACTGCTGCTCGGTGACCAGTTGTTTGTGGATCAGGGTACGGCCCAGTTTCTGGCCAGTCTTTTTCTGATCGGCCAGCGCGGCCATCAGCTGGTCTTCACTGATCACGCCGTTTTCGACCAGCAGATCGCCGAGACGGATTTTTTTGCGGGGGGCGGTGGTAGTGGCCATGTTACCGGGCTCGTTTATTCACTCAATTGTTATATAACAATACGTTAGATGAAAGGGTTATCGGTTGCGAGCGGTTTTTTCTTTATATAAATACACCAGAGGTAGGCCGGACATAGCACCCTTCGGGCATAAACTCCGCGGTGTCCGGCAGGCCACGCGGAACCGTAAGTTGCCCGATACCGCTTCGCTTTATCGGACCTACATTCGAGGCAGGCCGGGGCACAGCGCGGCGGTGCCCGGCACAACACGGCTATGTCTCAACTGCAGGAACCGCCGGCGTCATTCAATCGCAGGCTGCCGGTGATCTGTGCCACGTTAGCCAGATTGTGGCGATTCATGTATTCCACAATACCGGCATTGATTTTCGCGCAGATCAGCGGGTCATAGAACAGCGCGGTCCCCACCCCGATGGCCGAGGCGCCCGCGATCAGAAATTCGATGGCATCCTCCGCCGAGTTGACCCCGCCCTGGCCGATGATCGGAATCCCGTGCTCGCGCGCCACCTGGTAGACCTGGTGCACCTTGAGCAGTGCAATGGGTTTGATCGCCGGGCCGGATAACCCGCCCTGGTTGTTGCCGATGATGGGACTGCGCGATTCGATGTCGATGGCCATGCCCATCATGGTGTTGATCACCGCAAAGCCGTCGGTGCCCGCCTCGATGCAGCGCCGGGCGTTTTCGGCAATATCGGTCTGGTTGGGTGAGAGCTTGGTGATCAGCGGCTTGTCGGTCACCTGGCGGCAGGCGGCGACGACGCGCGCGGACATATCCGGGTCATTGCCGAACGCCACCCCGCCCTCTTTCACGTTCGGACAGGAGATGTTGATCTCCATCGCGTCGATGGGCGAGTCGTCGAAAATCCGCGCCACCTCGATATACTCTTCCAGGGTCGAACCGGAGAGGTTGGCGATAAAGCGGGTCTCGGAAAAATCCAGTTCGGGCAGAATGGTGTCGACCACGTGACGTGAACCGGGGTTCTGCAGGCCAATGGCGTTGAGCATACCCATCGGGGTCTCGAAAATCCGGTGCGGCGGATTGCCCAGGCGCGGTTCCAGCGTCGTGCCCTTGAGGCACACCGCACCCACATCCCGGTTGGAATAGCCGACCACGCGGGTATATTCCTCGCCGAAACCGACACAACCGGACAGCAGCACCAGCGGGGTCTGGAACTCCATCCCGCAAAAATCGGTGCGCAGCAGCTCGGTATCATCGTTGGTCATGGCGAGGCAAGATACCTTTATTACGTCGCCGGTACAAGTCAGGCCGGGAGCGTAACTGCCGGTGAGTCGGGGACTTTTTCAGAGCTGTACCTGTGTGAGATAGCGACGAGGTTCTA
>JAXHTI010000151.1:0-5005 GCA_034190045.1 Pseudomonadota bacterium
ACGCCGATCCCGGCGGCGCGGTTGCCCTGCGAGCCCTTGGGTGTGATCCAGACTATCTTGCCGGCCACGGGCAGTTTTTCTTTTTCTTCCATCAGGGTCAGTAGCATGAAGACCTCGTCACCGAGGTTATAGCTCTTGTTGGTAGGAATAAACAGGCCGCCGTTTTTCACAAACGGCATGTACGCGGCATAGAGTGCGCTCTTGTCCTTGATGGTCAAGGAGAGTATGCCCTGTCGTCCGCCGCCGGGGGCTTTGGGTGGTGCCGCAACCATAGAAATCCTCGCTCGTGTGTCTGGCTTAACCGCGCCGGGCGTTAAACAGTCCGGACCAGTCGATCATCAGATCTTCCCACAGCAGCTGCGGGTTGACGGTCGTGTCGGAGAGACGCCGGGCCTGTTGCAGTTTGTCCAGCAAGTGATGCAGGGCGCTGTCATCCACCGGGGTGGGAAGGGCCTGCAACTCCCCTGTCATGTCATTGTTTTTAATATTGTTCTCATCATAGGCCAGCCGGATCAAATCGGCAACCCAGTGATACATCCACTGTATCGGCAACTGGCGATCCAGCTTGAGTGCCTGCTGGGCGGTCGCGGCGGCGGCGAGCGGGTCGGTGTTTCCCCGGGCGCAGCCGATCAGCGCCTCGAGCAACTCCCGGCGCACCGCCAGCCAGCCTTCACGTAAATAGTGGGCCGCGAGCCGGGGAGCCCCGGCGGCAAGCCGCAGGGCCAGCTCGGCCTCCTGCGCTGCACTGTCGGGGGCTTCCTGTTGCAGCCATGCCAGGGCTGTTTGGGCATTGGGGCTGGTCAGGCGCAGCGGCTGGCAGCGGCTGCGGATGGTGGCCGGCAGCCGGGCCGGTGAGGCCGTAACCAGGATCAGTAGCGTGCTGGCGGGCGGTTCTTCCAGGGTCTTGAGAAAGGCATTGGCGGCGTTGGTGTTCATCACCTCGGCCGGTTCCACGGTCACCACCCGATAGCCACCATAGTGGCCGGTCAGGGAGAGATTGCGGATCAACTGGCGAACCGCGTCGACCTTGATGGCCTTGCCCGGCTCCTCCGGCTCCAGCCGGAAGCGATCCGGATGGGTCTGCGCCGCGAGCCGCTGACAGGCATGACAGGTGCCGCAGGCCTGCCCGTCCTCCTGCGGTTGCTCGCACAGCAAGGAGGCCGCCAGCTGGTCGGCAAATTCCGCCTTGCCGATCCCCGCTTCGCCACTGAGCAGCACGGCATGGGGCAGCCGCTGTTGCCGGCGCCCGGCCTGCAGTTGCTGCCAGGCTGTCGCGTGCCACTGGATTACCGGGAGCGTCATATCAGGACCGATAATACCGCGGCGATCTGTTGCTGTACCTGTCCCAGTTCCGGGGCCGCATCGATCACCCGGAACCGGGCGGGTTCCTGGCGGGCCCGGATCAGGTAGGTTTCACGCACCCGCTCGAAAAAATGTTGCTGTTCCCGTTCGAAACGATCCGGCGCGCTGCGCTGCCCGGCCCGTTGCAGTCCCTGCTGCACCGGCATATCCAGCAGCAGGGTCAGATCCGGGCGCAGATTACCCTGTACCCACTGCTCCAGCTGGGCAATGCGTTGCAGATCCACGCCACGCCCCCCGCCCTGGTAGGCGTAACTGGCATCGGTGAACCGATCGCAAACCACCCATTTATCGTCAGCCAGCGCCGGCTTGATCACTTCTTCGAGATGCTGGGCCCGGGCGGCAAACATGAGCAGCAGTTCGGCATCGACCGTCATTGAATGGTGGCTGGCATCGAGTAACAACGTGCGGATTTTCTCGCCCAGCGCGGTGCCGCCGGGTTCGCGGGTCATGACCACATCCTTGCCGGCCTCGCGCAGCCAGGCTTCGATAAAACCCAGGTTACTGCTTTTACCGACTCCCTCCCCGCCTTCGACGGTGATGAAATAACCGCTCATTGATTATCGTCCTCGTTATTTTTATAGGAAGAAAAAGAGCGCTTGCGTCCCTTGAGCTGGTACTTGATGACGGCCTGGTTATGTTCTTTCAGCGTTCTGGAGAAATAATGACTGCCGTCCCCGCGGGAAACAAAATAGAGATAATCGTTTTCCTCGGGATGCAGGGCGGCATGGATCGCGTCACGTCCCGGCATGGCAATGGGCGTCGGTGGTAACCCGCCACGAGTATAGGTGTTGTAAGGGGTATCGGTTCGCAGATCGCGGCGCCGGATGTTGCCATCATAATCGTCACCCATGCCATAGATAACCGTGGGGTCGGTCTGCAGGCGCATGCGTTTTTCCAGCCGGTTCACGAACACACCGGCGATGGTATCCCGCTCTTCGGGAACGCCGGTTTCCTTCTCGACAATCGAGGCCATTATCAGTGCTTCATAAGGGCTCTCATAGGGCAAGCCGACGGCACGTTGCGGCCATTGTTCCTCCAGATAGCCGGCCATGGCATTGTAAGCGCGTCTGAGAATATCCACATCGCTCATGCCACGGGTAAACCGATAAGTATCCGGCATGAAGCGCCCTTCGGGGTGTTCATCGCCGTGGCCAATGGCCTGCATGATTTCTGTGTCCGAGAGCCCCGGGGTCTTCTGTTCCAGTTGTGGCGTGGCGTGGATGGTGGCCATCATCTGGCGAAAGTTCCAGCCCTCGATCAGGGTCAGCGAATATTGAATGACTTTGCCCTGATAGAGCATGTCCAGAAAATCACGGACCTTCATCCCGGGCTCGAGACGATACTCACCCGTGTGGATCTGAGTGCCTTTACCGGTGAGACGGGCATTGAGCAGGATATAACGGGGCTTTTCGATCACCGCCTGTTCGGCCAGATTATCCACCACGCGTTTAAGGCTGGAGCCGGCTTTGATCTCGAAGATCAGCGGTGCATCACCGGGCAGGGATAAGGGAGAGGACAGATAGTCGCGATAATCTATCCAGAAGGCACCACCGACCAGGGCGGCGCTCACTATGCCAGCGGCTAAAAGCCTAAAAATCACATTCCGCATGCTGTAATCGTACTACGTCGAGTTTATCCTGAATCTGTTTGATCCTCTCGTTGGGATCAAACAACCGCTCTTCCAGTTGTTGCACCGGCCACAGGCCGATCACACTGTTGGTTAAAAACAGACCATCCGCCTCATCCAGTGCCTGGCGGGAATAGTGATCAATCTGCACATCCAGCCCCAGTGCGGGAGCCAGATCGAGGATCTCTTGACGCATAATACCCTGTACCCCGCAGGCTGATAAGTCCGGGGTATGCAGTGTGTCGCCCTTTAGCCAGAAAAGGTTACTCATGGTGCCCTCGATCACCCGATTCCGGGTATCCAGCATCAGCCCTTCGTGGATTGTCTCATCCGCCCATTCGCGTCGTGCCAGGATCTGCTCCAGTCGGTTCAGGTGCTTGATCCCCGCCAACCGGGGTTGTTCGGCGAGCCGTGTCTCGCAGAAGCGTACCCGCACGCCCTGTTCGACGTGTTCCGGCGGGTACACCGGCCAGGGATGCAGCATGACGATACGACTGACTACCGGGTCGTCGGGCGCCAGATAACCACGACCGCCCGAGCCCCGGCTTAACATCAGCTTCAGCACTGCCTGCTGGCGGCCGACCAGGATTGCCCGGATATCATCCCGCCAGCGTACCGCCTCCGGCATCGGGATGCCCAGGCTGGCGGCGCCTTCGGCCAGACGCTGCAGATGCGATTGCAAAAATTCCACCTGGCCATTGCGCACTGCCAGGGTTTCAAACAGCCCATCGCCGTACTGACAGGCCCGATCAGTGATCTCCAGCTGCCGGCTATCGAGGCCATTGATCCGACAGGCCAGCATCAGTTCACCGCGCCCAGTGCCAGCAACATACCACGGGCCTTGTGTTCGGTTTCCTGCAGTTCATTTTCACCGATCGAGTCGAACACCAGTCCGGCGCCGGCGCGCAAAGCCAGGTGTTCGCCCTGCTGGGTAATGGTGCGAATCAGAATGTTCAGATCGAGATCACCGTTGTGATTCAGATACCCCAGGGAACCGGTATATGCACCACGCGGCACCTGTTCGAGTTCAGCAATAATTGCCATGCAACGCTCCTTGGGGCAACCGGTGATCGTCCCGCCGGGAAACACTGCGCGGATAGCATCACCCGGTGTCACGTCCGAACGCAATCGTCCCGTGACATTGGAGACAATATGATGCACGTGGGCGTAGGTTTCCAGTCCCATCAGCTCATCGACTTCGACACTGCCCGGCTCACAAACCCGCCCGAGATCATTGCGTTCCAGATCGATCAACATGATGTGTTCGGCCCGCTCTTTGGGATGACCGATCAACTCCTCCAGATTAGCCGTATCGCCGTGTTGTTCCCGGCCGCGCGGGCGGGTGCCGGCAATCGGGCGCGTTTCGATGCGCCCGTCCGAGACTTTCGCCAAGCGTTCCGGTGAGGAACTGATAATATTCAGGCCGGGCAGTTGAGCAAGCGCAGCGAACGGTGCAGGATTGGTTTGGCACAATTGCTCATAGAGATCCGCGCCCGTCGGTGCCGGGCTCACCTCGCCCTGCCAGCCACGTGACAGATTGACCTGAAACACATCCCCTTCGACGATGTAATGCTTGACCTGCTCCACGCCACGCAAATAATGTTGCGGCTCATCGGCTTCCATTTTGACCGAAATTGACGGCAGCTCGTTACCTGTCAACCCGGTGACATGTTCAACATCCTGCGCAATCTGTTCCAGAGTCGATTCCTGGCCGGGTTCGGCTACCAGCGTGGTTTGTCCCGTTTGATGATCATGGATCACCGCAGCCGGAATGCGTGTCATCACGGCAACGGGCTGTTCACTATCCATTGGCAGGTTCAGTCGTGGCTCGATCTGTCCGGCCAGTTCATAACCCAGATAGACAAACCAGCCACCGGTAAACGGCAGCGCCCTGGAGTCAGGAATCCTGATCTGATGGTCTTGCCAGAGCCTGTCCAGCAATTGCAGAAAATCGCCTTCGGAATACGGCTCACCGTTACGGGTAATGTGATTGTCCGCCCACAGGGCGTAGCTGTC
>JAXHTI010000152.1:0-3142 GCA_034190045.1 Pseudomonadota bacterium
GCGAAGCAACCGTACGCGCTATCACACCCGACCTGGTCCTGCTGGGCCAGCTTGATTTGCGCGGCGTCATCATCACCGCGCCGGGCGCGGAGGTTGATTTTGTCAGCCGCTTTTTCGCCCCCAAACTGGGTATCCCCGAAGACCCTGTCACAGGTTCCGCGCATTGTGAGCTTGCTCCGTACTGGGCCAGTAAACTGGGTAGGAACACCCTGACCGCCAAACAGGTCTCCAAACGTGGTGGCGACCTCACTTGCGAGGTAAAAGCTGACCGTGTAGCCCTTTCAGGGCATGCAGTCACCTTTATGGAGGCTGAAATTGCCTTCTAAGAATGAAAGGGCCACAGAAGTCCAGGATCAGAGTAAATCCCGCGTTCCACTACAACACAAAATCAATTTTTTCTCTGCGTTCCTCTGCGCCTTTGTTGCGCGATGTACAGGGATGTACAAGTGTCGCGGGAGGCGGGAATCCGGGAGCGACCCTCTGCGTTAATCTCTTGATCTTGCTGTGGCAGCACGATTTCAGCTCATCATCCCCTCAAACGGCTGCACTTCCACGTAGTCGCCTTCTTTCACTCCGTCGTTGTCTTTCGGTAATACCACCAGGCAGTCGGCCTCGCTCATGGAGCGCAGGATGCCGGAGCCCTGGCGGCCGAAGCTGCGTACGGTCAGTTCGCCGTTCTCGTCGGTCTGTAAAATCGCGCGCTGGTATTCGGTACGGCCGGGTTTTTTGCGAAAGGCGCTGGTGCTTTTGACTTTGAACTGGCGCGGGGCGCTGGTGGTGTCCATCCCGGCCAGTCGCAACAGGGCCGGTTTGACGAACTGGTAGAAGGTGACCATCACGGCCACCGGGTTGCCGGGCAGGCCGAACAGCGGGGTATCGTTGGCGCGGCCGTAGGCCAGCGGGCGGCCGGGTTTCATGGCGATCTGCCAGAAGTTGATATTGCCCAGTTGCTGCATGATGTCACGGATGTAGTCGGCCTCGCCGACCGAGACGCCGCCGGTGGTGATGATGGCGTCGGCTTCGTGCGAGGCGTCACCCAGCGCCTGGCGCAGGCTTTGCGGTTCATCTTTGACCACGCCGAGGTCGATCACGTCCATGTCCAGTGCCCTGAGCATGCCCAGCAGGGTGTAACGGTTGCTGTCGTAGATCTCGCCCTTGCCCAGTGGCTCGCCCAGGCTACGCAGCTCGTCGCCGGTGGAGAAAAAGGCCACCCGCAGGCGACGAAACACCTTGATTTCGCCGGTGCCGAGCGAGGCGAGCAGGCCCATGTCGGCTGGCTGAAGGCGCTTGCCCCGGGCCAGGGCGATGCCGCCGGCGGCGAGATCTTCGCCGGCCTGGCGCACGTTCTCGCCCGGTTTATGCGTGCCCTGGACGCTGATCCGATCGCCGTGTCGTTCGATCTCTTCCTGCATGATCACACTGTCGGCGCCATCGGGCAGGACCGCGCCGGTCATGATGCGCACGGCCTGGCCCGGACCGACCCGGCCGTCGAACGGGGTCCCGGCCCAGGCCGAGCCGATGAGGTCGAACTGCTGGTCGGCCGGCGGGTCGTTGTAGCACAGGGCGTAACCATCCACCGCCGAGTTGGTGTGCGCCGGGACGTTGATCGGCGAGTAGACGGGTTCGGCGAGGATGCGGTGCAGTGCCTCGCGCACGGCGATCTGCTGATGGCCGGTGATCGGACTGCAGTCCGCCAGGATGGTCTGGCGGGCCTGTTCCACATCCAGTCTGCTGACTTGTGATTGCATAACGGTTGCCGGTTGTGACATGGCGTGATCTCCTTGCGATTAACCGTTGGCACGTAGCGTGGTCGATGCCGCGCGTTGTTCCTGTAACCACTGCAGGATGAAGCGGACAATCTCGTCGGGCCGGTTGATGTCCAGTTGCGGGCGTGTTGTTGCCGCCAGGCTGTGTGGAGTATCACTGGCACAGGCGATGATCGACTCATCTTCGGGATGCAGTAATGGTTTGCCGAGTGCGCTGCGATGCAGTTCGATTTTGGGAAAGCGTTCGTGCTTGAAGCCCTCCACCAGGATCAGATCAAGACCATCTGCGGGGAACTGATCGAGCAGATCCTGCAGGCAGGGTTCTTCCGGTTCGGGGGTTTCCACCATTAATGCCCAGCGTCGGCGCGATCCGATCAACACCCGTTCGGCGCCGGCATGGCGGAGCACGTAACTGTCCTTGCCCGGCTGATCGACATCGAAATTATGATGGGCATGTTTGATCAGCCCGAGGCGTAATCCGTTGTCTTTAAGCTGTGGGACGAGCTGAGTTAACAGCGTGGTCTTGCCGGTGCCGCTGAAGGCGGCAAAGCCGAGTACCGGGGGATTGTGAGTTGTCGGGTTCATAGCGCCTGACGTAACTGTTGTTCGATGCGTTGCTGTTCCTCGGGCGTGTTGATGTTCTCGAACATCGCGGCGCGATCGCTAAAGTCCACCTCGGCGACGCGATGCCGGTAATACCAGTCGATGATCTTGCGCCCGCCCGAGTCGAGAAAGGCCAGCAGGCTGTCCAGCAGGTGGTGCGATAGCAGCACGAATACCGGTTGCAGTTTGTCGCCCTCGGTAGCGAGGGCGATGTCGGCCTGCTGCGCGTGCCGGGCACGGTGCAGGCGCATGACCAGATCCGGGGCGACGAACGGGGAGTCACACGGCACGGCCACCAGATAGGGGGTGGTGCAATGTGATAACGCCGAGGCCATGCCCGCCAGCGGGCCGGCGAAATCACCGACCTGATCGCCGATGACCGGGCAGCCGGTGAGTGAGGCATAGGATTCCTGGTTGCGATTGGCATTGATCAGAAGGTGATCCACCTGTGGGCGAAGCAGATCCTGAATATGTTGCACCATCGGCCTGCCGTCGATCGCCAGCAACCCTTTGTCATGGCCGCCCATGCGCCGGGCCAGGCCGCCGGCCAGGATGACGCCAGTGGTTGGCGGCGGGCTGAACGGTTCAGGAGAGATGCCACTGTTCATCAGAGTGCTCCGGCGAAATGTCAGCGGATCCGGCCAGGGGATCGGTGTCCGGGTTGAGCGGTCGGGCCGGGTTCAGTTGACCCTGCTTGAGGCGCAGATGGCGTTCGGCCAGCGGGGCGAACAGCCGGGGTTCGTGGGCGGTGATGATCAGGCTCACGCCGTCCT
>JAXHTI010000152.1:3242-4977 GCA_034190045.1 Pseudomonadota bacterium
GTGTCCGGGTTGAGCGGTCGGGCCGGGTTCAGTTGACCCTGCTTGAGGCGCAGATGGCGTTCGGCCAGCGGGGCGAACAGCCGGGGTTCGTGGGCGGTGATGATCAGGCTCACGCCGTCCTGTTGCAGCCGGCGGATCAAAAACAGCGTACGGTGTCTTGAGCGCTCGTCCATGCTGGCGACCGGCTCGTCCAGCAACAGTAATCTTGGCGACAGCACCCAGGCGCGCAGCAACGCGACCCGTTGTTTCTCGCCGCCGGACAGTTGCCGGGCGTTACGTTGTTGCAGGTGCCCGAGATCCGTGGCGTTCAGTGCCCTGGAAGCGATGGCGTGCGCCTCCCCGGCGGTGTGACCGCGCCGGCGCAGGCCGTAGGCGACGTTGTCCAGAACCCGGCTGTCAAACAGATAGGGTTCCTGGTGCAGATAGACCACGTTCTGCAATAACCAGGGCCGGGCCCGTTTCCAGTGATAGCAGCTGCCGTTATAACGACAGTCGCCTGCATCCGGTGACAGCAGGCCACAGAGGATACGCAGTAAAGTGGTTTTGCCCGCGCCGTTGTCACCGCTCAGCACAATACATTCGCCGGGATCGATATTCAGATGCAGATTCTCGAACAACGGCTGGCGGTTGACCGTCTTGGTGAGCTTGCCGTATTCAATCGGTTCGGGATGCGTCATGCGTATACGGGCCTCTGTTGTTGACTGATGTGCAGCAGGGCATTCAGGCCGAAGGCGAGCAGCAGTAAGACGATGCCCAGTGCCAGGCCCTGGGCGTACTCGCCCTTGGCGGTTTCCAGGGCGATGGCGGTCGGAATATTGCGGGTATGATGCAGGATGTTGCCGCCGACCATGATCGAGGAGCCTACCTCGGCGATGATACGCCCGAAGCCGGCGATGATTGCCGCCAGCAGGGCGAAGCGCAATTCATAGAAAAACGTCAGCGTGGCCTGCACATGGCCTGCCCCCAGGGTACGGGCGGTTTCCCAGGCACGGCGATCGGCGCCGGCAAACGTGGCATGAGTCATGGAGATCAACAGTGGCAGGCACAACAGGATCTGGCCGACGATCATGGCGCTCTGGGTAAACAGCAATCGCCACTCCCCCATCGGGCCCTGGCGGGACAGTACGATATAGACCGTGAGCCCGACCACCACGGCGGGGACCGCCTGCAGGGTATGAAAGATCATCACCAGCGAACGCTGACCGGGAAAGCGGGTCATCGCCAGCAAAAACGCAATGATAATGGCGATGGGGCTGGCAATCAGGATCGCACGCAGCGAGACACTGAACGAGGTCGCCACGATAATCCATAACTCCCGGTCCCCGCTGAACAGCAGGTAAAGCGCTTTGACAAAGGCTTCGGACAACTGCTCCATGGTTACGATCTATTGGGAGACCATTTTCAATGCCATGGGAGAAAACAACGGTTCCCCCTGCACGCGATAGTCGCCGATCAGTTGCTGCCCCTGCCTGGCCGTAATCCAGTGAATCATGGCCATCGCGCCGTCATAGTTGGCAGCGGGATAGCGTTCGGGATTGACCGCGATAATGCCGTAAGGGTTATACAAACGCGGATCGCCTTCGGCGAGGATCGTCAGTGGTAATTTGTCGCGCATCGCCAGCCAGGTGCCGCGATCGGTCAGCGTATAGGCATCCAGTTCACCGCTCATCTGCAGGACTTTACCCATGCCCTGCCCGGCCTGGCGATACCAGTTCCCCGCGGGTTTGATGCCGGC
>JAXHTI010000153.1:0-4970 GCA_034190045.1 Pseudomonadota bacterium
CCGGCTTGAGTCGCCCGTGTACCAGACCGATACGCACATCGGGCAACGCCTCCGCCAGCAGCTGCGCGGTCTCTTCCGCCGCCTGGCATTGCAATGCCTCCGATTCCTCGATCAATGTGCACACCCAGTAAACCTGGCTGCCCTGGCGACAGGCCTGATGGACTCTGGCCACCACTTCATCGCGGCGGGTATCGGGGATCACCACCGTCTCCACCGGTGTGCGCCCCGGCGGCAGCTCATCGATCACCGAGCAATCGAGATCGGCATACACCGCCATGCTCAGGGTGCGCGGAATCGGGGTGGCGGTCATGATCAATTGATGCGGCAGAACATCGTCCCGGCGTCCTTTCTCACGCAGCGCGAGACGCTGATGCACACCGAAGCGGTGTTGTTCATCAATGATCACCAGTGCCAGATCATCGAACACCACTTCCTCCTGGAACAGGGCATGGGTGCCCACGGCAATAGCCGCCTCCCCCGAGATCAGCTTCTCCAGCGCGGCGCGGCGCTCGGCCTGCTTCGCCTTGCCTGACAGCCAGGTCACGTTAATGCCCAGCGGCGCCAGCCACCCGGCAAAGTTGCGATAATGTTGTTCGGCCAGAATTTCGGTCGGTGCCATGATAGCCGCCTGGGCACCAGCATGTACCGCCGCCAGTGCCGCCAGCGCCGCGACCACGGTCTTGCCCGAGCCGACATCCCCCTGCACCAGGCGCTGCATCGGCGCCCCCTGCTGCAGGTCCTGATCGATCTCGTTCACCACCCGTTGCTGTGCACCGGTCAGTTCAAACGGCAAACCCGCCAGGAACCGTTCTCCCAGCTCACTGTCCACGGACAGGGTTCTGGCCTGATGGGTATGACTGCGCTGGCGCAGTTGCCGCAAACTCAACACATGCGCCAGCAAATCCTCGATGATCAAACGTTGCATGGCCGGGTGTTGCGCCTCCAGCAATTCGTCCAGGTCCGCCTCCACCGGCGGCTGATGAACATACAACAAAGCCTGCTTGAGGTCCGGCAGATCCTCGGCCTGCAACAGATCGCCCGGTAACAGTTCGGGCAAGTGCAAACGATCCGATCGCAATAGCGCCAGTGCCTGCTGCATGGCATTGCGCAGGGTCAGCTGGTGCAGCCCCTCGGTGGCGGGATAAACCGGTGTCAGGCTCGCCTCGACCTCGGGCATCGTATCCGGTTCGATGAGGCTGAATTCGGGATGTACCATCTCCAGCCCGGCACTGCCCCGGCGCACCTCGCCATAGGCCCGCAACCAGTTACCACGTGACAGGCTTTCCTGCTGGCGGGCATTGAAATGAAAAAAGCGCAAGGTGATAAAACCCGTGCGATCGCTCAACCGCGTCAGCAACATGCGCCGACGGCCAAACTTGATCTCACTGAGTTGCACTTCGCCCTGAATCACGGCATGCATACCGGCACGCAACGCGCCCAGCGGGGTAACCCGGGTCCGATCCTCGTAACGTAACGGCAGGTGAAACAACAACTGCTCCACCGAATCGATCCCAAGACGCGCAAAACGCTCGGCCATCTTGTCGCCGATCCCTTTGAGACGGGTCAGGGGTGTTGCTGAAACAGCGTGAGTGCTACTGGCCATGGAGTCTGCCCGAACGTTCCCTGTCTAGTCTGAAATCGCCATATACCCGAGTAATTCTATCTGAAATGTCACTGGTTAGCGTCATCAATCCGGCATCTCTAAATATCCGCCCGCCACTGCCGATAACCCCTAGTAACCTAAGTAGTATACCCGGAATCATGAAACGTCAGCGCCCCCTCTCGCCTCAATCCCTGCTTTTGGCCGGCTTTGCCCTGATCATGCTTCTCACCGTCAGCCTGACCGGGATCAGCCTCTATTACCTGGTCAGTTACGGCACCAACATGACCCGGACCGTCGACGACCAGAATCTGAGACTGAATTATGCCTATACCATGCGCACTGCCGCCAGAGAACGAGCGCTGGCACTGTTTTCCATGGCATCTTCCGACGACCCGTTCCAACGTGATCAATATCTGCAAAAATTACTCAAGCAGGGCTCAATGTTTATCAAGGCTCGCAAAAACCTGGAACAACTTGAACTATCCGGGCAGGAAGCACAACAATTAGAGCAAATCATCACTGCTGCAGACAACACGGCCCAATACACCTATAAATCATTGAATTACTCCGACAGGGGAAACTCAATCCGGCCCGGCAGATAATGATGCAAAACATGGTCCCCAATATCGAGATCCTTCTCGAACGCCTGGACCGATTCATCGAACAGGAACAATCAAAATACCAATCCACCTTATTGAACGCGGCCAACAAGTTTGAATCGAGCTTCAATACCTTACTCCCGCTGGGCATAATCAGCATACTTCTGATCATACTCATCGCGGCGTACGTTTCCGTCAAAACCGGCCACTTCGTTACCGAGTTGTCGAACTTCACGGAGAAACTGAAACTGCTGGAAAAGCGTGAGCGGCTTATCCTGCAAGGGCTGTTCGATGCTGTCATTACCACGGATGATCGCGGCATTATCCAGGACTTCAATACCCGGGCCCAGCAGATGTTTGGTTACTCCCAGCAGGAGGCTCTCGGAGAAAACATCAACATCCTGATGCCGGATGAACACAGCAAATCGCATGACAAGTACATGAAGAACTATACGTCAACCGGCACAACCACGGTAATGGGCAAGGGCCGCGAACTGCTGGGAAAACGCAAGGATGGCTCCCTCTTTCCGATTGAAGTCGCCCTGACCGAGTTTCGACTTGATGGCAAACAAATGTTTATCGGAACGATACGCGACATTACCCGGCAGAAAAAACATGAAGCGGATCTCCACGCGGCCCAGGAAGAACTCGAGCAACGCGTCGAACAACGTACCGCGGAACTGCAGGCGGCCAACGAGAAACTGGAAAAACTGGCCAATTTCGACACTTTGACCGGCCTGCCCAATCGCTTCCAGTTTACCGCCCGTTTCAAGCAGGAATTGTCCAACGCACGTCGTCACCAGCATGAACTGGCACTTTTGTATGCGGATCTTGATGGCTTCAAAGAGGTCAACGACACGCTCGGTCACGAGGCCGGCGACATACTCCTGCAAGAGATGGCGGAACGCCTGAGAACGGTAGTCCGTGAAGAAGACACGATTGCCCGGATCGGCGGTGATGAGTTCACGCTCATCGCCGTGAATATCAATACTCCCAACGATGCCATCGTCATAGCAGAAAAAATCATCGCCATCATTAATCAACCGCTGAAGCTAAAGAGTAATGCGATCGATATTGGCGTCAGCATCGGTATCAGCTGTTTTCCCAAAGATGGCGCGGATATGGACTCCCTGATGCACCACGCCGATCTCGCCATGTACGAGGCAAAGCAAACCGGCAAGAACCGCTATTGTGTCTACCAGCCAAATCCGAAATAACGGATCAGTTACCCGACTACCATAACAGCATCCATCTCTACCTCGGCCCCTTTGGGTAGGGCGGCGACACCGATCGCAGCGCGGGCCGGATAGGGTTCACTGAAATATTCACTCATGATCTCGTTGACCGTCGGGAAGTGCCCGAGATCGGTCAAAAAAATATTCAGCTTGGCTATGTCGTTCAGATTGCCACCGGCGGCCTGGCACACGGCACCGAGGTTGTCGAACACCCGGCGAATCTGGGCGTTGATGTCACCGGTAACCAGTTCCATGCTCTCGGGGATCAGCGGGATCTGGCCGGACAGATACACGGTGTTATCGATCTTGACCGCCTGGGAATAGGGACCAATAGCCGCCGGGGCATTGTCGGTATGGATGATTTGGCGAGACATAAAAACTCCAACAGTGTTTTGTTTATTGTTCGATCGCGGCACAATCTAAAAAGTTGACAGTCATCAGTATGATGTTGGCAGTCAAGTGAATGCTGTCAACTGCATACTGCTCACTGCCAACTCCGCATTCACCGTTTCAAACGGTGAATGCGGGATACCATATCCAGCTTGCGTAAATGACGCATGATACGCGCCAGGTGCTGGCGATTTTTCACCGAGACGGTAAAGCTCAGGGTCGAATGCAGGCCATCGCGCTCTTCGATACTGACGTTCTCGATGTTGGCTTCCATCTCCGAAAGGGTTGCGGCGATGGTTGCCAGGACGCCACGCTGGTTGTGGACCAGCATACGGATGTCGATAGGGAACTCGCCTTCGATCTCCTGTTCCCATTCGACATCGATCCATTTCTCGGGCCGGTTGCGATATTCGGCAACGTTCTTGCAATCCTCGGTATGAATCACGATACCACGCCCCGAGGTGACGAAGCCCAGGATCGGATCACCCGGGATCGGCCGGCAACATTTGGCGTAGGTCACCACGGTACCCTCGGTGCCCTTGATGGCCAGCGGCCGGGCCGGGGTCTTGTCGCTCTCGCCCACCGGCTCGCTTTCACCGGACATCAGGGCACGGGCGATGACCATGGCCATCTGATTGCCGAAACCGATCTCGCTGAACATCTGCTCCATGTTATCGAAGTTAAACTCGCCGAGGACACGCTGTACCTGCTCTTCGCCTAACTCATCGATACCGGCGCCATGGGCGGCCAGGCTCTTGTTGAGCAGGCGCATACCGAGAATGGATGCCTCTTCCTTACGCAGATTTTTCAAAAACGCGCGAATGTTGGAGCGGGCCTTGGCAGTGGTAACAAAATCCAGCCAGGCCGGGTTGGGCTGAGCGCCCTGGGAGGTCACGATTTCCACGGTCTGTCCGTTGAGCAAAACAGTCCGCAACGGCATCAGGCGTCGGTCGATCTTGGCGGCCACACACTGGTTACCCACATCGCTGTGTACCGCATAGGCAAAGTCGACGGCGGTCGCCCCGCGCGGCAGAACCTTGATCTCGCCATGCGGGGTCAGCACGTAAACCTCGTCGGGGAACAGATCGATCTTGACGTGTTCGAGAAATTCGATGGAGTTGCCGGCGTTCTGCTGCATCTCCA
>JAXHTI010000154.1:0-4968 GCA_034190045.1 Pseudomonadota bacterium
GCGACCGGTCGCACAGGCTTACAAGGACACGGTGCCCCAGCCGGCACAAACCGGCGTGTCCAACTTCTTCAGCAACCTGGATGATGTCTGGGTCATGGTGAACAACCTGCTGCAGTTCAAATTCGAGGCGGCCGCGTCGGACTTTTCGCGCGTGGCCTGGAACTCCACCGTCGGGGTATTTGGCCTGATCGATGTCGCCACCCCCATGGGTCTGCCCAAACATAATGAAGATTTCGGCCAGACCCTCGGTCACTGGGGCGTCGGCGAAGGCGCGTACATCGTGCTGCCCTTCCTCGGCCCCAGCACCCTGCGTGATACCGGCGGACTGGTCGCCGACTGGGAATACGAGCCGTTGCAGGAGATCGAGGACGACGAAGCCTACTGGAGCGCGGTCGTGTTGCGCGTCATCGACACCCGCGCCGGACTGCTCAGCGCCAGCCGCATACTGGAAGAGTCCGGCGCCGATCCCTACACCTTCATGCGTGACGCCTATCTGCAACGCCGTCGTAGCCTGGTTTACGACGGCAACCCGCCCCGCCCCGACCGGCCGCAACTCGAGCGCAGCGACGAAGATCGCGCACTGGAGCGTGAACTGGAAATGGAACTCGAACGCGAGCTGCAATAGAAACCGTTTTCAACGCAGAGGCGCGGAAATACAATTTTGAATTACTAACAGACAGTTCATTCAACATTCAGCATTAAAAATTCAACATTACACAACGCCCTCGCATGCCGGGGACAAGCTGGTATCATACGCGCCGAATGATCTGGCCCATAACTTCAGACCCTGTTTATGCCGACTGACATGCTGTTTTCCGTGACTGCCGTGATTCTCGGCTTTGCTCTGGTAATCAAAGGGGCCGACTGGTTCGTGCAGGGCGCCGGTGCCACGGCGCGCAACCTGGGTATCTCGCCACTGGTCATCGGCCTGACCATCGTCGGCCTGGGGACCTCGGCGCCGGAAATGTTGATCTCCGCTATCGCCACCCTGGAAGGCAACAGCGGCCTGGCGGTGGGCAACGCGCTGGGCTCGAATATTGCCAACATCGCCCTGGTGCTGGGGGTCACCGCGCTGGTGGTGCCGCTGGTCGTGCGTTCCGAAACCCTGCGCCGTGAATACCCGGTGATGTTTTTGATCATGCTGGTCAGCCTGATGCTGGTGGCCGATGGCGAGCTGAGCCAGCTGGACGGGCTGATCCTGCTGGTCGGCATGGTGTTGATGCTGTGGTGGATGGTGTTGCTGGGCAAGCGCAAGGACCACGATCCGCTGGAGGCCGAATACGCCAGCGAAATCCCCACCATGACCACGCCCCGTGCCCTGCTGTGGCTGCTGATCGGCCTGGTGCTGTTGCTGGCCAGCTCCCGGGCCCTGGTCTGGGGCGCGGTGAATATCGCCCAGTTCTTCGGCGTCAGCGATCTGATCATCGGCCTGACGATTGTCGCCATTGGCACCAGTCTGCCGGAGCTGGCCGCCTCGGTCATGGGCGCACTGCGCAAGGAGCCGGAGATTGCCATCGGCAATGTGATCGGGTCCAATATGTTCAATCTGCTGGTCGTGCTGGGCATCCCGGGTCTGCTGGGGCCGGTGGCGCTGGACGCGGAAGTTCTGAGCCGGGACTTCCCCGTGATGATTGGCCTGAGTATCGCCCTGTTTATAATGGCGTATGGCTTTCGGGGCGACGGCAAAATCAACCGCTTTGAAGGCGGGCTGTTATTACTGGCCTATGTGGCCTATCTCACACTACTCTATTTCAATATCCAGCAAGCTTGATACAGGAGCGAACGCGGATGAGTGACATATTGCAAATCACGGCACAGAACATCAAATGCGGAGGCTGCGTCTCCGCCATTGAAAACGGCCTCAAAACCCTGCCGGGCATCGAGCGGGTGGAAGTGACCATCGACACCGGCCTGGTGCGCATCGAAGGCGAGGATCTCCCGGAACAGGCGATTCGCGTCAAACTGGCCGAACTGGGCTATCCCGCCGCCGACCCGTCCTGACCCCTTCACTCAACCCGACTCTGGAACCGCTTTTATGAAAGATATTCTTGCCCGCGCCGCCCAGATCAAGCTGGTGGTCTTCGATGTCGACGGCGTACTGACGGACGGCACCCTGTTTGTGGGCGACGACGGACAGGAATACAAGGCCTTTCATTCACGGGACGGCTTTGGCATCAAACTGCTCCGGCAAAGCGGTGTTCAGATCGGAGTGATCACCGCGCGTAATTCCCAGGTCGTCCTGCACCGCATGGAAAACCTCGGTATCGAGCATGTTTATCAAAACCGGCTGGAAAAAGTACCCGCTTTCGAAGAGCTGGTCGCCAAGCTGGAACTGCAGCCCGAGCAGGCGGCCTATGTGGGGGATGACGTGGTGGATCTGCCGGTCATGCGCCGCGCCGGGCTGGCCATCGCCGTGCAGGACGCCCATCCGCTGGCCAAGCAGCATGCCCACTGGCAGACCCCGCACGGCGGTGGCCGGGGCGCGGCACGCGATGTGTGTGAACTGATCATGGAAGCCCAGAAAACGCTGGATGAACAACTGAGCAAATACCTGCATGAATAAGCTGCAGATCGTCAGCGTCATTTTGCTGGTCATTCTGATCGGCGCTTTCAGCAACTGGCTGCTGACCGGTCTCGATACCCAGCCCCGCATCATTCCCCGCGAAGTGCGCCACGATCCCGATTATTTTCTGGAAAACTTCCGCGCCACCAGTATGGGGGAGGACGGCAAACCGCAGCACCGGCTGATTGGCGATTACCTGGAACATTTTCCCGACGACGATACGGTGGTCATCCGCCAGCTGCGGCTGGCGCTGTTTCGCGAAGCGCTGCCGCCGTGGACCGCCCGCGCCAACCAGGGCATCGTCTATGAGCGGGGTGAACGGGTCGAGCTGAGCGGCGCGGTGGAACTGCAGCGGCCGGCCACCGAACACAATGAGGCGCTGCGCCTGCAAACCGAGGCACTGACGGTTTATCCCCGGCGGGAATACGCCGAGACCGACGCGGCTGTTACAATAACCAGCGATCGCAGCGAAACCCGGGCGATCGGCATGCGCCTGGACGTGGGCCAGGGCCTGCTTGAACTGTTATCCCAAACCCGAGGGAGCTATGTTATTACCCCGCGCTAAACCGCTGTTGCTACTGGCCCTGCTTGGCCTGCCCCCTGCCGGTGCCTGGGCGCTGAGCAGCGATCGCGAGCAGCCGGTGAATATCAGTGCCGATCGCATGCGCGCCGACGAACGTCGCGGGGTCAGTCATTACACGGGCGATGTGTTTCTCAAGCAGGGCTCGCTGGAAATCCGATCCGACGAGCTATCCGTCCACCTGGAAGACGGCGAGGTGCGGCAAATCATTGTCACCGGTGAGCCCGCGAAACTGCAGCAAAAACCGGACGATCGCGAGATGGTCTACTCCGAGGCCCGGCGCATGGAGTACGACACCCGCAGCGGCGAGCTGCTGCTGATCGACGACGCCCGGGTCACCCAGGGCGCCAACCGCTTCAGCGGCGCACGTATCCATTACGACACCCGCAACAGTATCGTTGCCGCCAACAGCGAGGGGAAAAGCTCCCCCTCCCCGGATGCGCCCGACGACGGCCGGGTGAAGGCGATTATCGAGCCGGCCGACAAGGCCGGAGACAGTGCCCGATGAGCCAGCTTATCGCCAGCCAGCTGGGCAAACGCTACAAGGGCCGTGACGTGGTCAAGGATGTCTCCCTGACGGTAAACAGCGGCGAGATCATCGGCCTGCTGGGCCCCAACGGGGCCGGCAAGACCACCTCCTTTTATATGGTGGTGGGACTGATCCCGGCCGATCAGGGGCAAATCCGCCTGGACGACGAGGATCTGACCCCTCTGCCCATGCATCTGCGGGCGCGGCGCGGTATCGGCTATCTGCCGCAGGAAGCCTCGGTGTTTCGCAAGCTGAGCGTGGCCGAGAATATCCTGGCCATTTTGCAAACCCGCAAGGAGCTGGCGCCCTATCAGCAGCAACAGAAACTCGAAGAGCTGCTTGAAGAGCTGCACATCAGTCATATCCGCCAGAGCAAGGGGATCAGCCTCTCCGGCGGGGAACGTCGACGGGTGGAAATTGCCCGCGCGCTGGCCACGGAGCCGCGCTTTATCCTGCTCGATGAACCGTTTGCCGGCGTGGACCCGATCTCGGTGCTGGATATCCAGAGTATCATCCGGCATCTGAAAGACCGCGGTATCGGGGTACTGATAACCGACCATAATGTTCGGGAAACGTTGGGGATCTGCGAGCGGGCCTATATCATCAATGCCGGTGAGGTCATCGCGCAGGGTGAACCAACACAATTGTTACAGAACAAACAGGTGCGCAAGGTGTATCTTGGGGAAAACTTTCGCCTCTAGCGCGGCGGATCGCCTGTGCGCGTCGCAATTGCACAAATCCGGCCTAAAGGCCTCGGCAGTCGCGAACGAAATACGCTAAAATTAACATCAGCCAGCGTGCTGGTTCACTGGCCATTTCCAACCATAATATGAAGCAAACCCTACAACTCCGACTCGGTCAGCACCTGACCATGACCCCACAGTTGCAGCAAGCCATACGGCTGCTACAACTGTCGACGCTCGAGCTGCAAACCGAAATCCAGGACGCCCTGGATTCCAACCTGATGCTCGAAGTCGATGAAGAGGGGGAGAACAGTGCAGAGAACGCCGAACCGGCCGATAATTATACCGTCGCCGAAGCACCGCCGGGGGCGGAAACATCGGAGTCCGCCAGTGGGCACGAGGAAAGCGAGCCGGCCAGTTCCGGCGACACGAACAGCGAAATTCCCGATGATCTGCCGGTCGACAGCAGCTGGGACGACATTTACGACAACATCGCCGCGCCTCTGACCGGGAGCTCGGGCGAGAGCAGCCAGGACTATGAAATCTCCGGCACGACCAGTGAAAGTTTGCAGGATTACCTGCGCTGGCAAATGGAACTGAGTCACTTCAGCGA
>JAXHTI010000155.1:0-4952 GCA_034190045.1 Pseudomonadota bacterium
ATTCAGTCAAGAGGATTTTAATTATGGCTAAAAGTATCCGAGCCCGGGCGACCCTCAAGGGGGACACCGTCACGGTCAAAGCGTTGATTACGCACGTTATGGAAACCGGTCTGCGCAAAGACGAGAAAACCGGCAAGAAAATCCCCGCCCACTTCATTCAGGAAGTGAGCTGCACCCACAATGGGACCGAAACCTTGCTGGCGCAGTGGGGACCGGCCGTCTCCAAGAACCCGTACCTGTCTTACCAGTTCACGGGAGGCCAGTCCGGCGACAACGTCTCTATCAGCTGGGTCGACAACAAGGGTGAGAAAGATTCCCTGACCACCCAGATCAAGTAATCAACGAGTCAATCCACAACCGGATGACAGGAGTTATAACAATGAGAAAACTGATAATCGCTATGACAGCGCTTTCGGTTCTGGGTGGTGCCTCCGCCACGGCGGTCGCCAGTCCGGAAAAAGACCTGAACGAGTTCCGCCAGTATTTCTACAAGAAATTCCCTGGCGTCAAACTGCAGGAATACAGTGACGGCATTTACGCCCTTGACAAGGTCCGCCGTGACGAATGGCGGATGATGGAAGAATTCCCTTCCTATGAAGACGGCGTCAACAAGGGTCGTGCAATGTTTGAAAAATATGGTCTGGCCAGCTGCTTCAAGAACAGCGGCAAGAGCATCAAGCAGCACTATCCCTACTTCGACAAGAAGTCCGGCACCGTACGGACCCTGGAAGGCGATCTGATGGCCTGCCTGAAGCGCAAAAACGTTGACCTGAAAGCTGAAGGCCTGCGTTTTGGCAAGGGCAACTTCGCCGCTATCGCCGCCTACATGGCCTACACCTCCCGGGGTGAGAAGCAGAACGTAGTTGTTCCGAACGACGATCGCGCTATGGCCATTTACGAGAAAGGCAAGGAGCACTTCTACGCCAAGCGTGGTCAGCTGAACATGGCCTGCGCCGATTGCCACGTTTACAACTCCGGCATGATGGCACGAGGTAACCTGCTCAGCCCGGCGCTGGGTCAAACCTCGCACTTCCCGGTATGGCGCCGCAAGTGGGCCAAGGGCAATGAGGCAGGCGTGAAAGGCTTTGGTACCATCCAGCGTCGTTACAGCGGCTGCAACAAGCAGGTCCGTGCCCTGCCGCTGGACAAGTACAAGGATGGCAACTACAAGACCGGCAACCAGCATCCGGAATACGTGGCTCTGGAGTATTTCCATACTTACATGAGCAACGGCATCCGCCTGAACGGTCCGGCTATCCGCCAGTAAGCGACAAGCAACACATCGCAAAAAAGCCCGGCTCTGCCGGGCTTTTTTTTGTCTGCTTATAAAATCCTCACCACAAAGACTCGAAGACACGAAGGAGAAGTGGCAGGCAGTTTGCAGTCTGAGTTCCGAGTTCCGAGTTCTAAGTTCTAAGCCTCGTAGCGGCTCTGCGAAAATCCGTAGGTCACGCTGGCGAGGAGCCGCCTGCGTGACGTTCCCAAACGCGAAATCAACCGTCTGTCAGGGAGCGCTGCGCGCGCACCCTGACCTACTTCTGAGTTCTGAGGCAGCTGGCAGCTGGCAGCTGGCAGCTGGCAGCCAATCTCTCGCAAAGCCGCCGAGTCGCAAACAATTAAACCGACTATTTTTCTCCGCATCGTGGCGACTCTGCGAGAGTCCATAGGTCACGCTGGCGAGAGCCTGCGTGACGTTCCAAACGCAAAAACCAACCAGGATAAAGATCGGAGCGTCAGGGAGCGCTGCGCGCACCCTGACCTACCCTGCATTGGTTGGCTGCCAACTGCCATCTGCAAACTGCCAACTTGCCCCTCAGCACTCAGCACTCAGGTTAATAAATGACGGGGTATAAACGCGTTCCGGAAGGACAAAAAAAGGGCCGCCCGTTTGGGCAGCCCCCTGATTTGGTGGGACGTGAAGGACTCGAACCTTCGACCAGCCGGTTAAAAGCCGGATGCTCTACCAACTGAGCTAACGTCCCGAAGAGTCTGTCACAGGCCCTGTGAGAGCCGGATGTGACAGGAAGCGCGCATTTTACCGGACTCACCGGGAATGGCAACCCCGTCCCCGGTGAGCCGATCGGACGGCGTCAGATGGCTTCCAGCTTGCGCATGCCCTCGGGCAGCAGCTTGAAATCCACCAGCGCGGTGACAAACGCCTTGCCGAAGCTGGCTTCGTCCTCGTAGACCATCTTGTAGTACTGGATCTTCATGGTCATGGCGCTGCCCAGCACGATGCCGCCGAAGGCCAGGAAGGAGCCCAGCGCCAGGGTGGAGATACCGGTAATCGCCTGGCCGACGGTGCAACCCAGAGCCAGCACGCCACCGATGCCCATCAGCGCCCCGCCGATCACGTGGTTGATGAAATCACGGAAGTTGACGAACCATTCGAGACGGAAACCCCGGGAGATGATCGCCCAGAACAGGGAGCCCAGGACCACGCCGAATACGGCCATCACGCCGAAAGTGAGATAACGGCTGGCAAAGCCCTCGGAGGCATAGCCCAGCGTCTGGCCGACGGGATTGATAAAGGTATAGGACTGGGTCCCGACCGAGCGCGGCGGCTGACCCGATTCCATGAAGCTCCAGTTGTTGGGTTCGGCATAGCCCGACCAGGTGAAGGTCTCGCCCCCGACATCGATGACCGCGGCGTCGGTCACATACCAGGCCCCCAGAATCGCCAGGCCGACCACGGCGCCGCCCAGGATGTTGTCGAAGCTCCGGCGAAAATCCGCGGACTTGAACAGGACCCAGGCCAGGAAGGCCGCCAGCAACAGCCCCACCACGACGCGGGTGACGTCAGCCCCGGAACCGAAGACCCGCCCCAGCAGACTGCCCAGATCCTGCTGGGAAGCCAGCGACACGCTCGTCGGGTTGGTCCAGGGATAGAACACCAGCGAATAGATGGTCTGATCGCTGCCCGGGAAGGGGTTGAGCATAAAATAGGCACACACGCCGATAACCGCAAAGACGATCACCGACTTGATGTTGCCGCCGCCGATCCGGATCAGTGTCTTGCTGCCGCAACCGCTGCCATAGGTCATGCCGATGCCGAACAGAGCGCCGCCCAGGATATACTCGAGCCAGGCAAAGTTACTGGCACGATACGGTGGCACAGTCTGATCCACGCTGATCAGGCCGCTACCCTCGATGATCGCCACACCGAGCATGGCCACGGCGATGGCCAGCAGCCAGGAGCGGAAACGGCCGCTGTCGCCCATGTTGACCATGTCGGAGACCGAGCCCATGGTGCAGAAATTGGTTTTATTGACGACCGCGCCCATGACGAAGGCGATGGCAAAGCCCAGCCACAGAATCGTCCAGTGCGCATCCGCAAAGCTTTCGAATGTCATGATACAACCCTCTCGATTTACGCATAATTATGATCTCGCCCACAGGGCGCCCAGGGCCTGACCGGTACCTCCTCCGCACAAGTCCGACCAAATGGCGGCATTGTACGGACTTCCCCCAAAAGTGACCAGTTTCACAACTCCGTACTTCATCGCCGGTGCATTATGCACCGTTATAAGTAGATGATTTCTATAAGATTCAGGACTGGTAAGGGGTCGGGTCCGGGATGCCGGCGGCCTCAAAACCTGCCTGGCGCAAACGACAGGCATCACAGCGGCCACAGGCGCGACATTCCACGTCAGGGGCATAACAGGAGGTGGTGAGCCCGTAGTCGACCCCGAGGCGTGTCCCCTCACGGATAATCTGTGCCTTGCTCAGGCGAATCAGTGGCGCCTCGATCCGGATCGGTCGGCCCTCCACGCCACGACGGGTGGCCAGATCGGCCAGTCGCTGATAGGCCTCGATGTATTCGGGCCGGCAGTCGGGATAACCGGAATAGTCGACCGCGTTGACACCGATAAAAATGGCCCCGGCATCGAGCACCTCGGCCCAGCCCAGCGCCAGGGACAAAAACACGGTATTGCGCGCCGGCACATAGGTGACCGGAATTCCCTCTCCGACCCCTTCATTCGGCACCTCGATGCTCGCATCGGTCAGCGCGGATCCCCCCAGGTCGTCCATGTTCAACTGCATCAGCTTGTGCTCGACCACCCCGAGCGACCGGGCGACCTGCTGCGCGGCCTCAAGCTCGCATTTATGGCGCTGGCCGTAATCGAAACTGATGGCATAACAGGCATAGCCCTGCTCGCGGGCCATCGCCAGCGCCGTCGCTGAATCCAGCCCCCCCGACACCAGCACCACAGCTTTTCTCACCGTTTGCATATACAGTTTCTCTAAATTATCTCTCGCAAAGTCGCAAAGACGCGAAGTAAAGCATTTATATTATTTCAATCAAGATTAACTTTGTTAGAGACTACTCAGCAAGATGATTGACAACCCGCACAATACCGCTTTTCATCAACGCTTCACTAAAGTTTAGCAAGTAACCCAGTTTCTTATCAGCCATACGCAAATAGGTAAGCAGCTGTTTTTTATGTGCGTTATTCAGGTTTTCGATACATTTTAATTCAATTATGACTTTATGCTCGACGATGAGATCAGCGCGAAAACCCTCATCAAAACAAACTCCACGATATTCAATTGCGATTGGAACTTGTCTATCAACCTGTAGGCCTTGCTGGTGCAATTCACTGGCTAGAATTACTTCATATACTGTCTCAAGCAATCCCGGGCCAATATCGCGATGAATGTTAAACGCCGTATTTATAATTATTTTGCCGATCTCATTTTCATTCATATCACCCTCCTTGGTGTACTCTGCGTCTTCGCGCCTCTGCGAGAGATTATATAATTCTAGCGCCCCGGCTCGTCGCCCCACAGGAGTTTGTGCAGTTGCAGCTGGAAGCGCACGGGCAATTGGTCCTGGAGGATCCAGTCGGCCAGTTCGGCGGGTTTGAGGGTTTCGAATACCGGTGAGAACAGTACTTCACAGCGCCCGGCCAGTTTATAGTGCTGCAGTTGCTCCACGGCCCAGTCGTAGT
>JAXHTI010000156.1:0-4951 GCA_034190045.1 Pseudomonadota bacterium
AAGGCCGAGGTGTCGTTACGAAATTCCAGAATCAACCGATTCGGATCGTCAGTGGTAAAGACGGTTTTGGCCTTGCCCGAGTAGAGTTCCTGCTGTTTTTGCATGCGGCGTATCCTCACAAGCGGTTATGCGTTTTAATCGGTTTCAGACATCGCGCCAGTCGGTTCCCTGTTCCTGACAGGCGACGTCGATTTCCGTGGGCTTGCAGCCCAGCACCCCGGCCAGGGCATCACGTGCCAGGGCCGGGGTATTGTTCTTGTCGCTCAAATGGGCCGCCACCAGATAATGCAGGTCACCGGTATCGATATCCGTCAGTATCTGCGCAGCCTGGGCATTACTCAAGTGGCCCCAGTCGCCGCCGACCCGTTGCTTGAGACTCGGCGGATAGGGGCCCTCGACCAGCATCTGTGGATCGTGATTGCACTCGAGAATCAGGGCATCGCAATCTGACAGGCAGGCATGAATATGCGGTGTACTGCAGCCGGTATCGGTCAACAGGCCCAGGCTCCGATCGCCATCACTGAAAAGAAACTGGCACGGTTCACGGGCGTCGTGCGGAACCGGAAACGGCTGCAGCTCGAGATCCCCGATCGTCAGCGACTGATGCACATCAAACAGATTCAGCTGCGGGACCTTGCCCGGCTGCGTACCATTGACCGTACCGCGCGTGGCCCAGACCGGTATGCCGTAGCGCCGGGCCAGCAGACCCACGCCGCGAATATGATCCCCGTGTTCATGGGTCACCACGATCGCATTCAGTGACTCCGGCTCGCAGCCCAGCCGCTGCAGGCGCGCTTCGGTGTCACGCAGTGAAAAGCCGCAATCGATCAGAATGCGGGTTTGTCCATGCTCGATGAGCGTCCCGTTGCCCTTGCTGCCGCTGCCGATCAATGCAAATCGCACAACTGTTCCCCATTCACGCCCGAGGCGACCGATTAGCGCAGGTGGACTTCGAGGTCCTCCAGCAGGCGTTTGACCAGTGCCGGGTCGACCTGTGCACCGTTTCTGTCGCGCAGGAAGATATTCGTCACCTCACCCTGCTCTCGCACCCGCAACAGCAGCTCATCCGCTGTCGCACCCTGCTCCTCATCGCTCAGCAGGCTGGCCCAGAAGCCTTTTTGTTCTTTGGCCTTGAACTCTTCGGTCAAACGGATGAAGTAACTCCCTTCGGCACGATTGCGATCCTCGACCCGCAGGCCGACACGATCCAGCGCCAGTCCCACCCGTCGCCAGGTACGGGCGAAGGTCTCGTTGACCTGCAGAACCTGCTCATCCTGTTGCTGCACGAAACGGGTCCGCTTTCCCGGTTCACTGTCCTCGACGATCTGCCCGGCCCGCTCTACATCGCCGCCCAGCGAGATCAAAAACCGTTGCAGCAGTTCTGTTTCCAGCTCCGGGTCCGGATCACGTGGGACCCAGGCGGTCTCGACCACCTCGATCCCGCCACCGCCGGTGACGATTTCTTCCAGCCCCCTGTGGCTGATAAAGACCCGCGTCCCCCCCTGCGGCAGACGTTCCAGGCGCAGCCGGTAACGGTCCTGGTAGCCCGTGGAACTGATCGAATCGATCATCCGCATCAACCAGTTTCCCGGGACCCGCTCGCGCCGCTCCTGCCAGTTGGTTTCCATGACCCCGAGCTGGCGATCTTCGCGGGTGATTTCGAAACCCAGCGACTGGAAAAACTCGCGACCGGCGTCCCAGACCTGTTCCGGGGGCAGGCTCACTTCCAGCCAGTGTATATCGCCCTCGCGGACGAAACGGGCCTGGCGGGCGGTGGCAACCACCCTGTCCGTGGCACCGGCGGTCCCCTGCTGGCCCGAATAGCGGGCCTGATCGCGACCGATCGAGGGTATCTGCATCTGCTCGCCGCCCTGCGGGCGGCCGAGTTCCGGGGGGACTTCCAGCGTTCGGGCTTGCTGTTTCTCCGCCTGGGAATAGATCGCCCGGTAATCCTTTTCCGGCGAGCCGGAACAGGCGCCCAGGCCCAGGGCCAGCGCCAGCGCCAGCGCCAACACAATCAACTCATAGCCGTAACGGCGCGTCATTTAACTCAGTCCTCTGCAAATGAAGAAAATCAATCAGGTGTCGACCAGGCCCAGTTTGCGCAGCTCATCGTGCACAATGGCCTGATGCTCGGGGGCAAGTACGGTCAGCGGCAGGCGGATCCCGATCGGAATCAGCCCCATATCATACAGGGCCCATTTAACCGGGATCGGGTTGGCTTCGAGGAACAGGTTGGTGTGCAGCCCCATTAGCTGATCATTAAGACGCGTCGCGGCTTCCCGCTCACCGGCGATCGCCGCCATGCACATCTCATGCATCATTTTGGGGGCCACATTGGCCGTGACAGAGATATCGCCGTGCGCCCCGGCCAGCATCAGCTCCATGGCGGTACCGTCATCGCCACTGTAGACCTCGAAATTCGGGCCACACTGGCCAAGGATATCGCGGGCCCGTTGCACATCCCCGGTGGCATCCTTGATGCCGATAATATTGTCGATGACTGCCAGGCGGGCCACGGTCTCGGGCAGCATGTCGACCGCCGTGCGCCCCGGGACGTTGTACAGGATCTGGGGAATCGCCACCGCCTCGGCAACCGCCTTGAAATGCTGGTAGAGGCCTTCCTGGGTCGGTTTGTTGTAGTAGGGTGTGACCAGCAAACAGGCGTCCGCGCCGACCTCTTTGGCGCAACGGGTCAGCTCGATAGCTTCACGGGTGGAATTGGAACCGGTACCGGCGATGACCGGAATCCGGCCCCGGGCCAGCTCGACCACCTGTTTGACGACCTGGCAGTGCTCGGTCTCGTCCAGTGTCGCCGATTCGCCGGTGGTGCCCACCGCGACAATGGCGTCGGTCTGGTTCTCGACATGGAATTCCACCAGCGCCGCCAGCGCGGCCTCATCCACCCGGCCATCCTCGTGCATGGGGGTGGCCAGTGCCACCATACTCCCCTTAAACATACCCCTCTCCGCAAAAAACGCTCATGGTACTTGGGCCCATCAGCCCTGACAAGCGGCCGGCCCGCCGCGCACAGCCCGGAACCACCGAACACCCCCGAAGCCACCGACCTCGATACCTCGCCTCTCGAAGCCGCGCCGAAAAACGCGCCCTGGCGGTTTTTTCGGTGTTTTCAGTGCCTTCGGTGTCCCCGGTGGTTGCCAACACGCTTCGCCCTCTGCACTGCGATGCAATATTAAGCCACCCTGTAGGGCCATAAAATATAACTGTTCAACAAGCCGGGCGAATCCCGGTATTTTCACCCAAAGCCCCCACATAATACAGGAGTCGGGCATGTCCGAAACGGAAAATGGTATCCGCGAAATCCGCATCAACCCGATTGTTCCCAGCGAATCGGTCCTGATCGCCACCGCACGCAGTATGCGCCCGCGTAAGGAGGAGGCCCCGGCTCCCCGCGATACCCGCCAGCATGTGGAAACCTGCCCGTTCTGTCGCGGTAACGAGGAAAAAACGCCGCCGGAACTCAAGCGCTACGAAGAGAATGGTGAATGGATCGTGCGCCTGGTGGAAAACCTCTATCCGGTACTGGGCGATGACCGCGACAAGGCCGGTCTGGTGTTTGGTCTGCAGCAGGCCATCGACGGCTACGGCCGACACGAGGTTATCGTCGATCATTATGCCCACGGCATTGCCATTCACGAAATGAGCGAGTCCCATCTGGCCACACTGTTTCAGGCCTATCAGGAGCGTTCGGCCGAACTTTACGCCCTGGACGACCGGCTCAAGTACATCCTGATTTTCAAAAACTTCGGCCCCGCCGCCGGCGCCAGTATGGCCCACACCCACAGCCAGCTGATCGCCCTGCCGGTCGTGCCCCAGAATCTGCACGAAGAGGTCGAGCACAGCCGCGAATACTATAAAAAACACCATCACTGCATCTTCTGCACCCTGATCGACGAGGCCCTCACTTTCGAGACCACCATCTATGATCGGGATTCCGGGAAAATCGTGCGCCGTATCAATGTCGGCCAGTATGTGGTCGAACGGGGTGAGCGATTTATCGCCATCAAACCCTTCGCAAGTCGTTATGAATGGGAAATTCACATCCTGCCGCTGGAACACAATAGCGATTTCCTCGAGACCTCAAGCGAGGATCTGGCGGATCTGGCGCGGGTACTCAAACGTACCATGGCCCGGCTGGACGCTGTAATCGGGGGCGCGCAGTACAATTATTTCCTGCACTCGCGCCCGCGCGGCGAGGACTACGGCGATTGCCGTGGCAGCTACCACTGGCATCTGGAGATCTGTCCCCGCACCAGCATTCCCTCCGGCTTTGAACTGGGCTCGGGACTGTTCGTCAACACCATCAGTCCCGAAGAGGCCGCCGAGCAACTGCGTACGGTCAATATCGACTGACTCGGGGATGCACTGAACCACCGATAACACTGAATACACCGACTGCACCGAAGTAAAACAGTTTTTATGTCCATTCACCCGTTTCTGCTTCAGTGAGTTCGGTGTTATCGGCGGTTCCATTAGCGTGATTTGCTCACGAAGCCGGTTTGAGGCTACTATAATTTGCAGGCAACGATCGTTATCAGGGAGAATCAACTGTCATGAGCGACACAGTGAGCCTCGGTAAGAAAGTCCCCGACTTCACGCTGCCGGCCACCGGCGACCAGGAAATATCCCTCTCCGATTTCAAGGGTAAAAACGTGGCTCTCTATTTTTACCCCAAAGACAGCACCCCCGGCTGTACCCGCGAGGGGCAGGCATTTCGTGACAACCATACCAAATTCAAGCGACAGAACACGGTGATCCTGGGCGTTTCGCGCGACAGCGTCAAAGTACACGAAAATTTCAAAGCTAAACAGGAATTTCCCTTTGAACTGCTCTGTGACAAGGAAGAAACCGTCTGCAAGCTGTTCGATGCCGCGTACCTTTTTGCCGTACATGTTTTTCATTTTGATGACATCGAACAGCTTGCAGACGG
>JAXHTI010000157.1:0-4885 GCA_034190045.1 Pseudomonadota bacterium
TGATTGGCGATGAAGTCACCGTGACAGTCCTGGGAGTCAAGGGCAACCAGGTGCGCATCGGTGTCAATGCGCCCAAGGATGTTTCCGTCCACCGTGAAGAGATTTACGAGCGGATCAAGAGCGAAGAAGACAGCAGCGCCCAGGGGTCCGGCAGCTGAGACTTTACCTCGGCCCCCGGCCCTAGTATCCTTTGCTCCCCGGTTAAACGGGGTTCCGGAGAGATGGCCGAGTGGCTGAAGGCGCTCCCCTGCTAAGGGAGTATGGGGTTAATAGCTCCATCGAGGGTTCGAATCCCTCTCTCTCCGCCATATCGAATAAAAAGGGCCGCCCCTGACGGGCGGCCTTTTTATTCAGTCTCTAGATCCTAGTTACTAGGGGCTAGGAAGGGTTTGGCTTGAATCTGGTTCCGATAATCAGTATATTGCGCCTTCCCTGACGATCCGGGGTTACTAGCACCCTAGCCCCTGTTTTAAAGCGCCCGTAGCTCAGCTGGATAGAGTACCTGGCTACGAACCAGGCGGTCGGAGGTTCGAATCCTTCCGGGCGCGCCATATAACGACAAAAGCCCGCTTTATGCGGGCTTTTGTCGTTATCGGCTTGGTATGGAGATTCGAATCTCCGACCGACGAACTACAAAATAGTGTTCGACAAATTCGCCGGGAGCGAATTTGGACGTCGCAAAGCGACGCCCGCAGGGTGCAGGCCAGGGATGGCCTGCATCAATCCTTCCGGGCGCGCCACTCAAAAAGCCCATTCCTTTTGGAATGGGCTTTTTTTCGTTTCAGGGACTGGTGCCAGGACATCGATTCAACACCGTATCCAGCCCCGTTATGTTGACGCGGATCAAACCCGGGCTCTCGCCTGGTCGCAGCAGGAGGTGCTACATTGTCCCTATGCTGAGAAATCGCCTCCATTTTGGTCTACCGTTGATACTCGGGTTTGCCCTGATTTTGTCGGGACCGCTGCAGGCGGACGACACGGATTATGTCGAGTGGGACGCCGAGGGCGATACCATCCCCGAACCGCTGGACGGCTTACAGGGCGATCCGGTCCGGGGCAAGGCGGTGGTGATCGACCGCGATAGCGGGAATTGTCTGGCCTGTCATCATATGCCGATTCCCGAACAGCCCATGCACGGGACCGTGGCGCCGCCACTTCATGGCGTCGGATCCCGCCTGAGCGAAGGCCAGCTGCGCTTGCGGGTCGTTAACGAGCAACGGATCAATCCCAATACCATCATGCCGGCCTTCTATAAACATCCCGATAAATATCACCGGCCGCATCCCGCTTTCAAAAGCCCGGTGCTGACCGCGCAGGAAGTCGAGGATGTCGTGGCCTATCTGGTAACGTTGAAATGAAAAAGGAACTGTTCAAATCGACACTCCGTGCCGCGTTCTTTGTTCTGTTCGTGATGCCGGCTTCAGTGAATGCATTGGAGCCACAGTCCAGTTATGAATTGTTGAGCAAAGATCTCCAGCAGATGCAGGACGATGACTTTGCCAACCCCGGCATGATGACCGTGGATCGGGGGCGTGAACTTTTTCAGAAACCGGGTTTCAACGGGAAATCCTGTGCTTCCTGCCATGGCGATAATGGAGAAAAGCTCGCTCCCGAACAGATTGCGGCCTATCCTAAATATGAGCCGGAACGTGGTCCCGTGACGTTACAACATCAGATCAACCAGTGTTACGCGGATCGCCAGGAAGAGTTTCCCATGCTTTATGATGCCGACGAATTGATTGCCCTGGAGACCTTCGTGCGTTATCTCGCCCGGGGTGAGAAAGTCAATGTGGACGTGAGCGGGCCGATGCGTAAACACTATGAGGCAGGAAAAGAGATTTTTCATACCCGTATCGGTCAGCGTGATATGGCCTGTGTGCATTGTCACCAGATGTATGCCGGCCAGCGCTTGCGTGGTCAGATACTCAATCAGGCCCAGATTAACGGGTTTCCCATTTATCGGATTACCGATGGCACGATCATGAGCCTGCACGAGAAATATATCGGTTGCTATGGAACCTTGCGTGCCATGCCTTATGAACCGGGGGCGCAGGAATATATCAATCTGGAAGTCTACATGACCGCCCGTGGCAACGGCTTGCCAATTGAAACACCGGGCGTGCGTCATTGATGAGGGTACGCTGACGGCCGGGTTGTCCAGGGTCCGGGTTTTGAACGAAAGGAGGGACATCGATGTTAGAACTCAATCCTGAACGGATATGCAACATTATCCAGCTGGCCCGGGAGTTTCACGCCAAGGAAGCAGTAGTGATTCCCGAGATGCCCAACAATCCCGGCGATGACTGGGCACTGCAGGTGCTGGCCGACCATCTAGACGATCCCGTGTACAGGGAACTGAAATACGCTATCGGCGATCTGGAACCGGATCAGCAGGCCCAGCTTCTGGCGCTGGCCTGGCTGGGCCGTGAAGACTACACGCTGGATGAATGGGAAGAAGCCTTGCAAACTGCCGTGGATAACCTAACATCCAGTCCTGCCGAACAGATTATCGCAATTCCCTACATTGCCGATTATCTGGATGAAGGGTTGCGTCTGCATGGTTATGCCTGCGACGAATGATGCTTCAGTTGTGTCCTTTTTTATCGTCGGATTCTGGCTGCGTGCTCAAAGCTCGCCGGGTCAGGATCGGCCCGAGGATTTCAAATAATACGGTGCTGCCAATGACCACGCTGATCAGGGTTTCGGAAAAGGCCGGATAGCGTTCTGCTGCAACCAGCCCCATGCCCATGGCCACGCCTGCCTGGGGCATCAGTGACAGGGCAAGCCGGTTGCTTTCACTGACGGAGGTATGCAGCCAGAAGCCGGCGCTCCAGGCGCCGGCGAAACGGGAGGCAATGCGTAACAGGACATAGGCGCTTCCCAGCAGGCCGATCTCCATCAAACTGAGCAGCTCCAGCTGGGCGCCGGCCAGCACGAAGAACAGCACCAGGAAGGGCCGATCGAAATCTTCGATGACATGAAAGGGGCGGGTATGGTGCCGGGCCAGGTTGACGATCACCATGCCCAGGGTCATCGCGGCCAGAAACGGCGAGACTTCCAGCCAGTCGGTGAGCCCCGCGCACAGAATAACGATCCCCAGCGCCTCGAGAATGGTCGGCTCACCCGTGCGCAGGCGGCCGGTTAACAACGCGGCCGGGATGCCGATGGCCAGTCCAAGCAACAACGCCCCGCCAATGTCCCAGACCCCATGCAGGATCGACTGATAAAGTGACCCGTTGCCGGTCAATACCGCGGCCACAGCCAGCGCCACGGAAAAGATAATCAGTCCCCAGGCATCATCCACCGCCACGATTCCCAACAGGGTGCGGGTAATGCGGTTATCTTTATTGCTCTCGCGAATGACCTCGATGGTGGTGGCCGGATCGGTCGCGGCAGCGATGGCGCCCAGCAAAACCGCCAGCGGGGGCGGCGTATTCAACAGCAGCAGTCCGATGATCACCCCGCCGGTGGTGAGCAGGGCGATCAGCACCGAATAGCCCATCACCGCGCGGCCGTGTTGAAAGATACCCTGGCGGCTGAGTTTACCGCCGAGCAGAAAACCGATCATGGTCAGGGCGATATTCGTGATCAGTTCGAACCATTCTTCGCTACGCTCGGGCAGCAGATCCAGCCCGCCGGTGCCGACCACAAATCCGAACAGCAACAGCAGCGTCACGCGAGGCAGCCGGGTCAGCTTGCCGACAGCGTCGGTGGCCATGCCCAGCAGCAGTAACGCGCCGAGGGAAATCAATATGGTGGCGTGTTCAGACATCATTATCGTTGTTATTGTTGACGCCCAGCATACACGGGCTTGTCAATCAACAAAACGCCAGGCAGAGCAGCAGGGATAAATTATCGGTGTAGCCGATCTGCGCACAATCGGTTGCAGTGAGCATCATTATTCGATCACATGCTGACTGGCGGCCAGTTCGCGCAATCCCTCCAGCGCCTGTTGCAGAACCGGGTGATCGCTGTGGCGGGGATAGACCATATAGGCGGGGTGGCGGAATTCGGGGGAATCGGCAACCCGGAAAAGCTGGCCGTTTCTGATAAAGGGCGCGGCCATGCGTGCCGGCAGAAAGCAGCTGCCGCCGTTGGTCAGGATTAACTGCACGCCAAGCCAGCCGATGTTGGCAATCTGTGGCGGCCCTTCCAGTTCGGGATAGCTCTGGGCATGGCGTGCGTAGAAGCCCGGTCCCCATTCTATATAGACGTAATCCTCGCCGGGGCCGGTGTCGTCGGGCCGGGTGCTGACCAGGATCAGGGTCTCATCGAACAGGGCCTCGACCACCAGCCCGGGACTGTGAGTCGGGGTATACATCAGGCCGATATCCAGGCTGCCCTCGATCAGCCCGCGCATGATGTCTTCCTCGAAACCGATATCGCTGCGAATCACCACGTCTGGTGCCTGCCGGCGCATCCAGCCGACCCACTGCGGCAAATAGCCCTCCCACAGGGCAATGCGCCCGCTGATCCGGATGCTGGCCCGGTAGCGTTCCGGCAGCCCCACCTCGGTGCGGGCCTGGTCCGCAGTGAGCACTAACCGCTTGGCGTAGTCGAGAAACCGCCGCCCGGCCGGGGTCAGGCTGGCGCCGGCCCGGTTGCGCACAAACAGCCGGGCGCCCAGCTCCTGTTCCAGCCGCTGCAGGCGGGCGCTGACCGTGGACTGGGTCAGGTGTAGCTGTTTGGCGGCCTCCAGAAAACTGCCGTTGGCGGTGATCGCGAGAAATGTCCGGGCCTGTTCGATATCCATTTATGGCGCCCTTTATCGAATATGGCGATATTATAGTGCAAATAATATCGTTTGACTGCATTAGACGATACTTATATCGTTTTTACTACATTAACAGCAGGTAACAAGGAGTTCGCTCATGACGACCGCGAC
>JAXHTI010000158.1:0-4836 GCA_034190045.1 Pseudomonadota bacterium
AATCGACCCCCTGCTCGGAAATCTTGCGCAGCTTGCCCAGGCTCCAGACCTGGAACCCGCCCGAGTCGGTCAGAATCGGCCCGTCCCAGTGCATAAAATCGTGCAGATCGCCGTGCGCCTCGATCACCTCGGTTCCCGGACGCAGCATCAGGTGAAAGGTATTGCCCAGCACGATCTCCGCACCCAGCTCGCGCAACTCCTCCGGCGTCATCGCCTTGACCGTGCCATACGTGCCCACCGGCATAAACGCCGGCGTCTCCACCGTCCCGCGATCGAAACTCAGCCGCCCGCGCCGGGCCTCGCCATCGGACTGTAATAATTCAAACTTCACTGTTTAGCCTTCGAAGAATCGTTCATAAAAACCCAACGCAGAGGCGCAAAGGCGCAGAGAACGCAAAGAAAATCAGAATCATTATAATGATATCTATGCATTTCCTTCCTCAGATGACCATACTCGCTAATCTTGGTACCCAAGCGAAAAAATCCAGCATTTGTTTTACTTGTTCATTCAAAACTCTGCGTCCTTTGCGCCTCTGCGCCTCTGCGTTAATCTTTTCAACGTCGGGTCAGGTACATCGCATCACCGTAGCTGAAGAAGCGGTAGCGCTGTTCGACGGCGTGGCGGTAGGCGCGCATGACGTTGTCGTAGCCGGCGAAGGCGCAGACCAGCATCAGCAGGGTCGATTCGGGCAGGTGGAAATTGGTGATCAGCCCATCGACGATCTGAAATTCATAGCCCGGATAGATAAAGATATCCGTATCACCCGTGAACGGTTGCAGCTGTCCGTCGCGGGCGGCGGATTCCAGGCAACGCACGCTGGTGGTGCCCACGGCGATCACCCGCCCGCCCCGCTGGCGGGTTTGTTCAACCTGCTGGCAAACGGTCTCGTTCACCTCGACCCATTCGGCGTGCATGTGATGCTCGTGAATTTCCTCCACCCGCACCGGCTGAAAGGTGCCGGCACCGACATGCAGGGTCACCCAGGCGGTTTCGATCCCCTGCCGGGCCAGCTGAGCCAGCATCGCCTCATCAAAATGGAGTCCGGCGGTGGGCGCGGCCACCGCGCCGGGGCGTCGGGCAAAGACGGTCTGGTATCGTTCCCGATCCGCCCTGTCATCGGCCCGGCGAATATAGGGAGGCAACGGCATGTGTCCCAGCTCGTCCAGTATCGTCAACAGGGTACGTTCAGGCGCTTCATGATCGGCAAGCCGCAGGCGAAACAGATCCCCCTCACGCCCCAGTACCGCCGCACTGACGGCCTCGCTCAGCTGCAACGTGGCACCCGCCTTCGGACTTTTACTGGCACGCACGTGAGCCAGCAAGTCATGGTCATCGAGCAATCGCTCCACCAGCACCTCGATCTGCCCGCCGGTCTCCTTGCGGCCGAACAGCCGTGCCGGAATCACCCGGGTATCGTTCATCACCAGCAGATCCCCGGCCTGCAGCAGCTGTGGCAGGTCAATAAACTGCCGATCCCGGATTGCTCCCGTGGCCCCATCGAGACACAGCAGACGACTGTCCCGTCGCTGTGCGGCGGGAACCTGCGCAATCAGCTCCTCGGGCAGATCAAAATGAAAATCCTGGCGTCGCATGGCGGCGCATAGTAGCAGATTTAAACGCCTGCGACCCCAAACGCCCTTACAACCGCGGCCCGATTTGCCTATAATGGCCGCCGCAATGGCGCTCTGGTGGAATTGGTAGACACGCGGCACTCAAAATGCCGTGGGGCAACCCGTCCCGGTTCGAGTCCGGGGAGCGCTACCAAACTCAGGGGCTAGGTTCTAGGTGCTAGGTGCTAGTATCCTGAACCTATCATCCAGTCTCTCATCACCACCTTAGTCAGCTTCTTGATTTATCCTTTTATCTTTTTCTAGCCCCTAGGACCTAGTACCTAGCCCCTTATTTATCCGGACGCAATCCCTTGTAGTAGTTAATCAGGCCGTTGGTCGAGGCGTCGTGGCTGTCGATGGGAGAGCTGTCTTCCAGTTCGGGCAGAATTTTCGCCGCCAGTTGCTTACCCAGTTCCACGCCCCATTGATCGAAGGAATTGATGTTCCAGATCACGCCCTGTACGAACACCTTGTGTTCGTAGAGAGCGATCAATCGTCCCAGGGTGCGGGGATCGAGGGTACGGAACAGGATCGTATTGGTTGGCTTGTTGCCGGGAAACACGCGATAGGGTAACAATCGATCGATCTCTGCCGCGTCCAGTCCCTGGGCCTGCATATCGGCGCGTGCCTCGGCTTCGGTCTTGCCCCGCATAAAGGCTTCAGTCTGGGCGAAAACATTGGACATCAGTGTGCGATGATGATCGCGGATACAATGCAAACTGGTGATCGGGGCGATGATGTCCGCCGGGATCAGTTTGGTGCCCTGGTGCATCAATTGATAGAAGGCATGCTGACCGGTAATTCCCAGCTGGCCGAACAGCACCGGTCCGGTCTCGTAGTCGCTGATCGGGTTACCATCGCGATCCACGCTCTTGCCGTTGCTCTCCATGTCCATCTGGCGCAGGTAGTCGGGCAGATACTTGAGATGCTGATCATAAGGCAGCACCGCATAGGTCTGCGCGCCGAGGAAATTGTTGTACCAGATACCGAGCAAGCCCAGGATCACCGGCATGTTCTGTTCCAGGGGGGCACTGCGAAAATGGCGATCCATATCGCAAGCTCCCTGCAACATGGCCTCGAAATGATCCATCCCCACGGAAATGGCAATACTCAGCCCCACTGCCGACCACATGGAATAACGGCCACCGACCCAGTCCCACATGCGAAAGATATTGGACTCGGGAATGCCGAATTCCACGGCGGCCGGGACGTTATCGCTGACCGCGATAAAATGACGATCGATCGTCGTCTCGTCCCCGGCGACCCGGCGGAACCACTTACGCGCAGTTTTCGCGTTAACCAGGGTATCTTGCGTGGTAAAGCTCTTGGAGACGATGATAAACAGGGTGGTTTCGGGCTTGATCGCCTCCAGCGTGTCGAGAATATGATTCTCATCGACATTGGAGACAAAATGCATGCGCAGATCGTGGATGGCATACGGCCGCAGGGCCTCGCAGGCCATCACAGGTCCCAGATCCGAACCGCCCACCCCGATATTCACCACGTCGGTGATCGGCTGGCCGGTATACCCCCGCCACTGGCGGGAACGAACGGCGTCACTGAGCTCGCGCATCTGGGCCAGTACCGCCTGGACCTGGGGCAGGACATCCTCCCCCTCCACCATGATGGGTCCCGACTCGGGATCGCGCAGTGCCGTGTGCAACACAGCACGCTGCTCGGTGTGATTGATGGCCTCGCCGCTGAACATGCGCTCGATCCAGGCCGGCAGTTCACACTGCCCGGCCAGCTCCAGCAACTGCTCCCGCGTCTCATCGGTGATCCGGTTCTTGGAGTAGTCCAGCAGCAGATCATCCAGGGTCAGCGAAAAACGCGAGAAGCGCTGTGGATCGCTGTCGAACAGCTCGCGCATGTGTAGCGATTCAATGCTTTTGGCATGGCGCTGCAGGGTCTGCCAGGCCGGCAGGGCGGTACGGGAAACGGGAGCGGAGTCCATTGGCATACCTGTCATAAATCCGTCATAATTCATTAACTTACGGTGTTAGATGGATACTAACACGCTGCACCAGCAAGGCAACCATTGTTAACCTCTGTTTTGGATCACACAGAAAAAATTCCGTCAAGGGACACACTCCTCAGTTTGACGGCTATAATGTGCGGTCATTTTGCAACCGATTACAAGCAGCGGATATGACGGCAGAAAAAACTTCCTCGCAAGACGGGACCCGTCAGGCCGGCAAGCCGCCGGTGAACGACAAACCATTACGTTCCCGGGTTAAACTGTTTGGCAATATCCTCGGGCAAATCCTGCAGGAACATGCCGGGGATAAGGTCTTCAATGCCGTGGAGACCCTGCGCAAGGGACATATCAGCCTGCGCAAGGTGGACAATCCGAAAAAACGCCGCAAACTGGCCGACTATACCGCCACGCTGGATGCCGACACCCTGACCCACGTGGTGCGGGCCTTTGCCATCTACTTCAGCCTGGTCAATATTGCCGAGGAATCCTTCCAGCATCGCCTGCGCCGGCGTGATGCCGGCAAAACCGGTCCCACCTGGAAAGGTTCCTATCACGCGGTATTGAAAGAGCTGGAAGGCGACGGGATCGAACCGGCCCAGGTCCAGACCCTGCTGGACCGCCTGGCCTATATTCCGGTGTTTACCGCCCACCCGACCGAAGCCAAACGCCGGACTATCCTCGAAGCACTGCGCAGGATCTTTGTGATCAGTGAAGAGCTCGACGTCCCGGGCCTGACGCTCAACCAGCGCGAAGAGATTCAGGAAAAACTGCGTCGCCACATTCGTATTCTTTACAAGACCAATGAAGTGCGGGTTACCAAGCCGCAGGTCCTCGACGAGGTCAAAAACGGGCTGTATTACTTCAAGGAATCGTTGTTTGACGCGGTACCCGATACCTACCGCAACCTGGAAAAATCTCTGAATCATATTTACGGCACCGGCCACGGCGTCAAGGTACCGAGCTTTATTCGCTTCGGTTCCTGGATTGGTGGCGACCGCGACGGGAATCCTTTCGTCAAACCGCAGACCACCGTCAAGGCGGTCAACATGATGGCCCGCGCCGCCGTAGAGGAATATTACGAACGGGTACGCGGCCTGACCCGTACCCTGACCCACTCCTCACAGCTTTGTGAGCCGAATGCGGCATTCAACGACAGTCTGCAGCAGGACGAGCAACGTTATCCGCACATCTATGCCGATAACCCGGGACGCTTCAAGCAGGAGCCCTATCGCCGCAAGCTGTTCATC
>JAXHTI010000159.1:0-4822 GCA_034190045.1 Pseudomonadota bacterium
TTGGCAGATAAAAAAAACCTTCCCACTCAGTGCTCAACGGGAAGGGCTCAAGCGAAGGATGGCTTGAAATGGGGGCTGTCACTCGTGGCACGAGGCAGTCTGGAAACCGGTCATTTAAACCTAGCCCCCGGCCGCCGGGCTTGCAAGCCCCCGTCCCGAATTTTATCCACGCCATTTAGTGGCGTTCTTTCAACCTGTTCGGGAGCTTTATCCGACAAGTGATTGAATTACTTTTTATATCAGGATTTTCTTATATTCTTCTGACAATCCCGGCAGGGAATCACATACCCGATCATACTCTGCCGGCCGGCTTCGCTCTCCACCCAGGGACGATTCTGCCAGGGGGGACGATGGCGCACATGCCGGCGATGCCCGCAGGAGAGTTCGGCAATCCAGTCACCTTCTTCATCCTGCACAAAACCGGTGATACTGACCAGTGACTCAGTCACGAAAATTGGTGAACTGCAGCGGCATCTCCAGGTTGGCTTCCTTGAGCAGGGCGATCGTTGCCTGCAAATCATCGCGCTTTTTGCCGGTAATCCGCACCTGCTCGCCCTGGATCTGGCTCTGTACCTTGAGCTTGCTGTCCTTGATCATTTTGACGATCTTCTTGGCCAGGGCCTGATCGATGCCTTCTTTCATGGTCACGTTCTGGCGCACCTGTTTGCCGGCATGTTCGACATTGCCCGGCTCCATGCAATCCAGATCCACGCCCCGTTTGCTGAGCTTGCTGCGCAGAATATCCAGCATCTGCTTGAGCTGAAAGTCGGCATCCCCATGCAGGGTCACGGTCTTGTCATTCATCTCAAACTTCGCCCCGCTCCCCTTGAAGTCAAAGCGGGTCGTGACTTCCCGGTTGGCCTGGTCCACCGCGTTGGTGACCTCGTGCATATCGATTTCGGATACCACGTCAAAACTGGGCATGCCGGCTCCTTGTTGTTATTCCTGCAGGATAAACGACGATTTTATGGAGCTGTTGCGCTCAGGTCTACCCCGCAGGCAGGCAGCAAGGTCAGAGCGGGGTGTTGACTGTCCGCGTGCACAGCGTTACTCGTCACCTTCCCACTGATGCCAGTCAATAATCTGCTCTTCGTATTGTTCGGGGTGAATATAGGCCTCGCTGATCACCTTGCCTTCGATCGCGATACCGGCCTCTGCCACCGTACCCGGATCGCCGCTGACCAGCGGATGCCACCAGGACAGGGGACGTCCCTCGGCCAGGCGCCGGTAGGCACAGCTGCCCGGCAAATGGTCGATCAGATCCGGCAGGCTCTGCGGAGTCAGGGCCAGGCATTCGGGAACTTCCACAAGCCGGTTGGCATAGCAGTCACACTGACAGCCGGGCTGCTGTAAATGCCGGCAGACGATACGGGTAAAGTGCAGCTCGCCGCTGTCCATGTCCTCCAGCTTGAGCAGGCAGCAGCGTCCGCACCGATCGCACAGGGACTCCCACTCGGCCGTCGTCATTTCGGCCAGCGATTTGTGCCGCCAGAAATCAGCCACGGGATAAAAACGCGTTCAGGTTGCGCACCAGGGCACGCTTGTCGCGATCCGACAAAAACCGGCCCAGCTCCACTTCCTCGCCGTGACAGCGCAGACGAACCTGGCTGCTGTACCAGGGATGCGTGGGCGGCGTAACATGCAGGCGACACCAGTAACGGGGGCAGTGCCATTCGAGCACCGGATGGCGCCGTCCGCGTTGAAAACGGATTTCCTGATGATTGAACTGAAGCACTTCCTGCACCCGGGTTTTGAGTGAGACATAATAAAGCAGCCCGAACAGGGCCATGATCTCGATGCCCGCGAAGGGCAAAATCAACCATGCCCCGGCCAGGGCAAAACCGATGGCAAACGAGAGACAGAGCAGCGCCGCCAGACCCACGATCCACAGGTTGGCCCGCCAGCTCGAGGGCGGATGGGGGCGCAAAATAATACGTCCCCGATCCCAGCCGGTATCGTGCTCGATCTGCAGCATGACTCAGCGGGCGTCGAGAAAATTGACGCCGACGCGATAACAGTCCGGGGTCAGATCCACATGCCGGATTTCTGCCTGAACATTCAGTTGCCGATAGTTACCCAGGGTATTGACCTCGAAGCGCAACCAGACCTTCTCACCGACCTGGACCGGCCGCTCGCTGAGTACCGCCATCCCGGTAAGGGAAAAATCCGCAGACTCCAGTAACTGCTCATCGCCCTCGCCGCGGGTCAGATAGACGCTGCGTCGAAACGGAATGCGCCGATGTTGTCGCTTTTCCATAACCCCTCCTGCCTCTGCAGGTCGACTCGCCTCTTATAAGCATAGACCATTTCGAGGCGCGCCCGGGCTACGCGATTATTCCTCCCAGGGCTCGAGCCCGCGGCCCTGACCGGGATGCTCGCCGTTCTTTTTACGCAATCCCGGGGGGTATTTGCGCCGGTGCTCCTGGTAATCACGCCATGGCTCCTGTGCATGGGCTTCCACGGTGACATGTTCCCCAAGGCGCAGGCGCAATCGGCGCGGCAGCTCGGCGGAGACGCGCCACTGGCCATCGCTGTAATAAAAGTAGACACCCCGGCCCGTATCAAAATAGATCCCGCTGCGCGGGTAATAGCGATATTCGCGCTGCTGCGCCCGGCGGCCATGGGCCGGGGCATGCGCCGGCGGCATGGGCCGCGAGTCGGGTCGCGGTGGCGGGGCCGGCTCGCCCCACTCGACACCGACGCTACCGCCCGTGCCCTGGCAGCCTCCAAGCCAGGGCAGCAACAATGCAAGACCCGCTATCGGGCGCAGTCGGCTGGTTCGTAACATGGGAAATCCCTCCTGAGGTGGTCTGGCAGGCCCGTGCCTCAATCGGGCCGTCAGGAACCGGCTCAATGCTGTGCCGGATTCCAGTGCTCGCGCAGCTCATCAATTTTGTAGCGCCGGCCGTCCACTTCGAAATCGACAAAGGTCAGTGCAATACCTTCATCGCTTTCGCGAATCACTTTCATGTTAAAGGCGATCTCGGGGCGGGCGGAATCGAGAAATTGCAGCTTGATATGCGCGCCGATGGGCAGGCGCAGTCGATGGCGCAAATCGACAAAGACACCGGTATCGGAGATATCCCGGGTGACGGCCTCGATAACGCCAAAGGTGGAGTGACTGATTCGAACCCGGGCCGGTACCGGCTTGCGGAACTGGTAGCGCTTCTCGCGTATATCAAAATAAGAGGAGAGTCTGGCCATCATTCTCCGTTCATCCCGGCAATCATTATAGCCCTTTATAACGGGGCGAGTTCTTGTTGTCTGGCGGCAGATTCTAGCCTGACTCGCGGCAAAGCCCAAGTCCTGTCTGTGACGAGCGAATCACATTCCAGGAAATGCCGCTGAGGGGTCGGGGAAAACCCGCATTTATCCATCCCGTCCGGGCCGGGCGGTTGTGACCACCAGCAGCACCAGCCCCACCACCAGGGCCACGATGATGACACCCTCCAGATACTCAAGAATAAAAGCCAGCATCCGCTCAGGCCGATTCCTGCTTTTCGGCACAATCGATACACAGTTCGGCGTAGGGCACAGCCTCCAGGCGCGCTTCGGCAATCGGTTTGCCGCAGGCCAGACACAGCCCGTATTCGTCCCCCTCGATTCGCTGCAGTGCCTGATCGATCAGCGCCAGGGTCTGACGGGCTTCTTCATCCAGCGCCGTAAGCACTTCTTCGTTTTCCAGCTCCACGGCCTGTTCTTCCGAATCGGCACTGGCGGGCAACTGGCTGTCATCGGCAATGGCCGTCACCCGCTGGAGTAATTCGCGCCGCTTGTTCAGCAGCGCCTGACGGTAGCGCGTGGTATCAGACATGGTTGGGAGTTCCATCGGACAATGAATTGTGTCTCCACCGTAAGTCAGACCACTGCGGTGAATCAAGCACCGGCTATTTCTTCTTCATATTGTTGCGCAATTCCGCCATGGTACCGCGCCGGCCCTGGTCTTCATAATCGAGAAACATCAGCCCCATGCCATCGGCGGCAATACGAATCACCTGCATGTTGAAGACGATATCCGGTGATCGCGACTGGGGCAGGATCATTTTCACCTGCTCTCCTTCCTGCAGCGGGAGCGGATGCTCGGTCACGACAAACACGCCGCCGTCGGAAATATCCCGGGTCGAGCCTTCTACCACATCGAAATTGGCGTGATACAGTCTGACCCGCGCATTGACCAGTTTGCGCTTGTAATAGCGGCGTTCCTGCATAGACATCTCCCCGCAATTCGGCTCGGATTATTATTCTCTGACACAGGCCCGTTGATGCCGGACTGACCCACATTGATATTATGGGTAAACACCGCCACCGCCGCAACTTGACGGCCGATCAACAGCCTTGCGTCATAACTATCGGCAAGCAGGGGAGAATTTTGAACTCAAGCGCAGGAGCGGCTAGTGCCGATCGCCGAACGGGGTCTGCCCCTCGTCCACGAAGCGCAGGACCAGGCCCTGCTCGTCCAGGCGCACGAAGGCCATGGTGAAGATCACATCCAGGCAGTCGACCCCGAGCTGGAAATAGTCACCGCCCAAATCGTGGCCATTGTGATGGGGAATGTCGCCGCTGAGGCGCACCGCCCCGGGCGACCAGTCCTCGACCCGGCTATGAATCGTGCCCAGGACCGGGTGATAGAGCCGGACCGCCGTACCGGCGATCTGACGAACAAACTGACGGCGCTCCTGTTTCATCTGACACCCCCGCGGGATGGACCCGAAACCCCGGAAATTTTGTGTGCGTGTCAGTTGAGCTTAGCCCGCCGGGGGGAAAATACCAGCACCTCAAAGCCGGGCGGCGGCCTATTCAATCCACCAGCCGCTGAATTCGA
>JAXHTI010000016.1:0-36657 GCA_034190045.1 Pseudomonadota bacterium
CCCTGCAGCATCGCCAGCGTGGCCAGAATACCGGCGTCGGTACAGGTGCCGGCCAGCACGGTGATCGAATGGGGTGCGTCCCGCATCGGCCAGCCGGTCAACGGGTTCAGGATATGGGAATAGCGCACCCCGTCTTTGAGCAGAAAACGGCGTGCGTCGCCGCTGGTGGCCACCCCGCCCTGCTGCAGTTCAAAACTTTCCACGGCCGCCGAGGCCAGGTTGATATCCGCGTTATTGCTATGCTGTTCGGGTTGTTCCACGCCGATGACCCAGCCACGACCGTTGTGTCGTGGCCGGCTGGCATAAAGATCGCCACCATAGTTGATCAGAAAACTGGCAGTGGTCTGTTGTGCCAGTAATTGCGCGCTTCGATCCACCGCGTATTCCTTGCCGATCCCACCCAGGTCGATCTCCATGCCCTCGGGCAGACGGATCTCGGGCCGTTGCCAGTCGACCCGGGGCCAGCCAATGGCCTGGCGCAGCGTCTCAACGGATTGGGGATCGGGAACCCGATCGCTGCCATCGAAGTGCCAGGCGCGGCGCAACACACCGGAGGTGATATCAAACAGCCCCTCGCTGATCCGGTAACAGTGATCGGCATAATCGAGCAGCGCCGCCGTTTCCTCATCAACAGTGACCGGCTGGCCGAGAGCATGGTTGATGCGATGGATAATATTATCATCGCGATAGCGACTGAATTTGCGCTCTATACGCAGAGCTTCGGCCTGTGCCGTGTGGGCCAGCTGTTCTATCAGGGCGGGGTCATCGCTGTCCACCAGCAGTTCGCAGGGGCTGGCCATGGCCTGAAAATGGGCCGAGCGAAAACCGTCCCCGGATTTGAACTGTAGATCGTCTGACATGTTGAACAGGATGGCTGAGAATCCAGCCATCATATTACCTGATAACGGACCGTGTATCAGAACACAAATGAATAGTTCAGTTGCAGGATCATTGCATCCACGTCGGGGAACGGGGCCTCGCCTTCACTTTGCTGGGTCATCATTTCCGCCCGCACCGAGAACTCACTGTCATTGGCCATCTGGATGCCGTATTTCAGACCAAGGGTGGTGGTACTCAGATCGGCCAGGCGATAGTCGGCACTGGCATATTGCGGAATGTTGCCGTCCACGAGCTTGTAGTTGTAAAAATCGGCTTTGTCCTGCAGATAATAGCGGGCATGGGGCATCAGATAATGGCCGCCGCCCATCTCGAAGCGATAACGGGCATCCAGGGTATGCGAGGTAATCCCCCAGTCATCCCAGTAATAGCGGTAGCTGAAGTTGATCACGTCCTCGTTGAACTGGTGCACGGTTTTCCAGTAGAGCGCGTTGCGTGCCCGGCTGTCGGGGCGGTTCTCGTAAAGATAGGGCGTCGCCGCCAGTGTCTCCGATGAGGGCGCGGTCACGACGCTGAGGATCTTGTAGGGATCGGTCAGGTAGCCGTCATCCATGCCGTAGGTATAGTTGAACTGCATCAGGGTCTTGCGATCGATGACCTGGGTGATGCCAAGCAGCAGATCGGCCACGGTTTTATCGTCACTGCTACCCAGGGTGCTTTTTTGCACGCTGGTGGTGGTCGGCATGGCGGTCAGGCCATCGGGGATCCCGCCGACCGGTTCGATCGTATCAAGGTTATAGGAGAGGCCTGCGCTCAACGTGGTATTGCGGTTATTGAAATCGCGCGCCAGGGTGGCGGAGACACCCAGCGAAGTGTAGTCATATTCGCTGGAGGCATTGACCGCGAAAATCCCCTTGAGATACCGGCTCAGGGGTTTTTCCCACTCGGCATTGAGTGCAACCCGGGTGTCCAGGAAGGTCGGATCCAGCGGGGTGGTATTGGCCGGGGTCGTATAGGTGGCATTGCCCGAGGGCGAGGTAAAGGTCTGCGGTGAACTGGTCGCAATCGCCCCGTTGGCCGAGGAGCCGGTCAGGCTGTCCACCACCAGGCGATAGGTCATGTACTCGTCATCGCCGATTTCCTTGCGCGCGCGAATAACCGGTTCAATGGCAGTTACACGACTGTCTTCGGAATAATAGAGAATGCCGCTGTCGATCTCCCAGTCATCGGCCGTGGCGGCCTGGGCAGCCGGGCCGACCGCCCCCAGCAGCGAGGCGGTGGCCAGCGCGAGTTTGCGACGGACCTGGGGAGTGTTGGTCAGTTGCATCCGCAACCTCCTCCGCCGACACCGGCGCCTCCCGTGGAGCTTTCCTTGCTGTAATAGATATGGTCGTCCAGGTAGCTGTCGATCGGGTAGGGATCGAGTTGCATTTTATCCTGGGCCAGGATATCCCGCTCCCAGGGCTGGACGTTCTGCAGGCTGCATCCCCCTGCCAGCAGGGAGAAGGCAACGGCGCCAATGATTGTCTTGTACATGGGGTTCCTCATGCGTTTTATTGTTCCAGCTGGGCCCTGATGCGCGCCTCGAGCCGATCGGTATCGGCGGTACGAAAACCGGTATGTGACATGACCAGGTTACCCTGGCGATCGATCAGGTAACTGGCGGGCATGCCTTTGAGGGCGTAGCGTTCGGCAACGTTGCCCTGGGGATCGAAAGCCACGGTAAAGTTGGCCGGATATTTGTTCAGAAAGCGGCGGGCTGCCGCGGTGTCCTCATCGAGATTGACGGCCAGTACCACCAGGCCGTCATCGGCATAACGCTCCTGCAGGGCATTCATCCAGGGAAACGATTTACGACAGGGTGTGCACCAGGAGGCCCAGAAATCGAGATAAACCACGCGACCGCGATATTCCTGCAGCCCGAGCACACCTTGCGGGCCGGAGAGGGTAAAATCCGGGGCCGGGACACTGGCGGCCGGTAGCTGAGCGGGGAGCAGCAGGATTGCGGCAAGGGACAGGGCGATGGCGGCCGATCGCAGCATACGGTTATTCCGTTGGTATGGACACGCTGGCAATGTAGCGCCCGAACCTTAAGAAAATCTTAAGAATGACGTGGTATGTATAGAATGCGAGAGAGTTCACATTTAACCCTGACCCGGAAATCGGCAATGACACGGACGATAAAACACCATGCGCCTGTTACTGATTGAAGATGACGAAATGCTGGGCAAGGCCGTCAGGGCCGGCCTGAAGCAGGACGGCTACACGGTCGACTGGCTGACCGAAGGTGAGGCCGGATTGCAGGCGCTGGCCAGCGATGAGTTCGACGTGGTCGTGCTGGATATCGGTTTGCCCGGAATGTCCGGCATTGAGGTGCTGCAACACCTGCGCAGGCAAAAAAAGACACTGCCGGTGATGATCCTGACCGCCTACGATGCGGTTTCTGATCGTATCACCGGGCTGGATGCCGGTGCCGATGATTACCTGATCAAGCCGTTCGATCTGGACGAGTTGCTGGCGCGGCTACGGGCCATTACCCGGCGCAATGAAGGGCGCGCGCAAAGCCAGATTGAACTTGGCGGGGTCACCCTGGATACTGCTGCCCACCGGCTTGAGATCAATGGCGAAGAGACGCCGCTTTCCAACAAGGAGTACCAGCTGCTGGAATACCTGTTAAGGCATACCGGCGAGGTCATCCCGCGCGACAGGCTTGAATCCATCCTGTATGGCTGGGAAGGTGGCGTAGAGAGTAACTCGCTGGAAGTATATATCCATAATCTCAGAAAAAAACTGGGCGCGAGCATGATCAAGACGGTACGTGGTGTCGGCTATCGACTGGAGCAGCCTGAACATTGAATGCCATTCGTAACAGGCTGCTGTTGATCCTGATTCTGGTGATCGTCCTCAGTGGTGCGTTGACCGTCTGGGGCAGTTACCGTTCCTCGGCCCACGAGGTAGAGGAGCTGTTCGATGCGCAACTGGCCCAGTCGGCGCGCGTGTTGTTGTCGATTATCCTGACCCGGACCCGGCACGAGGATTTTCGGTCAATTCAGGAGTTTCTCGATGCCGGCGGCAATATCCCGGCCATTGTCGACGACGATGCGGGGTCCGAAGAGCAAAAAGACTATCACGAATACGAACGCAAGCTGGCGTTCCAGTTGTGGGACCCCAACGGTCGCCTGTTACTGCATTCCGGGCATATCGGCACCGAGCCGCTGTCACCGCAGGGGCTGGACCCGCACCAAAAGGGCTATCACGACGAAACATTTTCCGGGGAAAACTGGCGGGTGTTCACCCTGTGGGATGATCAGCATGGTTATCTGATCCAGGTGGGCGAGCGCTATGATATACGCGACGAACTGGTAAGCGAGATCGTTTTTCACTTTCTGACCCCGTCGGTGATTTCCATTCCGATCATCGCGTTTTTGATCTGGTGGTCGATTGGCAAGGCCCTGCAACCCCTGCAGCGGCTTCGCACCGCGGTGGCCAACCGGGATCCGGATAATCTCGAAGGGCTGCAGTTTGAAGGTGTGCCCGACGAAGTGGTGCCGCTGGTAAGCGAACTGAACACGCTGTTTCGGGCGTTGAATACCGCACTGGAGAAAGAACGCCGTTTTACGGACGATGCCGCTCATGAGCTGCGCACCCCGTTATCGGCACTCAAGACGCGGGTTCAGGTCGCGCTGCGCAGCGATAACGATGTCGAGCGTGAAGAGGCCCTGAGAGATATCCTGGCCGGGGTCGATCGCATGACGCACATGTTGAACCAGATGCTGACCCTGGCCAGGCTCGACAATACCCGTGACATCGAACCGGTGACGGTCGATTTACAGCAGATGCTGGAGGCCGTTGTCAGGCAGCTGTCAGCCAAAGCCGGGAAAAAATCCATCGCGATTGAAATAGAATCGTCCCCCGGGCTGTCGCTGGTGACCGAGCCGGTCAGCCTGGAAATATTACTGCGTAACCTGATTGACAATGCAGTCCACTACACGCCCGGGGGTGGGCAGGTCAGTATTGTGGCCGAACAACAGCCTGCAGGTGTGGTGGTGTCTATTACCGACAGTGGACCCGGGATCAAGCCGGAATTGTATCAACGGGTGTTTGAACGGTATTTTCGCAAACCGGGTCAGTCACAAAGCGGAAGTGGACTCGGGCTGGCGATTGCCCGGCGCTGTGCGGATCTGTTGCAGGCTGAACTGGAACTCGGCAGTGCATCGACCGGCGGACTGAGCGTGCGGGTCACGCTGCGGGATTATCAGTCCCGAACAAAGAAGGAACAGTGAAAGGATACTCAGGCATTGGTTACTGAATTCTTGCGCGAGTGATGTTTCGCGATATTGCTGGCGGGTTTGCCAAGATAATGGCCCTGGGCAAAATCAACGCCGAATTCCTGTAACAAACCGAGCGTTTTTCTGTTTTCCACGAACTCGGCAATCGTCTGTTTGCCCAGAGCATGGGCAATCTGGTTCATGGAGCGAACCATGGCCTGATCGACCTGTGAGTTTGCCAGACCCTTCACGAAAGAGCCGTCGATCTTAAGTTTGTCCACGGGCAGGTGTTTGAGATAGGCAAATGACGAGAAGCCGGTGCCAAAATCATCCAGGGCAAACTGGCAGCCGATATCCTTGAGCTGATAGATAAAACGGGTTGCCTCGGCCAGGTTGGAGATCGCCGCGGATTCGGTGATTTCAAAGGTCAGGGTGACGGGACTGAGTCCGGTCTCCCGCAGCAGGCTGTTAATCAGGGGCAGTAACTCACGATCCTCGAAGGCCCGGCCGGAAAGATTAATCGCGAAACGGATCTGATTATTGTCCTGATGCAGTTCAGCCAGATATTGCATGGCACTGCGCACGGTCCAGCGATCCACGTGATTGATCAAACCGAAACGCTCGGCGGCCGGCAAGAAGCCCCCGGGCAATATGACGTCATCATTATCCAGCGACATGCGCAGCAGTACTTCGTAATCCTCACTCAGCCCACTGTCGATATTGACGATGGGTTGAAACGCGAGTTTGAAATGGTCGTTCTCGAACGCATCCCGCACCCGGCTGGCCCAGCCCATATCCTCGGCCATCCCGTCGCGTTGCTTGTCACCGGGATCGTAAAGGTGCAGACAGTTACGTCCCTGGGATTTGGCGATGTTACACGCCAGGTCGGCATGTGAGAGCACCTCGTCACCGGTTTTGGTCTGCTGGTTGAGCATGGCGACGCCGATGCTGGAGGTGACATTGAATGTTTTGCCGCCATCGATGAAGCGGTAGTTTTCAAACAGCAGGCGAATGCTTTCCGCGACCTGCATGGCGGCCGGTTGTTCGACATCATCCAGTAATACGGTAAATTCATCCCCGCCGAAGCGTGCCAGCAGATCCGTGTCCCGGGTATGTTCCTGCAGCAGCTCGCTGCATTCGAGCAGCAGTCTGTCGCCGGCGGCATGGCCGAGCGTATCGTTGACATACTTGAACTGGTCCAGATCCATATACAGCAGCGCACAACTGTTGCCATGGCGGTGAATCCGGCTGAGTGAACGTTCGAGTTCACGTTGAAAATAATTACGGTTATAGAGCCCGGTCAGCGTGTCATGCTGGGCCTGGTAGGTCAGCTCACGTTCGAAAGCCTTTTGCGCCGAGATGTCCCGTGCGGTGCCCATGATGCTGACGATTTCGCCGTTGTCATTATGCTGGGGTTTGGCATTGAAACTGATATAGCGCCGCTGTCCATCCTTGTCGAGATGAATGGTTTCATACTCGAGCAGCTCATGGCCCTGCAGCACCCGGTCCATGGCGGCCTGATCCTGGCGACTGGACTCCGGCGACTGAAACTCGGTGAAGTGCTGGAACAGCATCTCTTCCGCCTGGTAACCGTATATCCGGCTTACCGCGTCGTTGAGATAGGTCCAGCGCCCGTCGCAGTCCATGCTCCAGACCAGGTCGTGGGCGGTTTCGACCAGGTTGCGATAACGCGCTTCGGCATCCAGCAGCATTTGTTCGGTCGCCTTGCGTGCTGAAATATCCGCCAGCAGGCAGGTGAAATACAGGCGATCATCGTTATGCATCAGGCTGATGCGCATCGACATGGGAATGGCATACCCGGTGCGATGCCGCCCCTCGACCTCAATTTCTTCGTGCGGCAGCGATGTTTCGTCACTGGGCAGGATGAAGTCGGGCAGCAACCAGTCCAGCGACTTGCCGCGAATCTCCTGGGACGTGAACCCGAACAGCTTTTCCGCGGCCGGGTTAAAGGTTTCGATCGCGTGCTGGTCATTGACCACGATGATGCCCTCGGCGGCATGATCGACAATGGCATGGACATGGCTTTCCTGATCGCCGAGGCGCCGGAACAGCCGCCCCAGCATCTGAATCAGATAGCCGGTCTCGTCCGTCGAACGTGGCCGCAGGCGTTTGGCCATGTCTTCATAATTGGTGGCACCGCTGCCGCTGATCAGCTCCTGTACCGGTTGCAGGGATTGTTTGAGGCTGCGGATGGACAAAATAGTGACAGTAAAGGCAAACAGTCCGAGCGCTGCCCAGATCAGCATGATTTCGCCGGTCATGTACTGGGTCCGCCACCAGTAATATTTGAGCAGGATGGTGCCGGTGAGCAGCGGTACATAGCCCCCAATCAGCAACATCTTGGCCTGCATGCTGACATGCACCTGGCGAAAGCCGTTGTGCTCCACCAGCCGGCCGATCAACGCCAACGTGTAAAGATAGCCGGGCATGCCGACCAGTACGGCGATCACCAGTTGTAACAGGATAAACTGACTGAGACTGGCAAAGGCGGACTGTTCGGTCGAATAGAGTCCCAGCCAGTGTTGCAGGGTGGGCGCGAGCAGCGCATAGAGCAGGAAAAACAGCCAGTAGTTGTCACTGAAGTTTTTCAGTCGCTGATCCAGTTGCTCCGGCAGGGGGGTATAACCCGGTTGGCTGGTTTGCCACTGCCGCAACGGTTTAAAATAGCGAGTGAAATAAAAACAGATGGCGGCCGGCAGCGCCAGGGTGATCAGGCCCAGTAGCAGGGCGGCTTGTGGCGAGGCGAGCTGATCCGCCCGGATCATGGTAAAAAACCAGGCGGTGGAATAGCCGATGATCGGTGTGAGTACGAAACTGGCGGTGATGACGAGGACAAGCCGCCGGTGGATTCGCCTCAGAGCTTGTTCTTCCATGGCACCCGCATTATTGTTTAGTTTTTGCCGGAACAGCAGTCTGACCAATCCGCTCAATAGTGACAGAATAAAATCCGTGACACCAGTAGCAAATCCCGGGGGCAAGTTATGCCGGTTTGTTCACAATCTGCATCAAGGGTTTTGACGAAGTAACCATTCCGCAACGAAAAAACCATATCAGCTCAACAACAACGGGGACGGAACCATGAAACGACGTGACTTTATCAAATCCGCCGGCGCCGGCTCATTGCTGGCCGGCGGCCTGGTAACCGGTACCAGCGTGGCGGTCGCCAAACCGAAGTACCAGTGGAAAATGGTCACCACCTGGCCGAAGAATTTCCCCGGCCTGGGCACCGGGGCCAATAACCTGGCGGCCCTGATTAACGAACTCAGCGGTGGCCGCATCGAGGTCAAGGTCTACGGCGCCAAGGAGTTGGTGCCTGCACTGGAGGTGTTCGATGCCGTTTCACGCGGGACCGCGCAGATGGGCCACGGTGCCGCCTATTACTGGCGCGGCAAGAGCGAGGCCGCCCAGTTTTTCTCCGCGGTACCGTTCGGGCTGACCGCCCAGGAAATGAATGGCTGGCTCTATTACGGTGGCGGCATGGAATTGTGGGAAGACGTCTATGCCCCGTTCAACCTGGTACCGGCCGCCGCCGGGAATACCGGCGTGCAGATGGGTGGCTGGTTCAACAAGGAGATCAATTCCCTGGCCGATCTCAAGGGACTGAAGATGCGCATACCCGGCCTGGGCGGGGAAGTCCTCAAGCGTGCCGGCGGCACACCGGTTACTCTGCCGGGAGGGGAGCTGTATACCTCGCTGCAGTCCGGTGTCATTGATGCCACTGAATGGGTCGGTCCGTATAATGATCTGGCCTTCGGCCTCTACAAGGTAGCAAAGTATTACTATTATCCGGGCTGGCATGAGCCTGGCACCACGCTGGAGGCCATGATCAACAAGGAAGCCTTCGACGCCCTGCCAAAGGATTTGCAAAGTATCGTGCGCAATGCCTGCAAGGTGGTCAACCAGGACATGCTGGCCGAATACACCGCGCGCAACAACCAGGCGCTCAAAACTCTGGTGGAAGAACACAACGTCGACCTGCGCCGCTACCCGGACGACGTCCTGAAAAAACTGCGCAACCTCTCCGATGAAGTCGTCGCCGAAGTGGCCGAACAGGACAAAATGAGCAAGAAGGTCTACGAGTCATTCAAAAAATTCCGTGACCAGGCAATGGAATGGCACCGCATCTCCGAACAGACCTACATGGCGGCGAGAGAGATGTAGCTAAATTCAGTAAAGATCCTGACGCAGAGGCGCGGAGACGCAAAGAAACGCAGAGAAGGACAAATATAATCGTGTGTAAATGGAAGGGCGTTCCATGCAGGAGTAGATCCGGGAAAATGAATAATTTTACAGTCTTCTATCCTCTGCGCCTCTGCGACCTCCGCGTTAAATAATCAGCCTTAATCAGCGGTGTCTTCCTGGAGCTTGAGAGAGAGGGAGTTGATGCAGTAGCGCAGGCCGGTGGGCGGCGGGCCGTCGGGGAAGACATGGCCGAGATGGGCGTCGCAGCGGCTGCAGTGCACTTCGGTGCGGCGCATGCCGTGGCTGGTGTCTTCGGTGGTCTCGATGACCTCTTCGCTGATCGGCTGCCAGTAACTGGGCCAGCCACTGCCCGAGTCGAATTTCTCTTTGGAGTGAAACAGCGGTTGCCCGCAGCAGACGCAGACATAGGTCCCCGGCGCCTTGCTGTCGCAATACTCCCCGCTGAACGGCCGCTCGGTGCCGTGGCGACGGGTGACCTGGAACTGCTCCTCGCTCAGCAACTCCCGCCACTCTTCATCGGACTTTTTGATCTTCTCTACCATGTGTTCCTTTTACACAGAGAATAAATTCGGAGCAAGGGAAATCAGTCCGCTAATGAACGCAAATAAACGCAAAGATTATGCGAAAATTTAGCGTTAATTCGCGTTTTTTGGCGGACTATGATCATCTGCCTTGGGTCAAGATGATGTCACATAGGCTATCGCCAATGTGACCTACGCGACTAGCGGCTAGTAACTAGCCCCTGTCATCTAGCCATAGATAACTCCTGGCAACCAGGTAGCCAGCCCTGGCCACAGGGCGAGGACGGACAGGGCGATCAGCTGGATAATGATAAATGGCAGTACACCGCGATACAGCTGCGTGGTCGTCAGCTGGTTGCTGGCGACACCGCGCAGGTAAAAAAGCGCAAAGCCGAAAGGCGGTGTCAGGAAGGAAGTCTGCAGGTTGATGGCGATCATTACTCCGAGCCAGACAGGATCCAGTCCCATGCTAAGCAGTATGGGGGCAACAATCGGGACCACGACGAAGGTGATCTCGATAAAATCGAGAATAAACCCCAGCAGAAACATCACCATCATGACAATGAAAACCGCGGTGACCACGCCACCTGGCATGTTGGTGAGGATTTCACGAACCGCCTCGTCACCGCCGAAGCCGCGAAATACCAGCGAGAAGATCGAGGCGCCAATAAAGATCAGGAACACCATACTGCTTACGCGGGTGGTGGTACGCATCACCTCGCGCAGGATTGCGAGATTAAACTGCTTTTGCAGCATGGCCAGGACGATGGCGCCGATTGCCCCGATGCTGGCGGCCTCGGTCGGGGTGGCCTTGGGCGCACCCTCAATAAAGGCACCCGCCATAATCGAGCCGAGCACCGCCACGATCAGGAACAGGGGGGGCAACAATACTTTGGCGGCGCGTATCAGCAGGGCTGTATAGTCGCTATAGCGTTCCTCGGCGGGAATGGCGGGCACCTTTTCGGGCCTGAACAGCGCTACCCCGATCAGGTAGAGGATATACAGTCCGACCAGCAATAACCCCGGAAACAGCGCGCCGACAAACAGATCACCGACGGAGACGGTATCCGGGCTGAACAGACCCATATCCAGCTGGGCTTGTTGATAGGCCGAGGAGAGCACGTCGCCCAGCAGCACCAGTATAATCGACGGTGGGATGATCTGGCCCAGCGTTCCCGAGGCGCAAATGGTGCCGGCGGCGAGGCCAGGATCATAGCCACGGCGCAGCATGGTCGGCAGCGACAAAAGGCCCATGGTTACTACAGTGGCCCCGACGATGCCGGTACTGGCGGCGAGCAGCATCCCCACCAGCGTGACCGAGATGCCGAGCCCGCCGCGTAATGGGCCGAACAGCATGGCCATGGTGTCCAGCAACTGGTCGGCCACCTTGGAGCGCTCCAGCATTACGCCCATGAAGACAAACAGAGGGACAGCGATAAGCGTGCCATTGGTCATGATGCCGTACAGGCGGTTCGGCATTGCCTCGATAAAAGCGGCATCGAAGGTACCGGTCATCTGGCCAAGCAAGGCAAACAGAAGGGCTGTGCCGCCCAGCACCAGGGCGACAGGGTAGCCGGTCAGGAGTACCAGGCCGACCCCGATGAACATCAGTAGCGGCATGAATTCGGCCATTTAGCCGGCCTCCTGTCGTTCGGGCTCGTTGGTCGGCGCAAGCCGCCCGAGATAGATCAGCAGAGAAGTCAGGAAGCTGGCGAAACCCTGCAGGATCAGCAGCAATGGCATGATCAGCATGGTGGTTTTCAGCAGGTAGACCCAGGCCAGGTTGGATTCGGTGGAGCGTTCCTGGTAGCTCCAGGAGGTGGCTACGTAATCCCAGCTCATGAACAGGATAAACAGGCAGACCGGTAACAGCAGGAAAAAGGTACCGAACATGTCGACCAGGGCCCGGTTCCGCTGAGACATGCGGTGGTAAAAAATATCCACCCTGACATGACCGTCGTGTTTGAGCGTGTAGGCCGCGCCCAGCAGAAAGGTCAGGGCATGGAGTATGGTGACCGACTCCTGCATGGCAATCCAGCCGACATTGAACATCGAGCGAAGTATCACGACGAGAAAGGTAATGACCACCATCAACAGGGTGAACCAGGCAATACCGCGCCCGGTCCATTCACTGAGGCCATTGAGAACGCGGATGAGTTTTTCCATTCGGGGATACGCTGTCCGGAATAGTGGGCAATGATCCTGCATCGGGTAAGGACTTTGTGCAAGTCAGCCGGGTGACTTAGGGTAAACCCTGAGGGGAGTTATACACAGCTGGCTAAGTGCATGACACATTTATGAAAATATTCGGAAAATTGAATCTGAGCCCATAAAAACAATGTAACGTATTGTTATTTATAATAAAACAGAAAACTCTAATATTCGCGCCCCGAAACGGTGCCGGAAAATGCACCGAATCCGGAAAATCTCGCCGTTTCGTCCACAAAGTTATCCACAGGTTTCGCCAGGGACTGGCTTGTCTTGCCAGGCCCTGGTGTCTAGTCCCTGGCCCCTGCCAGGTCGGGATTCAGCGATAGCGAATCCTGACTGGCGATTCGCCGCGCCAGGATGCGCCGGAATACCAGCGGATCCTTGATGTGGGTGATTTCCCCCTCGCGCGGGAAATGCATATCGTACAGCCGCGAGAGCCAGAAGCGCAGCGCGGCGGCGCGCAGCATCACCGGCCAGACTTCCTGTTCGGCGTCGGTAAATTCCCTCTCCTGGCGATAGGCGTCGAGAAAGGCCTCCAGTCGCGGCGGGTCAAAGTGGCCGTTTTCGTCGCAGCACCAGTCGTTCACCGTGACCGCCACGTCATAGAGCAGCACGTCATTGCAGGCGTAATAGAAGTCGATGATCCCGGTGAGCCGGTTACCGATATACAGGGCATTGTCGCGAAACAGGTCGGCGTGGATGACACCGCGCGGCAGGTTGTCATGCCGGTGCTGTTTCTGAAAGGTGATCTCGTTATCCAGCAGCTCGGCATCCTCGCCATTCAGCCGTGGCAGAACCTGCTCGGCCGTTTCCACCCACCAGTGGGGGCCGCGCTGGTTTTCCCGGTAGCCGGTAAACGACTGGCCGACCACATGCAGGTGGCCGAGTGCCCGGCCCAGCGCGGCGCACTGGGCCTGGTTGGGTTCGTCCACGCTCTTGCCCTCCAGACGCAGGACCAGCGCGGCCGGCTTGCCGTTGAGGGTGCGCAGATAATGGCCTTCATTGTCCGCTTCCGGGTGGGCGCTGGGAACCTCGTGTTCGGCCAGGTGCGCCATCAGGTCGAGAAAATAGGGCAGTTCCTCCATCGACAGCGCCTCGAACAGGGTCAGCACATAGCGCCCGCTGGAGGTGGTGACAAAATAGTTGGTGTTTTCGATACCGGCACTGATCCCCCGATACTCCACCAGTTGCCCCAGCGAGTAGTGGCGTAAAAATGCTTCAAGCTCGTGGCGCTCGACCTTTGTATAAACCGACATATCGGATTTCAGCCAGACTCGTTAGTGTAAATGGTCGCCCTGTTACCAGCGTTTGAGGATCCACTGGTTGATGGTCGGATTATCCAGATCATTCTTTCGGGTATCCACCGTGCCGTCACCGTCGGTGTCGATAAAATAATAGGGCACGCCCTTGTTGGGCGTCACTTTGACATAGCGCAGCTGGCCGTTGATACGCACCTCTTCGATGGTGCGATCCTCGCGCTGAATAATGGTGACTTCCGGTTGCGGAACATCCTCATAACCTTCCAGCTCCTCCGGCAACGGCGGGGGTGGCGGCGGGGCATCGTCGGCGGCGTGCAGCGGCCCGGCGAGCAGCGACAGGCTGATAAAAAGGAGCAGAGCAGTGCGTTGTCTCATTGGTTAACCGCCTTACAGGTCCAGCATGATCTCGGCTTCTTCGGCCGAGGGCTCGAAACCGCTGTATTCATAATGTTTAAAGATAGCATCCAGGATCGCTTCGGGCTCGTCCAGAATCTGGATCAGATCGAGATCCTCGGCATTGATCGTGCCTTCGTCGACCAGGGTGGTGCGGAACCAGTCGAGCAGGCCGGCCCAGAACGGTTCATGCACCAGGATGATCGGAATGCGACGTGATTTTTTGGTCTGTACCAGGGTCAGGATCTCGGCCAGCTCGTCCAGGGTGCCGAAGCCGCCGGGCAGCACCACGTAGGCGGCAGCGTATTTGACGAACATCACCTTGCGCGAGAAAAAGTGGCGAAAGGAGAGCGAGATATCCTGATAGGGGTTACCGGCCTGCTCGTGCGGCAGCTGGATATTGAGCCCGATACTGGGGGACTTGCCTTCGAACGCACCCTTGTTGGCGGCTTCCATGATGCCGGGGCCGCCGCCGCTGACCACCGAAAACCCGGCGTTGGACAGCGCCCGGGCGATCTCGATGGTTTTCTGATAATAGGGGTGGTCCGGCCGGGTCCGGGCCGAGCCGAAGATGCTCACCGAGGGGCGAATCTGCGCCAGTCGTTCGAAGCCTTCGACAAACTCCGCCATGATCTGGAAAATTTTCCAGGATTCGCGGGTCAGCATGGTATCGTTGACCGGCAGCATTCCGGGGTGTTTGTGCTTATCGTCCATTATGATCGGTCCGGCCCTGTCTCATTGTCGGCTGTGGTTGTCGGCGGCGAGTGGCCGCAATATCGCGGCCGGGCAAGTATAATGCATCCTGTGGAGCGAGTTCGACAGATTCGGCCACTATTCTCACGCAACGGTTGACCATTACCCATGTCCGACAAGCAAAACAAACCTTTTATCCTGGTCGACGGATCATCCTATTTGTTCCGCGCCTACCATGCGATGCCCAAGCTGACCAACTCCGGCGGCGAGGCCACCGGCGCCATCTACGGGGTGATCAACATGATCCGCCGCCTGCTCAAGGATTATCACCCCGAGCATATCGCGGTGGTGTTCGATGCCAAGGGCAAGACTTTTCGCGACGATCTCTATGCCGAGTACAAGGCCAATCGCCCGCCCATGCCCGACGATCTGGCCGAACAGATCGAGCCCATTCACCAGATCATCCAGGCCATGGGTCTGCCGCTGCTGTGTGTGCCCGGCGTGGAAGCCGACGATGTGATCGGCACCCTGGCCCGCCAGGCCGAGGCAGAGGGTATCGAGACCCTCATCTCCACCGGTGACAAGGATATGGCCCAGCTGGTGGACGCGCATGTCACCCTGATCAACACCATGTCCGGCAATGTCAGCGATGTAGAGGGGGTCAGGGAGAAGTTCGGTGTGGCGCCGGAGCGGATCATCGATTACCTGGCGCTGATCGGCGACACGGTGGACAACGTGCCCGGGGTGCCCAAGGTGGGCCCCAAAACGGCGGTCAAGTGGTTGCAGGAATACGGCTCGCTGGATGCCATCATGGAGAACGCCGGGCAGTTCAAGGGCAAGGTGGGGGAATACCTGCGCGATTCGCTGGATCAGTTACCGCTGTCCCGCGAGCTGGTCACCATCAAATGCGATGTCGAGCTCGACGTCAGCCCGGATACGCTTAATCGTGGCGAGCCCGACAACGCGGCATTGCGCGATTTTTATCAGCGCTATGAATTCAAAAGCTGGCTCAGCGATCTGCTGGGCGAGCAGGCGGAGGCCGGTGACGACAACGGGTCGGATAACGCCGGCGATAAGCCGGCCTACGAAACCATCCTGGATCAAAAGGCCTTCGAGGGCTGGCTCAAACGGCTCAGGGCGGCCGAGCTGTTCGCCTTCGATCTGGAGACAACCAGTCTCAATTATATGGAGGCGGAGATCGTCGGCTGCTCGTTCGCTATCAAGCCGGGCGAGGCCGCCTATCTGCCGGTGGCGCACAACTATTCCGGCGCCCCGCAACAGCTGGATCGCACGAAAGTCCTCGAACAGCTAAAACCGCTGCTCGAGGATCCCCGCTACCCCAAGCTCGGCCAGCACATCAAATACGACATGAATGTGCTGGGGCGGTATGACATTGAACTGGAGGGCGTGGCTTTCGACAGCATGCTCGAATCCTATGTGCTGGAGAGCACCGCCAGCCGCCACGACATGGATACCCTGGCGCTCAAGTACCTGGGCCACAAAACCATTCATTACGAAGATGTCGCCGGCAAGGGGGCCAAACAGGTGACCTTTGATCAGGTGGCGATCGAACCGGCGACGGACTATGCCGCAGAGGATGCGGATGTCACCCTGCGCCTGCATCAGACCCTGTGGCCCAAACTCGAGGCGATTCCGTCGCTGGCCAAAGTCTTCAAAGAGATCGAAATGCCGCTGATGCCGGTGCTCTCGCGCATGGAGCGCCGCGGGGTGAAGCTGGATGTGGGTATGCTCAATAAACAGAGCAAGCAGCTGGCCAGGCGGCTCAAGGAGCTGGAACAGGCCGCGCACGAGTCGGCCGGCGAGGCGTTTAACCTCGGCTCGCCCAAACAGCTGCAGGCGATCCTGTTCGAAAAACAGGGCCTGCCGGTGGTGAGCAAGACCGCCAAGGGCCAGCCCTCCACCGCCGAGTCGGTGCTGCAGGAGCTGGCCGATCAGGGCTACGAGCTGCCGCAGCGGGTGCTCGAATGGCGCGGCCTCAGCAAACTCAAATCCACCTATACCGACAAGCTGCCGGAGATGATTCACCCCGACAGCGGGCGGGTACACACCTCCTATCAGCAGGCGGTGGCCGCCACCGGCCGTCTGTCCTCGACCGAGCCCAACCTGCAGAACATCCCGATCCGCAGTGAAGAGGGGCGGCGGATTCGCAAGGCGTTTGTGCCGGAGCAAGGCTATCGCATGCTGGCGGCCGATTACTCGCAGATCGAACTGCGGATCATGGCCCATCTGTCCGGCGACAAGGGCCTGCTCGAGGCGTTTAAAAACGGCGAGGACATCCACCGCGCCACCGCCGCCGAGGTGTTCGGCGTCGAACTGGACAAGGTGAGCAGCGAACAGCGCCGTTCGGCCAAGGCGATCAACTTCGGGCTGATCTACGGCATGTCCGCCTTCGGCCTGGGGCGCCAGCTCGGCATCGATCGCGGCCAGGCGCAGGAGTACGTGAACCTTTATTTTGCCCGCTATCCCGGCGTCAAACAGTACATGGACGATATCCGCGAAAAAGCCCGCGAGCAGGGCTATGTCGAAACCGTCTATGGCCGGCGTTTGTATCTGCCCGAGATCAATACCAGCAACCACACCCGTCGCCAGTACGCCGAGCGTACCGCGATCAACGCGCCCATGCAGGGCACCGCCGCCGACATCATCAAGCGCGCCATGATTACGCTGGATAGCGTGATCGAAAAAGATCAGCTGCCGATCTGGATGATCATGCAGGTGCACGACGAACTGGTCTTCGAAGTCCGCGACGACGCCCTCGACGAAGCCACCAGGGTTATCCGCGATAACATGGTTAAAGCCGCCGAGCTGTCGGTGCCGCTGGAAGTAGATGTGGGTATCGGTGACAACTGGGACGAGGCGCACTGATTTAGCACTGGTATTATGACGCTGACAGGCGGGGCGCTGTATAAAAATAAAGACATCCGAGATAGGCAAAGGTAATCAGGAACGATTACTTGAATTGCGATGTACCAATCCCGCAGAGGGGCAAGTATGGATATTGGAACGATTACCCTGCCAACCTTGCTGGTGATAATCAGCACCACCGTGTTTCTGGTCTGGGAGCACGTCCGCCCAGGCAGAGAGCTCCCGAATTCCACCGGCTGGTATGCCCGGGCGCTGTTGATTAATTTCACACAGCTTGGAATTACCCTCTTGACGGGCAGTATCTGGATGGAGGTATTTTCCGGTGAGTCTGTACTTAATCTCGCCAGCCTGGACATGCCCGCCATGGAAGGGTTTCTGGGTTGGTTCGTCGGCACCTTCGTATTCTACTGGTGGCATCGTCTTCGACATAAAAATGGCTGGTGGGTCGTGTTTCACCAGGTCCATCATTCAGCATCCCGGATCGAGGTGCTGACTTCTTTTTACAAGCACCCGTTTGAAATCCTGGTTAATTCCTTTATTACAGCAGTTATTCTGTTTCCGGTGCTTGGCGTCTCTCTGCTGGCGAGTTTCTGGTACAACTTTTTTGCGGCTACCGGCGAATATTTCTATCATGCCAATGTTAAAACGCCACGTTGGCTCAGATATTTCGTTCAGACACCGGAGCTGCACTCGGTTCACCATCAATATGATGTGCATTCTTATAATTACAGTGATATTCCGGTATGGGACCGTATATTCGGAACCTATCGTGATATGACTTCATTTACCGATCGTTGCGGGTTTCCTGAAGGTGCCGAACAACGTTTGCCGGAAATGCTGGTGTTCAGGGATGTCTATGAGGAGACGACATAGCCATATGGGACGGTATCTGACGGTAGTATTGTTTATTGTAAGTTCTTTTGTGATAGCGGAAGAAAGCACTTGTTTCGGAACCACGGCAAATGGCCGGCTTTCAGGCGGTGTCAAACTTCCTGGTGAAGGCAACAATTTTGTCAGTTACAGCACAACAGCGGAAATTGCGGGCAGAACCTATGTGCATTCCAGTGTCAGAGAAATCATTGTAGAGGCGTATCAAAGACTTGAAAGTGAGGCCCCCGGCAAGGTTTATAAATACGCCGAAACCGGTTTCAGACAGGGCGGGCAGTTTAAGCCCCATAAAACTCACCAGAATGGACTGTCGGTGGATTTTATGGTCCCGGTGGTTAACAGGAAAGGGGACTCGATCCATCTGCCAACCCATTACTTTAACAAGCTGGGTTATGCGATCGAGTTCGATGAAGAAGGTCAATATAAGGATTATAGGATCGATTACGAGGCGATGGCTGCACATATTGTGGCGCTGCACAAAATGTCAAAATCTAAAGGGTTTGGCTTGTGGCGAGTGATTTTTGACCCCCAACTGCGTCCCCACCTCATGCAGACGCGCTATGGTGAATATCTGCAAACACATGTGCAGTTTTCAAAGAAAAGATCCTGGGTCAGGCATGACGAGCATTATCATGTGGATTTTGAAGTCCCCTGTAAAAAGATATGAATCTTTTATATGGCGCGTAAGCCTGATATTGGCTACGTTACCTGCTAGAGGAAAGGGTCGGGGGAAGAGGTATGTTTATCAGTGTTCTGGACCTGTTCAAGATCGGCATCGGCCCTTCCAGCTCCCATACGATGGGTCCGATGGTGGCGGCAAAGGATTTTCTGAACAAGGTAAAGGATTATTCGGCGGGGAATTCCAACGACCTCGCTGTTCGCTGCACCCTGAAAGGATCCCTGGCCTATACCGGCAAGGGGCATGGCACCGACCGTGCTGTGACTCTGGGGCTGCACGATTATTCGCCCGCTGATCTGACGGCCAGGGACGTGGATGCGCTGGTCGAGGAGCTCGGGCGTAGCGAGACGATTGATATCAGCGAAGGACACCGGTTCCGCTTTTCCCCTGCCACGGATATTGTGTTCGACACGGGGGCGCCACTGCCCCAGCATCCCAACGGGCTGATCTTTGAGTTGCGCGATCCGCGGGACAACATCGTGTTGTCCGAAACCTATTTTTCCATTGGCGGCGGGTTTATCAGTACGCTGGCCGAGATCGATCAATTAGAGGCGCCGCTGAAAATGGCGTCGGCGTCTGATTGCCCCTACCCGTTTGATTCCGCCCGATCGATGCTGGCGATGGCCGCGAAGAGCGGGTTGTCGATCGCACAAATGAAACGGGCCAATGAACTTGTCTATCTGAGCGACGAGGCGCTCGACGCCGGGCTGGATGCGATCTGGCAGGCCATGCGCGCCTGTGTCGAGACGGGTCTGACCGGCGAAGGCCGGTTGCCCGGTGGGCTGGAACTTCCCCGACGGGCCGGCAATCTGTATCGGCAACTGCAAAACGATCCGACCGGGGCCACGCTCAATGACTGGTTGTCGGTCTACGCGATCGCCGTCAACGAGGAGAATGCCGCCGGGCACGCGGTGGTGACCGCGCCGACCAACGGCGCGGCCGGGGTGATTCCCGCCGTGCTCTATGATCGGGTGTTGCACGAGGGCGCCGATGAGCCGGCGATCCGGGATTATTTGCTCACTGCCGGGGCGATTGGCGGGATTATCAAACATCGCAGTTCCATTTCCGGCGCGGAAGTCGGTTGTCAGGGTGAGGTCGGTTCGGCGGCGGCGATGGCCGCGGCCGGTCTGTGCGCGCTGCGCGGCGGTACGGCGCCACAGATCGAAAACGCGGCGGAGATCGCGCTGGAACATCACCTGGGTATGACCTGCGATCCGGTCAACGGGCTGGTGCAGGTGCCGTGCATCGAGCGCAATGCCTTCGGCGCGATCAAGGCCCACGCGGCGGCCTCGCTGGCAATTCGCGAAAGCGGCACGCACTTTATGCCGCTGGACAGCTGCATTGCGGCCATGAAACAGACCGGGCTGGAGATGTCGGACAAATACAAGGAGACCGCACTGGGTGGACTGGCGGTCAGTCTGACCGAATGTTAGTCCAGGCGGGCGCCTTCTGCGTAACTTTTATACCGGGTGAAAAATCCGGGGTCTTTGTCACAATAAATCAATCCGGTTTCTTTTAATCGATGCCCGGCAAGCAACTGGGTTGGCGACGCAGGGTGAAGGAGAGTGAATCATGTCCGATGCGATCAGGTTGATTGCCGAATGGAGCGTGTTGCTGATCGAAACGCTGGGGATCGCGATTATTACCCTGGTGGCGGTCTACGCGCTGGTTCAGGCCCTGCGTCGCCTGTTTAAGGAAACGGAACGTGAACCGATCTTCCAGGAACTGCGTCAGCGGGTGGGCAGCGGTATTCTGCTCGGGCTGGAGTTTCTGATTGCGGCGGACATTATTCATACCGTGGCGGTGGACCTGACGTTCTATTCGGTGGGCGTGCTGGCGGTGGTGGTGCTGGTGCGAACTTTCCTGAGTTTCACCCTGGAAGTCGAACTGACCGGCCGCTGGCCGTGGCAGGCGAAGCGCTGACTCGAGTGCCCCGGGCCGAGGGGTGTTACAACTCATACACCTCCGACATCGTGGTGCTGGCCAGACGATCGAAATAACGCGCGCGGTAATAATGCCGCTTGTGCGTCTCGTCGTCGACGAAGGCGGCGCGATCGTGCAGCACGTTGTTGCTTACCAGCCCCATGCCCGACTCCAGGCGACCGTGAAAGATCCAGGGGGAGTCACCCTCCAGGATATTCTGCAGGCAACTCAGCGCCTCGCGACTGAGCGGGTCGTCGGCCCACATCACGTTGTTGACCCGGATGGTATAGCGCATGTGCAGATCACCCGAGGGCAGGATGCTGAAAACCGGCCCGGCGACCTCGGGGCGGGCGACGCTGCCGCCTTCGTCGATGCGTGCGGGAATGGTCATGACGCCAGGTGCCATCAGCGCCCGGATATACTCCGGGTTTTGTTCGCGCAGCAGGATATAGGCGATTTCGTGATCCATCAGCGTGTTCTCACCGCCCCGGGCGGCCTGTTGTACCACGTGCAGGTTTAACGCGCCTATCTGTCGATCGAGAGCGTTGTAGTAACCGTCGGTATGCCAGTTGATTGCCCGGTTGGTGTAGGGAATGTAGTTCTGGCGTACCCCGGTGTCGCGCACGGTGAGCGAGGTCAGGCCGGTTTCGTCGGCCAGCCAGTTGTGATTCATATTGTGCAATCCGAAGCGCTGGCCCAGCGACAGGGGGATGGCCGGGTCGGGATCGTCGCCGGTGTTGCTCGCATACAGTGCCATGTTGGTTTTGCGGCAACGCTGCAACAGGGCCTCATGCTCGCTGTCGCGCAGAGTCCGGGGGTCGTTGATTTCTACCAGCAGGTCACCCAGACTCTCGGGATAATCCAGCAGTTTTTGATCGCGCCAGCGCGGATAGTGATCAGTGTTATCCGGGTGAAAGGGGCTGGATACAGGATCGGACATGTATTGTGGACGGGACATAATCAAGAAGCCTCGCTGGCATGGGTTTGATGGCAATTAGCGTCGACGGGAAAGCATAGCGAACCGGTCCGCCCGCTCATTGACCGGGATCAAGACAACATGGATATCAAGCAGAACCGTTGGCAAGACCCTGCAATGTGTTCCGGCTGGAGCGATGTACGGGTGCTTAACCCGGGAGTTTGTTGAATGTACACAGAAGAAGATATTACCTCGGCGGTTGATGCGGGCGTTTTGAGTCAGGAAACCGCACAGGCATTTCGCGCACATGTGGCCGGGCTGCGACAGGGGCCGGCGGTGGACGAGGAACATTTTCGTCTGGTTACCGGCTTCAATGACATATTTGTCGTCATCGCCAGTCTGTTGCTGCTGGTCTCGGTGGGCGGGATTGCCAGCGTGCTGGCGGACTGGATCGGTGCCGCCGCCGTGGCGGCGGTGGCCTGGCTGCTGGCCGAGTTCTTTACCCGTCGCCGGCGCATGGCCCTGCCATCGATCGTATTGTTACTGGTTTTTGTCAGCAGTGTGCTGAGCGGAGCGTTTCTGTTACCGGTTCCATGGCAGGAAGCGCAAAGCCTGGCTATTGCCTGCGCCCTGGCAACACTTGCAGCCTGGCTACACTGGCGCCGCTTTCAGGTACCCATTACCGTGGCCGCCGGTGCGGCGGCGATAGTGGGGTTCGCCATTGCCCTGTTGCTCTGGGCGGTGCCAGGCGCCCGGTACTGGCTGAGCGTGATTGCCTTTATTGCTGGCGTGTTGGTCTTTCTGTTGGCGATGTACTGGGATACCCGGGATACGGCGCGCCTGACACGCAAATCGGATGTCGCCTTCTGGCTGCATTTGCTGGCCGCACCGTTGCTGGTCCATCCCGTGTTTGCCGCGCTGGGGGTCTTTGAAGGACAGATGGACCTGTGGCGTGCTGCCGTGGTGATCGTGTTGTACATGGCGATCGGGTTTATCTCGCTGTGTATCGATCGTCGGGCGCTGATGGTTTCCGCCCTGGTCTATGTGATGTATGCCTTCAGTACCCTGTTGGAGCAATACGGGGTGGTGAGTCTGAGTTTTGCACTGACCGCGCTGGTGATCGGTTCTGCCCTGTTGCTGCTCTCCGCGTTCTGGCATGCCAGCCGCGCCCAGGTGCTGCGCCGGGTTCCTCAGGCAGTGCAGCGCTGGCTGGTGCCGGCACGGTAATACCGTTCTTTGTCTTGTGACACGCTTTTGTTGTTGTGATGACGTGGCATAAGTTGGAATAATCCGCTTAACTTCTTCACTACCTGCCACTCAAGGACACCCGTGCAACTCCCCTGGCGTAAAAACAATAGCGACGACGAGGAACTGATCGGCCTGGATCAGGAGCGCGTCAGTCTTGAGCGGGTCGGTCACAGTCGTATCGACGAGGCGGTCTCGAGTGTACGCAAGACGCCCTGGAGTCTGACCCTGTTGCAGTTGTTGTGGACGGCCGGGCCGGTGACCTTTCTGGCCATGCAGGGCGGTTATTACCTGGGGTTCGGGCATGCCGCGCCGGCGCAGAATTTTGTTTTCTTTGCCGCCTATACGCTCATCCTGGGTGTGATTGGTTTGCTGGCCCGCTTTGTGGCGGTGATGCTGAGTGGCCGGCGCCAGAACGATGCCCGCGAGGTGTTGAGCAGGACGCTCGATCTGTTACCGGATCTGTTGTTTGAAAGTCGCGACATGATCCTGGCCGAGCTGGCGCCGGAAGACCGGCGGCTGCGCGCGGCCGGCGCCCTGTTACACGAGCTGGATCTGAGTCCCGACAGTGTGGCGCTGGCGGTGCGTGAGCTGACCGGCGACACCAGCCTGGCCGAGATTACCGAACAGATCGAAATTTATCGTCGCTTGGGGTTGCGTAGCCGGGTGCAGGACCTGATCGACGCCAGTGCCGATGCACGCGCGGCGGCGCTGGAGAAGGTCCACGCGATCGCACCGGCCGAGGCGGATCTGTTGCGCGATCGGCTGACCGGTATGGCGCCCTCGTTTGAATATGGCGTGCCCCGCCGGGATAACTTTCTGGCGGCGATCTTCTCCGCCGCCGATCGCCAGGATCTCGAACTGATGGCGCTCGAGGATGTTCAGGAAGTGCTGGTACTGGCCTTTGAACTGTTGAGTGGTCGCGAGATTACCCGCCTGGTCATCGACTACGAGGGTGGCTGGCAACAGGTGCGCAGCCTGGATGAGGTCGAGGATGCCCGCAACCGTTACAGCGTTCGCCAGGCGATGGCCACCACCCGCCTTCATGCGCTGGCCAACTGTCTGGCTGAACATCCCGAGATGGGTTTCGATGAGTCGGTGACCAGTCTGCCGCCGGAAGAGTTGTTGACCCGCCTGGCCTCCGGGCTGGAGCAACTGGTCCGGCAGGGGCGGCTCGGGGCGGCGACCAGCTGGCCGGAGTTGAAAACGATTCTGGAGCTGGTGCGGGAAAGTCGCCGGGCCAGCGAGGAAGTTCAGAAATGGCGCGACCGCTATATCCGGGCGCTGGAGCGCTGGGAGGAGTTACGCCGGCGCCAGGCCAAACAGCCGGCGCCGTTCGTATTGCCGCGTCGCTCGCGGGGCCTGCGGATTCGCGAAGAGCGCATTGCGCTGGACGATGAAGATAAGATCGAAGTGGCGCAGAAGTTTTGCGAATATCTGCGCGGGCTCGGTTTGCGGCCGACCGATGCCGGCTTGCAACGCGGCGGCCGAGCGCTAAACAGCGAGGATCTCAAGCGCCTGGCGATTCGCCTGGTGTTGATCCTGCAGTCCCATGTGCCGTTGACTGACGCCAGCATCCAGCGGGCGATCTACAGCAGTCGCGCCGCCTATCTTGGCGGGCTGGAAGCCGGCTTCAGCGCCGATGCCAAGGCCGGCTTGGGCGCCGCGGCAGTGCGCGAAGTCCGCGAGGACCTGGGCAAGAGTGCCGAGTACCTGGCGCTGCGCATTCGCCGGGTTTACCAGGTGCCGCTGAGCGATTCGATGATCGATTTTCTGGTTAAAAATTATAACGCCAGCCGCGAACGACTGGAGGTGATCGCGGCCTCAACCGTGGACGAGACCCCCTATTCAAACCAGTTCGCCGGGATTTTGCAGGGACTGTCGATGGACTCGGAACGCTGGAGGCGGATTATTCAGCAGCTTGAGCGTCTGCTGCATGATTACGACCGCCGCCGGGTGCGGCGTTAGCCGCCTGCAGTCGCGAGCAAATTGGCCGGGCTGTGCGACCGGTCGGAACTTTCCCGCTTGATGGCGGTCTTATCTTGTGAGCGCAGCAATGCGCTTATTCCCGCAACCCTCCCTGTAGTGGGAATAAAAAGCCCGGTTTCCCCAAGCCGGGCTATTTTGAAGCCCCGGGCGGTGCTTTATCCCCACTTCGTCCGGGGCATTTTTTTGCCCAACCGATTGCCTGTTCAGGATCGTGAGCGCCAGCCATCGATAAACGTGGCGGTGACAACGTCGGCCTGTTCTTCCAGTGCGAAGCGGAATTCGGAAAGAACCCAGCGAAAGGCCAGTCCCTGAATCGATGCAATTAACAGGCAGGCACATTCCTGGGCGTCCAGATCGCCACGCAGCTCGCCCATTTCCTGCCCCTCGCGAATCAGTCCGGTCAGATACTCCAGGAATGCCCCCACCAGGAGCTGCATCCGTTCGCGAACTTCCTGGCTGCCGTTCTGAATCTCTTCGGAAAAGAGTAATCTCGGGATACCGGGTCTGTGCTGGATAAACTGTAAATGGAAGTGGATAACCCGGCGCAGGCGTTCCAGTGGGGTATAGTCGGCAAGATTCTGTTCGCGCAATCCTGCTTGCAGGCTCTCCTGTATGTGATCGATCAGTGCGACGAGCACATGGCTTTTGTTGCCGAAGTGCAAAAAAAGCGTTGGCTGGGCGATGCCGACCGCTTTGGAAAGGGAGCGGGTGGTGAGTTTTTCGACCCCCTCTGTCTGGAGGATCTTCATGGCCGCGTGGATGATGTCCTGGCGACGTGCCTCGGCGGGTTTGCGCCGGGTGGAACGGGATGTGGGGGAGTCACTCACCGGAAATTATCGTCCTCGGAATTATATCGTTATGTTGGATACACCGTTGCCGTGTTCATAAAACGAGCCGCGGGGTCGGTGTCTATTATGCCATTGGTGGCAAAGTATCGCTTCCCTTCTTGCCTGTTCTGTTATCAGGGTAACAATTGAAAAGCCGGGAAAGCCGGTGTTGATCCTGCCGTGCTGAAACCGGGTCGGGCCCACGGCGTTCTACGGGCCCGACCCGGTCCAGAAGTATCATGATGTCAAAAGCTGATCAAGATATCAGGTACAGCAATCCCCTTCCGGAACGCCGCTTTTCTTCAGCATGAAAGCCAGCGGGCAGAAGTTGGTCAGGCCGCTCTGGAAAAGGTTGAGGCCGACGAAAGCTGTCAACCAGAGCCAGTTGGGGTTGTGCCAGTGCGCGCCGGCCAGGCTGGCCAGGATGACCGTGCCGGCGAAGATGTGGACTATACGATCGACATTCATATTTTATTCTCCTTCATCATTCAGTGTTGATAACTGATCTGGAAATTAAAAATATTCTGTTCCAGCTCAATAGTCTGGCTTCCATCCGTTGTGGAAACCTCGTTATTAAAGGCGTGGCCGTAAGAGAACGATCCCATGACACGGTTGTTAAACTTGCGGGTCATGCCCAGAGTGAGGTGGTGTTCGGTCACCGCCAGAGAACCGAAGTTGCTCGTTACGTCTTCCGGACCGATGGGACTTTCGCCGTAGTTGTAACCAAAACGTACGGTGGTCTTCGGACTGACCTGTTTTTGCACCCCGATAGCGAAGACGGTCTGATCGTCCCAGCCGAAGTTCAATGGCACTGAACCGCTGGGTGTAGTAAGGGTAATTTGATCCAGCACTTTGCTGAACCAGATACGTTTGATATCCATTTCAACCAGTAATCCTGCACCCGGGCTGTAAGCGGCGCCGAAACTGAGCTTTGGCGGCGCATCCATGGTCAGCTCGTACCGGCCGTCAAAGGCATTCCACTCGAAAGCGTCCATATTCTGCTGAGTTTCATAGGCGGCTCCCAGCCGTAGTTTCGGAGTGGCCTGGTAGGTCAGCCCGAAGGTCGCGCCGTAGCCATAGACCTGTTTCTGGGGCAGTTGCCGATTCAGTGATATGGCCGGGTTGTACATTGCCATGGCCAGTGACTGGTAGTTGAGGTTGAAGGCGGCGCCAAGGCTCAGGTTCTCGTTGACCCGATAGCCGAAGCCCGGGGCGATCTTGTAGAACTGCTTGGTGGTGACTACCTGCGGGTTGTTGCCCATCACAAACGGCACATCCACGCCCATGCCCGAAAGCCCGGCCATGCCCATGCCGAAGGTCAGACGATCGTCGATTCGGAACGCACTGGCACCGGCCGGCATCAGATAAAGATCCGAGTCGCTGTCGGTACCGTTGACCTTGCGTGGCGGATTCAGAAAGCCGAAGCCCATGTCGTAGCGAACCTCTTCAAAGTCGAGATCGGCAAGAGCGGCCGGGTTGGTCAGAACCGTTGCGGCATCCTGTGGCTGGGCGGTAGTCGCACCGCCCATGCTCCACTGGGTGGCGGTCGCACCGAGCATCTGGTCACCATTGGTGGCCTGAGCCAGTGGCGGGAGAGTAGCCAGAATCGCCACGCTCATTACATGCGAGATCTTTTTCATCACGTATCCCCTTAATTAATGGTCTGTGGTAATTCCCTCTGCCTACTTCTTGTCGATCAGCTTGTTGGAAACACCGGGTCTCCCCCGGAACATCTGGTGGCACGCCACGCAGCCGGTCATGATATTGCTGAGGTGGCTGGCTGCCGTGGTCATGTCTCCCTGGTCTGCTGCTTCCGCCAGTTTCAGGGCACTGCCTTCGACGGCAGTATTCATAGCGGGTAATACCCCCATGTCCTTGTCGTTGATTTCATCCAGTTTGAAGTAGGGGAACAGTCCGCCTTTGGGGATCGTGTGATTGGCCAGGCGGCGGGCGGCTCTGGCGGCGGCCTCGCCGTTGTCGGTGGCAATGGCCGCGGCGATGGCCTGATAGTCTGCCAGCACTTCGTGCATTACCTGGCGGAAGGTGACCTGGTCACTGTGTCGGGTGTGCTGGGAGAAGATCTTCAACACCTCCATTTTGGTGGCGGGTGACAGTGCCTGGACCCGCTTGCGCAGCTCCGGGGTGTACATCTGCATCATCTTTTTCATTTGTTTCTGGGATTGTTGCATCTGTTCAGGCGAGGGCTGGGCCTGAACGAGTGCCGGTCCGCCAAGAAGGGCGGTGAGTGCGAAGGCGGCCAGCGTAGGCCGCAAGTCAATGATATTAAACATATTATTCCCCTTTGGTTAACGGTATGTTCAATCGAACACCTGAGCAGTTGCTCAGGTGTTCGATTGATAGTATTTGGTGAAAATTTCACCGGCAACCCTCCCAAAAGAGATAGACGGTCGTTTAACCCGGGTGTGTCGGGGCGAAGGGCAGTGTGGAGTGCTTCAGGGGCAGGCCCAACAGGGGAGATCCGCCCTGGCAGGCAAAAGCTGTCCGGACGCCGGGCGGGCGTCCGTGCAGCGATTATTTTCGTCGGGGCAGGTCAGAACGCGGCGTCAAACCCGACCAGGAAATAGTTCTCGTTGGTCAAATGGCCGGTGTAGTAGGTGCCGCTCTGGGCAACCTTGCTTTGCAGATCGGCATTGAATTCGATCACGCCCTTGACGTTGCGCATGAAGTAATAGGAGGCGGTATAGGTCAGCGTCTCCATGGCGATGCCTTCATAGATGGTATCGGTGTTTTCCAGATCCCCGGCATCGGCATAGTTGTACAGCAGCGAATGGGCCCAGCGCGGGCTGTGGATGTAATCGATGCCGACGAAGCCGCCGAACCATTCGTAGTTTTGCCCGGCGTTGATGAAACCGTCCCACTCATTCCACAGGGCCTGCGCGAACCAGTAGGTCTTGTTGCCGAGCTTGCCGTTGAAATCGAGGCCGACGATATTCTTGTCGGTTTGTCGATTGCCGCTGCCCGTACCGGCGGGATTATCTACATCGGTGATCGCATTCTTCTGCTGGCCACTGTAACCGAACAGGCCGGCGCTCACCGGGCCGATATCCCCGCCGATACGCCCGAACACGGCCTTGGAGGTGTCATTGTCGAACAGGTGATCCGAGCGCTGATAGCCGGGGCTGTTGATGGTGAGGTTTTCACTGATACCGTTGCCATTGACCAGGCCGACGGCCAGATCGACCGGGCCGGCGCTGGTGTCGAAAATGACGCCGCGATCGTAGGTGATGCCGGCCATGCGATAGGGCATATAGTCCTGGAAGGTCAGGCGGGTTTCACGCGGGAACATCAGGTCCGAGACCTGGAACTGCCCCAGCATCATGCTCACGTCGGTACCGAAGACCGCATCATGCGAGAACCAGGCGTCCTCGACGACGGTCTCGCCGTTGCCACCCTTCTCGGCAAAGATCGCGTAAAAGTAATAGGTGATGTGCTCCGACAATGGCGCGCTGGAGAGTATCTTGATCAGATAGGGCGACTGGAAGTCGCTGTCCACCTCGGTGGACTCGCCGGTGCTGACATCGATCGCCTCGGCATCGCGCGCCTGGGCAAAGGCCTGGGCGCGAAACGCCACCGGCGGGGTCTTGGCCAGGGCCAGCATGTCGTCGCCGGTGACCACGGTGTTGTCCTTCCAGTTGGGCAGGCGGAAGTTGGAAGCCGCGAAGCTTTCACCGAACTCGTTCAGCTTGGGAAAGGCGGCGTGACAGGTAGCGCAGGACATTTTGTAGTCGCGGGCGAAGGCCGGCATGGCGTTCGCCTCGGGCACTAACAGGATTAGCAGCAGCAAGCTGCCGAGCAGGGTGTGCAGATGAAAGCGTTTGAGCATGGTCGTTCTCCCCGTTGCAATGGCAAGTTGTTTTGTCGAAACGACCCGGCATACCAGTATGGTTACTGAGCCCGGGCGGATCGATTCTTTATCAGGAGAGTCTAGCGGATTTTTCTGAGATGAAACTCGATCGTAAACCGGAACGTAAATTTAACAAACGTTCACAATCGCCACCTGTTGCGGGGCGCCCGGGCGCACTACGCTGTGAATGTCTGACCCCGCTTTACCCAGAGCGGGATTCAACGCCTGGTCCCCAATGCCGGGCGAGCTTGACCCCGGAATGACGCAATTCCCCACATCCCAACCCCTATTCCGGGGTTTTTTTTTGTTTCCCTTGATCCGGCTCAAGGTCGAGCCAGCGGTTTACCACGTTTAATGCCTCCTCGAGGCCCTGTTTTTTGGTGGCGGAGAACAGTTGCGCGCTGGCCTGTGGATAATCGGCCAGCTGTTTGCGCACCGCCAGCAGGGTGTTCTGCGCCGGGCCGCGCTTGAGCTTGTCGGCCTTAGTCAACAGGATATGCACCGGCAGATCGGCATGGCGACAGAATTCGAGCATTTGCCAGTCGTAGTCGGTCAGCGGATGGCGAATGTCCATCAGCAGGATCAGGCCGGTCAGGGACTGGCGTTGCTGCAGATAGGTGGCCATGGCCTCGCCCCACTCGCGCTGGATGGCCTCGGGCACCCGGGCGAAACCGTAACCGGGCAGGTCCACCAGGCGGCGGCGCTCGTCCAGGGCGAAGAAGACCAGGTGCTGGGTGCGCCCGGGGGTCTTGCTGGTGCGGGCCAGGGCCTTGCGCCCGGTCAGGGCGTTGAGCGCGCTGGATTTGCCGGCGTTCGAGCGACCCGCGAAGGCGACTTCGACGCCCGTGTCCGCCGGCGCCTGCTGCGGCCGGGGCACGCTGAGCAGGAACTGGATAGCAGAGTAGGGGCGGCGCAACTGGTCGAATCGGGTACTCACGGCAGCTCGGTAGTGGGTTTCCCAGTGGCTGTAGGGTATAATGGGTCGTCTTGACCGGGTACTGGGCAGCTGATATACAGACTGCCGCTTTATGTGCGGAGATTCTAGCATGACGAACCTGGGGACGGCGTCATGGTCGAAAGTTTTATACCATCAACATCGATTGGAGTTAGGAGTAGACTAATGAAAAAAGCAATCACCGGTACTGTCGTATCTCTGGCCCTGCTGGGTCTGGCTTCCGTTGCCCAGGCTGCCGAAGGTCAAAACACCTATCAGCAGGCCTGCTTCGCCTGTCATGGCACCGGCGCCGCCGGCGCACCGAAGCTGGAAAAGAGCGCCTGGACGGATCGCCTGTCCAAGGGCAAAGAGACCCTGTATGACCATGCCCTCAATGGTTTCAACGCCATGCCGGCCAAGGGTGGGCGTGCGGATCTGAGCGATGCGGACGTCAAGGCCGCGGTCGATTACATGCTCTCCGAGGTCCAGTAAGCGTCCGAACAGTTTGTCAAATATCGCAAGGTTGGTTTAATCACAAATGAAGTATTCAACGTTAGTCACTTTTTTCGCGGTTTCCCTGTTTCTGCCGGGGGTTGCTTCCGCCGCCCAGGCGGCCGGCGGCGATGCCAGGGCCGGTGAAGCCAAGGTTGCAGCCTGTGTCGCCTGTCACGGTGAAAAGGGCAACAGCACTGTTGCCAATTTCCCCAAGCTGGCGGGTCAGCATGCCGGCTATATTGCCAAGCAGCTGGCGGATTTCAAACAGGGTGAGACCCGTTCCGATCCGCTGATGGCCGGGCAGGTTGCCGGTTTGAGCGAACAGGATATGGCGGACATTGGCGCCTATTATGCCAAGCAGTCTCCCAGCATGGGTCAGGCCGACGAAAAACTGGCGGCGTTTGGTGAAAAACTCTACCGCGGTGGTAATCCCGAAAAGGGCCTGACGGCCTGTATCGCCTGCCATGGTCCGACCGGTGCCGGTAATCCGGCAGCGAATTTTCCGCTGTTGAGCGGCCAGCATACCGATTATCTGGTCAAGGCCCTCAAGGATTTTCGTGACGGCAAACGGTCCAATGATATGAATGGCATGATGCGGGATATCGCCGGCAAGATGAGCGATCGGGAAATCGAGGCGGTTTCGTCTTATATTTCCGGTTTGCACTGATGGCCGGTTACTGATTGTTCCGACAAACGAAGCAAGACAAAAAAGGGCGGATTTCCGCCCTTTTTTGCGCCTGAAAGTCGACTTTTTATCCGCAGCGAAGGAACTTGTCACGCTCGAAGCAGACTTAAGAGAAGTGACAGGGCGCACCGGTTTCGACCCGCGCACTGGCCGGACAAAATAACCATAAAACTTTACCGATAAAGACGCAGTTAACTCCTGCCCGGCACAACACCAGAATACAGACCGCGCCCCGAGGGGCAAGGTTAAATTTACCCCGAGGTGTGATAGCGTAGCGCACCGGATGGGCGATGACATTGGCGAGTAAGCGTGAGTAAATCCCGACAACAAAAACCGGCCGCCTGGCTGGAATTTCTCGGTTCCATGAACCTGGCGATCACCATGCTGGTGGTGATTGCCGTGGCCTCGGTGATCGGCACGGTTTTGCAGCAGAACCAGCCTTACCAGGATTACATCATCAAGTTCGGGCCCTACTGGCACGAGATCTTCAAGGTGCTGGATCTGTACGACGTCTACGGGGCCGTCTGGTTTTTGCTTTTGCTCGGGTTTTTGCTGTTAAGCACCAGCGTCTGTGTGTATCGCAACGGGCCGGGCATGTTGCGCGATATGCGCCACTATCGCCTGAACATGAAAGAAAAGTCCCTGCGGGTCATGCGCAATTTCCGTGAATGGACTCTGAACGATTCCCCGCAGCAGGTCGAGCAGACCTTTACGCAATATCTTAATAACAAGGGTTATCGCGCCCGGCGCAAGGAGGTGGAGGGTGTCACCATCCTGGCCCTGATGAAGGGGCAGATGAACCGGCTGGGCTATCTGTTCACCCATGTTGGTATCGTGGTGATCTGTATTGGGGGCCTGATGGACGGTAACCTCGGCCTGTCGATTAAAGAGTGGCTGGGCGATCTCAAGATCGAAAAACGGGATATTGCCGCCAAGGAAGTGCCGCCCATCAGCCGACTGGGCCCGGGTGAAAACTGGTCGTTTCGCGGCAGCATTACCCTGCCGGAAGACAGTGTCAGCAATATGGTGTTTCTGAACATCCGCGATGGCTATCTGGTGCAGGAACTGCCGTTTGCCGTTGAGCTCAAGGAATTCCGCGTCGAACATTATCCCTCCGGTCAGCCCAAGTCCTTTGAAAGCGACCTGGTCATTCATGACGATCAGCTAGAAGAGCCGATGGAAGAGACCATCGCGGTGAATCACCCGCTGATCTATCGCGGTTATGCCATCTACCAGGCCAGCTTCTCCGATGGCGGTACGCGCATGCAGCTCAAGGCCTGGCCGCTGTTCGACAGCAACCCGCAACCGATCGAACTGGATGGCAAGGTCGCGGAAAAACGCCAGATCGAAACCCCGGGCGGGGTGATGACCATCGAGTTTGAAGACTTCAAGGAATTCAATGTGTTCCCGGCCGAAGAAGAGCTGGCCACGGCCACCGACAAGGTCGAGCAGAGCGAGATGGTGCGCGGCGGGACCATGGGACAGAGCAGCAAGAAGTTCACCAATTACGGCCCCAGTTTTACCTTCCGGGTCCGCCGGCCCAACGGCGAGGCGCGAGAATACGTCAACTACATGGTGCCGGTACGTCAAGAAGGCCGTTACTTCTTTTTAAGTGGCATGCGTGAAAGCCAGGCCGAGCCTTTCCGATATCTGCATATTCCCGCCGATGACAAGATGTCCGTGGATCGCTTCATGCGTTTTCACGCCTGGTTGAATGACCGGGAACGGGTGCGCCGGATTGCCGAGCAAAGCGCCCGCCAGGCGATGTCCGAGGCGAACATGCAGGATAAGCAGATGTTGCAAAGCATCGTGACCTCGATGGTTCGACTGACCAGTGAATTCAATCGCGGCGGTTACCAGGCGATCGACCGACGCATTCAGCAGACGGTGCCCGAAGAGCAGCAGATGAAGGTGGCGGAAACCTACCTGAAAATTCTGAACACCGTGCTGGAGAACCTGTACTGGGAGCTGTTGCAGGCCGAGGGCAGTGTCTCCGAGCAGGGTATCAGTCCGGAACAGGGACGCTGGTTCGAGGATGCGGTCAATGCCCTGGCATCTATGGGGCCATACAGCTCGCCGTTTTATCTGCAGATGACCAATTTCGATCTGCGCCAGGCCTCGGGCCTGCAGATCACCCGTTCCCCGGGAAAAAATGTGGTTTATCTGGGGTGTGTGATGTTGATGATCGGCGTGTTCATGATGTTTTATATTACCCACCAGCGCCTGTGGGTGATGATTCGCCCGGAAGGCCAGGGCAGCCGTGTTATGCTGGCGGGGATGGGCAACCGCAATCAGAACGACTTCAGCAAGACGTTTGACGGACTTGCCGACGAACTGGATCGACATTATGCATCACGTCAATAACGACAGCAGGTGACAGACTATGGCGGTAACCGAGGAACAATTTAACAAGGACTTCGGCAAGGAGTCCTTCTTTAAACAGTTGAGCCTGTTCGACTGGATCTGGGCGGCAGCCCTGCTGTTCGGTGCCGGCTATGCCTGGAACAAATATTCCACGCTGATGGACAGCTACGAGGTCGGCATCCTGTTCGGCACGGCCATCGCGTTGATCGCGCTGGGCTGGTACTGGAAGGCGACCCGTAACCTGATGATCGCTATCGCCGCGTTGAGCCTGTTCGCGGTGAACCTGTATGGCAACGATCTTGGTCAGGCCGAGCAGAACTTCTTCCTCAAGTTCCTGTTCTCCAGCCAGTCGGCGACCATGTGGATGAGCGCGTTATTCGTGATGGCCACCGTGACCTATTTTGTCTATCTGGCCAAACCGGGCGAATTTATCGGCAAGGTGGCCACGTCCATGGTCTGGGTGGCAACCACCATGGGTTTTGTCGGCCTGATGGTGCGCTGGCGTGAATCCTATCTCATCAGCCATGACGTAGGTCATATCCCGGTCAGTAATCTGTACGAAGTCTTTATTCTGTTTGCGATCATTACCGCCCTGATCTACCTGTTTTACGAGGCACGCACCCGCGCCAAGGGCATGGGGGCCTTTGCCCTGACAATCATCTCCGCCTCGATTGCATTTTTGCTCTGGTACCATTTCGAAAAGGGCGCACACGAGATCGAACCGCTGGTCCCGGCCCTGCAAAGTTACTGGATGAAGATTCATGTGCCGGCCAACTTCGTCGGCTACGGGGCCTTTGCGCTGGCGGCCATGCTGGGCGTGGCTTATCTGCTGGTGGAGCGGGCGCAAAAACGTAATCCGCAGAGCGGTTTTGTGGCACGCATGCCAAGCCTGGATATGCTCGACGATGTCATGCACAAGACCATCGCGCTGGGTTTTGCCTTCTTCACCGTGGCCACCGTGCTCGGGGCCATGTGGGCGGCCGAGGCCTGGGGTGGTTACTGGTCCTGGGACCCGAAAGAAACCTGGGCCCTGATCGTCTGGCTCAACTACGCCGCCTGGCTGCACCTGCGCCTGACCAAGGGCTGGCGCGGCGCCCCGCTGGCCTGGTGGGCCATCATCGGCCTGTTCGTCACCACCTTCGCCTTCCTGGGTGTGAATATGTTCCTCTCCGGCCTGCACTCCTACGGGGAGCTCTAAAAAGATTAACCACGAAGACACCAAGACACGAAGATTACTTTTTATGGTTTCCTTCGTGTCTTGGTGTCTTCGTGGTGAAAGGGTTTTTAGCGGATGGGTCCGTTGCCGTACATGTACTGGTTGAAGCTGGCAATATCCATACTCAGTCTGCGGAACAGGTGATCCAGGCTGATGATGGCGTGTTCGACAAGGTTGACGGCGATGAAGGGGTGTTCAACCCGCAGCCGGTTGTACATGATACGGGTCAGTTTGAGCAGGCGGGTGTCGCCGACGCTGGCGCGAATGCGGGCGGAGCGGGCCTGGCGGTCGAAAAACGACATTTCCCCCATCACCTCGCCTTCCTTCAGGCGACCGATTTCCACGTCCTTGCCGTGATCTTCGAAAAACAGGGCCACTTCACCCTTTATAATAAAGAACAGGGCCTCGCCGACTTCCCCGATATCGGCGATCACGTCATTCTTTTTAAAGAAGACCGGCTCGGTGAATTCCATCAGGGTCTGAACCTCGTTCAGCGTGAGTGATTCGCACAGGTGTTGCTGGTTCAGGAAGTCGGCAATGTCGATTTGTTTGGCAGGTTTTCTGGTTGGCATGGCAATCTCCTCAATGTGCAGGGCGTAGCTTACCGGATGCGGGAGCGCGGGGGAATCGGGGGCGTGGCTTGCTTCGGACAGTGAGTTTGAATAGTCTGAGAATAACCGGATATCAGGAGTCATTGATGAAGACGATTTTACGTAGATGGGCCCCGCTGCTGGCGCTGGCGATACTGTTCCCGGCCCCGGCCCAGGCAGAGTATGCCGAGGGAATTGAATACCGACGCATCACGCCGGCGGTGGAAAAGCTCACTGACAAGCCCCGCGAAGTGGTCGAACTGTTCTGGTACGGCTGCCCTCATTGTTACCGCTTTGAGCCGAAACTGGAAAACTGGATCGAGAACAAGCCGGACCATGTCGGTTTCGAACGGGTGCCGGCGGTTTTCGTTCACCCGCAGACCGGGCGGCCCAATCCGAAGTGGGCATTCCATGCCAAACTGTTCTATACCGCGGAATTACTGGATATCCGGGATAAAATTCATGGTCCTCTGTTTAAAAGTATTCATGCAGAGGGTAAGCATATCCATAGCAGTGAACAGGCGGAGGCCTTCTTTGCCCGGTTCGGCATCGACGCTGAGACGTTCCGCGACACGATCAATTCCTTTGCCGTGGACAGCAAGCTGCGGCGTGCGATTGAGTTGACCCGCCGGTATGGCGCCAATGGTGTGCCGACCCTGGTGATCGATGGTCAATATATTACCGACGGTCCCATGTCCGGCGGGCACGATGCCATGCTGGGTATCGTGCAGCAGTTGCTACAAACGGAT
>JAXHTI010000160.1:0-4788 GCA_034190045.1 Pseudomonadota bacterium
CGGCCAGGCGCAGGATGATCACCACGCCCTCCCCTTCATCGGCAATGCGCTGCATGGCATCGCTCAGGGGCCAGCCACAGTCGTCACGCTGACTGCCGAATATATCACACAGGGTATCTTCGACGTGTACCCGGACCAGTACCGGTTTTTTGGGGTCCAGATCACCCTTGACCAGCGCCAGATGAACCTGGTGATCGATGCTGTTGCGATAGGCATACAGATGAAAGTCGCCGTGGCGGGTTGGCATATTACACGTGGCAGCGCGAACGACGGTTTTTTCGTTACGCATGCGATATTCGATCAGATCGGCAATGGTACCGATTTTCATGCTGTGCTCAGCGGCAAATTTTTCCAGATCTGCCCGCCGGGCCATGCTGCCGTCTTCGTTGAGGATCTCTACAATCACCGAGGCAGACTCCAGTCCGGCCATGCGCGCCAGATCGCAGCCCGCCTCGGTATGTCCCGCCCGGGTCAGTACCCCGCCCGGCTGGGCCATCAGGGGAAACACGTGACCCGGCTGGACCAGGTCCGACGGTTTGGCATCGGGCGCCACGGCGGTCTGTATCGTTACGGAACGATCCGCGGCAGAAATGCCGGTCGTCACGCCTTCTGCGGCTTCGATGGAGACGGTAAACGCTGTCGCATGAGCTTCGCGATTCTCCGTGACCATCGGCGGCAAGCGCAGGCGCTCGCAGCGCTCCTTGCTCAGGGTCAGGCAAATCAGACCGCGGCCGAATTTGGCCATGAAGTTAATCGCCTCGGGCGTTACCTTTTCCGCGGCAATGATCAGATCGCCTTCGTTCTCGCGATCCTCGTCATCCATCAGGATCACCATTTTGCCCTGGCGGATATCTTCGATAATCTCTTGTGTACTGTTCAGTGCCATAAGTCCTACTTGATAAAACCGTGCTCGGCGAGCAACGCCTCGGTCACACCCTGCCCCGATTGTGCCGCTTTGTCACCCAACAGTAAACGTTCCAGATAACGGGCGATCACATCCACTTCCAGATTGACCCGTTGACCTGTCAGGAAATCCCCCATGGTCGTTTCCACCAGCGTGTGCGGAACGATATTCAGATCAAACACTGCACCTTCCACCGCATTGACGGTCAGGCTGATGCCATCAACACAGATCGATCCTTTGCTTGCAATGTAACGGGCCAGTTCATCCGGTGCCCGGATACGAAATTTCACCGACCGGCCGGCATCGGATCGTTCGATCACCTCGCCGATGCCATCCACATGGCCGCTGACCAGGTGACCGCCCAGATGCGTGGTGGGCGTTAATGCCTTTTCCAGATTCACGTTGCTGCCGGTCCGGATATCGGCAAACGTCGTGCATGACAACGTCTCGCCCGAGACATCAGCCCAGAACCCGTCACCCGGCAATTCCACTGCTGTCAGGCAAACACCGTTGACGGCAATACTGTCACCCAGAGCCACATCCTCCAGCGACAGTTTGCCGGTCTGGATGCGCACCCGCGCATCGGCGCCTTTGGGCTCGATCGCCGCAATCTTGCCCACCGACTGTATAATTCCCGTAAACATGGTCTGCTCGTCTTCCCGGTTTGGTACTCTCAGACAGTATATCTGCGAGCCTAAATCAGTAAATTTCACCACGAAGTCGCGAAGACCCGAAGGAAAACTCAATCAATAACCTTCGTGTCTTCGTGCCTTCGTGGTTAGCTCTTTTTTAATTCCGCGGTGATGCGCCAATCTTCCCCTACCGCACGAATGTCCTTTATATGCAACGGCAATCGGTCAGCCATCGTTTCCAGCCCCGGTAGATGAAACAATCCACGCGCGGCGTCGCCAAGCAGAGTCGGAGCCATGTAGACGATCAGTTCATCGACCAGGCCGGCTTGCACAAGGGCCCCGGCCAGGGTGGCGCCGGTTTCGACATGCAGTTCGTTGATTTCCATCTCGCCCAGTTGATCCAGTACCGCGGCCAGATCGACATTATTGTGTGCATCCTGGGCCACTGTGATGACTTCGGCACCCGCGTTGCGCAATTCTTCGCGGGCGGCTTCCTCCTCGCTACAGGTCAGGATCACCGTTTTACCCGGCTGCTGCAAAATCTTCGCAGTGGCCGGTGTGCTCAGGTGGGTATCGACAATCACCCGCAGGGGCTGGCGTTCGGTCTGCTCGAGGCGCACTGTCATGGCCGGGTCGTCGGCCAGCACGGTGCCCACGCCGGTGAGGATCGCCGAACTGCGCGCCCGCCAGTGTTGCACATCCTGGCGCGCCGCCGCGCCGGTAATCCACTGGCTCTCGCCCGAAGCCATCGCCGTGCGCCCATCCAGACTCATGGCCAGTTTGAGCCGGACATACGGGCGCCCGCGCTGCATGCGCCGGATAAAGCCGGGATTGAGTTGCAAAGCCTGCGCCTCCAGCAGACCGCTGTCCACGGTGATGCCGGCCGCCTGTAACTGGCTGATGCCACCGCCATCGACCCGGGAATGGGGATCGCGCATGGCCACCACGACCCGGCTGACACCGGCCTGGATCAACGCGTCACTGCAGGGGGGCGTGCGCCCCTGATGGCAACAGGGTTCCAGGGTGACATAGGCGGTACTGCCCTGCGCACGATCCCCGGCCGCTTTCAACGCATGGACTTCGGCATGGGGCTCGCCCGCCCGCTCGTGCCAACCTTCGCCGACAATGGCGTTATCCCGCATCAGTACGCAACCGACCCGGGGATTGGGATCGGTGGTATACAACCCCCGTCCGGCCAGTTGCAGGGCACGGGCCATGTAACGGTGATCATCGGCGCTGAAGCTCATCGGGGGAAGGGCCGCTTATTGTTTCTTGTTGTCGTCGTCATCCGGCAACAGGGACTGTTGCTGGCGTTTCATTTCCGGTGAGGGCACGCTTTTGAGCTTTTCGATCTCTTCCTGGAAGGCACTGACATCCTCGAAACTGCGATACACCGAGGCAAAGCGCACATAGGCGACCTGGTCCAGATCGCGCAGTTCCTGCATGACCAGCTCGCCTACCTGCTGGGAAGAGATCTCCCGCTCGCCCAGCGCGCGCAGTTTTTTCAAAATGCGGTTCAGGGCGTCCTCGATGGCGTCGGTGTTGACCGGCCGCTTCTCCAGGGATCGCTGCATACCGGAACGCAGCTTTTCCTCGTCGAACGGCTCGCGGCGGCCGTCGTTCTTGACCAGCCGCGGCATCACCAGCTCGGGGGTTTCAAAAGTGGTAAAGCGTTCGTGACAACTGAGGCACTCGCGGCGACGACGCACGGCGGACCCCTCGCCCGCCAGGCGCGAGTCGATCACCTTGGTATCGTCGGCGCCACAGAACGGACAATGCATCGTTCAGTGCCGAGGGACGAGGGACGAGGAACGAGGAACAAAAGCCAGCAATGTCATACCATTGATTCCCGCTTCCATGAGTTATCCATATCGTCGCAATAGCCAGAAAAAATGATCAAGTCTTTGAGCATCATTTTTCCACCTCGTCACTCGTCCCTCGTAACTCGTCCCTGTTACTTGTAGACCGGGAACCGTTTGCAGAGATCCAGGACCTTTTTCTTGGTCTCGGCGATCACCTTCTCGTCGCCCTTGCTGTCGATGACATCGCACATCCAGCCGGCGAGATCCCGGCTTTCATCTTCACCGAAACCACGGGTGGTCGAGGCCGGCGTGCCGACGCGGATACCGCTGGTAACGAAGGGCGATTGCGGATCGTTGGGCACGGCGTTCTTGTTGACGGTGATATTGGCACTGCCCAGCCAGGCATCGATATCCTTGCCGGTCAGTTCCTGCTTGATGAAGCTGACCAGGAACAGATGGTTCTCGGTGCCGCCGGAGATCACATCGAAACCGCGACTCTGGAATACCTCGGCCATCACCTTGGCGTTTTTCACTACCTGCTGCTGATAGGCCTTGAAATCCGGTTCCAGCGCTTCCTTGAAGGCCACGGCCTTGGCGGCAATGACATGCATCAGCGGGCCGCCCTGGGTGCCGGGAAAAACCAGCGAATTGAGTTTCTTTTCCACGTCCGGGTTGGACTTGGCCAGGATGATGCCGCCACGCGGACCGCGCAGAGTCTTGTGGGTGGTGGAGGTGGTCACATCAGCGATATTGACCGGGCTGGGATAGACGCCAGCGGCGATCAGGCCGGCCACGTGGGCCATATCCACCATCAGCCAGGCACCGACCATGTCAGCGATCTCGCGAAAACGCTGCCAGTCCACGACCTGGGAATAGGCGCTGAAGCCGGCGACGATCATCTTCGGCTGGTGCTCCTTGGCCAGCTTTTCGACTTCGTCGTAATCGATGAAGCCCTGCTCGTCGATACCGTACTGCACGGCGTTGTAGATCTTGCCGGAGAAGTTGACCTTAGCACCATGGGTCAGATGGCCGCCGTGGGCCAGGCTCATGCCCAGCACGGTGTCGCCCGGCTGCAGCAGCGCCATATAGACGGCGGCGTTGGCCTGGGAACCGGAATGGGGCTGCACATTGGCGTAATCGGCGCCGAACAGCTCCTTGACCCGATCGATGGCCAGCTGCTCGGCCACATCGACATATTCGCAGCCGCCGTAATAGCGCTTGCCGGGATAGCCTTCGGCATATTTGTTAGTGAGCACTGACCCCTGAGCCTGCATGACACGAGGGCTGGTGTAGTTTTCGGAGGCGATCAGTTCGATATGCTCTTCCTGGCGCTGCTCCTCGTTCTGCATCGCCGCCCACAGTTCGTCGTCATAGCCCGCAATGGTCATGTCTCGTTTAAACATCTATTACTCCCGGTTCAGATAAAATTCAATGAATTCAGAGCGTTACA
>JAXHTI010000161.1:0-4768 GCA_034190045.1 Pseudomonadota bacterium
TCGAACCTCTGACCTTTGCCTCCGGAGGGCAACGCTCTATCCAGCTGAGCTACGGGCGCGTGGCTTAAAACCCGGTAAACCACTCTGGATTTATGGGGCAAAGCAGCGCGTAGCTTACCGGTCGCGCGGGTTTTCGTCCACAGGGGAATCGCGCGGAGCCGGGGCGGTGGTGGCGCGGGCGGTTTACGATTATAATCGGCGCCCAATTTGACATCGGTCGGGCGCGTTTCTGGCGCCGGCTACAGGCGAGCTAACGTAGAGGGGATCATCGTGGATCAAAAAGACACGGATTTTATGAAGGTTTTTGTGGGAATTCTGATTGGCCTGCTGGTATTCATGGTGCTGGCCATCATCGGCGCCAATGCCATCAGCGGCAAGGATTCCGTGGATGTACAGAATGATCCGCGGGTCCAGGCCGCCATCGAAGAGCGGATCGCCCCGATTGGCGAGGTCAATACCGCCGAGGTCACTCAGCAGACCGCCGATGCCGGCGGCGCGGGCGGCGGCAAGTCGGTCTACGATGCCAACTGCATGGCCTGTCATGGCACCGGGGCCGCCGGTGCGCCGAAACTCGGCGACAAGGGCGCCTGGTCGGATCGGATCGCCAAGGGTAACGAGACCCTGTTCGATCACGCCATCAACGGCTTCAAGGGCATGCCGCCCAAAGGCGGTAACGCCGGCCTGAGCGACGAAGAAGTCAAATCGGCCGTGAAATACATGGTAGGCGAAAGCCAGTAAGGGCCCGCGGCCGTGACGAGGGATGAGTCACGAGGGCCGAGGAAGCAAAAGAAAAGCCGGGCATCGCCCGGCTTTTTTTGTCTCATTGTCCCTGCCAGCATGCTCCGCATGCTGGCTGTGGGAGGGGCTTGTAGCCGCGACCTCTCGAACCCTGGCAAGGTCGCCGATGGGTCGCTCCCGGCATCCTGCCTCTCGCGACATTAGTACTTCCCTGTACGTCAATCGCCTCCCACAGGTTTCGGGCAGTAGCCTGGCACCATTACCCAGAACTCAGAACTCAGCACTCGGAACTGTGTCATTCCGTCCCTGCCAGCATGCTCCGCAGGTTAGCCAGATGCGCCTGCCCGCGCTGCTGGCGCTCTTCGGGATCCATCTCCACGCCTTCGCCGGACCACTTGAGATCCTCTTCCGGTAATTCATCGATGAACCGGCTGGGGCTGCACTCCTGCATTTCGCCGTGGCGCTTGCGCTGGTTGGCGTAGGTCAGGGTCAGGGTTTTCTGGGCACGGGTGATGCCGACATAGGCGAGGCGCCGCTCTTCTTCCAGGTTTTCTTCCTCGATACTGCTGCGATGGGGCAGCAGCATCTCTTCCATGCCGACCAGATAGACATGGGGAAATTCCAGTCCCTTGGCGGCGTGCAGGGTCATCAGGTGTACCCGGTTGCCGCGCTCGTCCTCCTCGTTGCGATCCAGGGTATCGAGCAAGGTCAGTTTGGCCACCAGTTCATTGAGCGAGGCCTCCGGGTTGGCCTTGGCCAGGCGTTCGATCCAGTTGGCCAGCTCGTTGACGTTTTCCAGCTTGCGCTCAGCGATGATCTCGTCGCGACTGTTATCCAGCAGATAACGTTCGTAATCGATATCGACGATCAGCCGTTTGACTACCGAGGCGGGGGAGTCACCTTCGGCCTGGTGTTGCAGATCCAGGATCCAGTGACAGAAACGCTGCAGTTTTTCCGCCGCCCGATCGCTCAATATCTGGCTCAGGCCAAACTCCATGGCAGCAACGAACAGACTGTGGCCGCGGCCCATGGCGTATTCGGTCAGCTTCTCCAGGGTCGCCGGGCCAAGCTCGCGGCGCGGTGTATTGATAATGCGCCGAAAGGCGTTGTCGTCATCCGGGTTAGTGATCAGCTTGAGATAGGACATGATGTCCTTGATCTCGGTATAGGCGAAAAACGAGGTACCGCCGCTCAGGTAATAGGGTATATCGTGTTCGCGCAGCGCCTGCTCGAACAGCCGGGACTGGTGGTTGCCGCGATAGAGAATGGCGTAATCGGCATATTGCGTTCGCTGCACGAACATGTGATGCATGATCTCCGAGACCACCTGCTCCGCCTCGTGCTGATCGTTGCGGGTGCGAATCACCCGGATCGGATCACCGTAACCCAGTTCGCTCCACAGGCGTTTTTCGAAGACATGCGGATTGCTGGCGATCAGCCGGTTGGCGGCCTTGAGGATGCAACCAGTAGAGCGGTAGTTCTGCTCCAGCTTGATCACCTTCAGGTTGGGATAATCCTGTTGCAGCAGCGACAGATTCTCCGGCTGGGCACCGCGCCAGGCATAGATGGATTGATCGTCGTCGCCTACCACGGTCAGGTTGCCACGCACACCACACAGTTGCTTGACCAGTTCGTACTGGGTGGAGTTGGTGTCCTGGTACTCGTCCACCAGCAGATGACGAATGCGGTTTTGCCAGCGCTCGAGAATCTCCGGGTGTTCGCGAAACAGGATCACCGGCAGCATGATCAGATCGTCGAAGTCGACCGCGTTGTAGGTCTTCAGGTAGTGGCGATACTGTTCGTAGAGCAGGGCTGCCGCCGTTTTATTGGCATCGCCGTCTGCCAGTTGCAGCGCCTGTTCGGGCAGGACGAACTCGCTTTTCCAGCGGGAAATCTGCCACAGCATGCGTTCGGCCTGGCCACCGTCGTCGCCGAAAGAGCGTTTCATCAGCTCCTTGAGCAGATGGGTGCTGTCGGCGCTGTCGTAAATGGAAAAGCCGGCTTTGTACTCCAGCGCCTTGTATTCGCGACGCAGAATATCCAGTCCCAGGGTATGGAAGGTGGAGACCCGCAGCCCCTTGCCCGCATCGCCACGCAGCAGCTTGCCTACGCGCTCTTTCATCTCCCGCGCCGCCTTGTTGGTGAAGGTGACCGCAGCAATATGGCGCGCGTCGATGGCGCAGCCCTGGATCAGATAGGCGATCTTGTGAGTGATAACCCGGGTCTTGCCACTGCCGGCCCCGGCCAGCACCAGGCACGGTCCGTCGATGTGGCGCACGGCCTGGTTTTGTCGGGGATTGAGAATCGTGGACATGAACGCTGACAACTCCTGCTGAGGGGGACATTGTAGTGGGGGTAGTCGGTGCGGTCGATATTGACATTGCGGCCCGGATAGCGCAGCGCTCGCCGGCCGGTGTGATGATGCAAGTTATTGTTTAACAAAGATAATTATCGCAGGGCGTCATTGTTCTGCCAGGTCGGGCATGTTAACATGTGAAGCTGTTTGCATAGATTCAGCCTGTCTGTTGGCCGGCCGCACTGCCGGCGCACAATCCGCTTTTCGTCCCCTTTGTCTGCCCCGCCCCGCGGGGCGCTCGTGTCTTTACAACTAACAGGCTGAAACAGAATTCTGGAGACTGACATGACCAGCGTAATGCCACTGCCTGAACAACGAGCGTTTGCCGAAGGGCCGTTCGAGCCACGTCGCTTTCTGGTGTATACCGAGCGGCACCTGGACAAGATTGCTCCGTTGAAAAAGCTGAGCGAGCAGCAGTGTTTCGAAATGCGCGTGGTCGCCAGCGTGCTGCCGTTTCGCGTCAACCAGTATGTGATCGACGAGCTGATCGACTGGAACAATATCCCGGGCGATCCGGTTTTTCAGCTGACCTTTCCGCAGCGTGGCATGCTTTCTGAAGCTGACTTCGAACGCATGGCCGAGGTCGTGCGCAGCGGGGACAGAACGCGAATCCAGACCGTGGCCAGTACGATACGGGCTGGACTCAATCCCCATCCGGCCGGCCAGCAATTGCTGAATGTCCCGCAACTTGATGAGCAGACCCTGGACGGCATCCAACACAAATACCGCGAGACGATTCTGTTTTTTCCCAGTCAGGGTCAGGTTTGTCACAGCTATTGTTCTTTCTGCTTTCGCTGGGCCCAGTTTATCGGCGACAAGGAACTGCGCTTCTCCACCCGGGAAGCCGATCGCCTGCATGCTTATCTGGAGCAGCACCAAAACATCAGCGATTTGCTGATCACCGGCGGCGATCCGATGGTGATGAAAACCCAGCACCTGGTGAACTATCTGGAGCCGTTGCTGCAACCGCAGTTCGATCACATCCAGACCATTCGTATCGGCACCAAGTCACTGACCTTCTGGCCACAGCGCTATGTCACCGACGAGGATGCCGGCGAACTGCTGGAGCTGCTGTCGCGACTGACCCGGGCGGGTAAACATGTGGCCCTGATGGCGCACTTCAATCACTGGCAGGAGATGGATACCGATATCGCGCGCGAGGCGATCCGCCGCATTCGTGATACCGGTACGGTGATTCGCACCCAGGCGCCCTTACTGCGGCATATCAATGACGATCCGCAGATCTGGGCGGACATGTGGCGCGAACAGGTCCGCCTGGGACTGGTGCCCTATTATATGTTCGTCGAACGCGATACCGGGGCGAAGCAGTACTTCGAAGTGCCGCTGGCCCGCGCCTGGGCGATCTACCGCGAGGCCATGCAACAGGTCTCCGGCCTGGGGCGTACCGCGCGCGGCCCCTCCATGAGCGCCGGCCCCGGCAAGGTGGAGATCCAGGGGGTCACTGATATCAACGGCGAGAAAGTCTTTGTGCTGCGCTTCATCCAGGCCCGTAATCCCGACTGGGTCCAGCGGCCCTTCTTTGCCCGCTACGATGAAAACGCCACCTGGCTGGATCAGCTTCAGCCGGCCTTCGGCGAGGAGAAGTTTTTCTTCGAGGACGAATACCACGCCATGCAGCGCGGCGATATCAGTCCCAGGGTCGTTTAACCTGCT
>JAXHTI010000162.1:0-4721 GCA_034190045.1 Pseudomonadota bacterium
TTTGGCGTCCCCAAGGGGATTCGAACCCCTGTTGCCGCCGTGAAAGGGCGGTGTCCTAGGCCAACTAGACGATGGGGACGAAAACGTTGTGTTATTCGTCGTCAGGGCGTGACAGCTGCGACATGACAGTGCCCGCCAATAGTACCACAAAACCTACTGGCACGACCCCGAGCCACTGAATGCCCGCGCTGTCCTGATTGACAATCATCGCGCCGAATCCCGCGATCATACCCAGTACTATCAGTATGATCCCGAGGTACACAGCAAAGCGTCCGGCCAGTTTCACGCGTCACCTCGCTGTGGTCTCTGGTGGAGCTAGGCGGGATCGAACCGCCGACCTCTTGCATGCCATGCAAGCGCTCTCCCAGCTGAGCTATAGCCCCGAAAATCGAGAGCGCGCAATTTACGATAGCGGCCGGGGCATGTCAATCATTTGCGCGCGATTTTTCCGGGATTCCGTCAGATTTCAGGTATTTGCGGAATCTTTCGCCACTCTGCCCGAACGCTTCAGCCGTCAGTCGATTTCTGCTCGATTTTTGCCCAGGTATCGCGCAGGGTCACCGTGCGGTTGAACACGGGCACTCCACCCTCGCGGTTTTGCGGATCACGGCAGAAATAGCCCTCGCGTTCGAACTGGAACACCTCGCCGGCCTGCGCCCCTGCCAGACTCGCCTCCACCAGGCTGGCGGTCAGGGTGCGCAGGGAATCGGGGTTCAGGTGATCGGTCCACTGCTGGCCATCTTTGGCGCTGTCCGGGCTGGGGTGGCTAAACAGCCGATCATAGAGCCGAATCTCGGCCGCAACCGCATCGGCGGCATTGACCCAGTGAATCACACCTTTGACCTTGCGCCCCTCGGGATTGGCCCCCAGGGTCGCGGGATCATAACTGCAGTGCAGCTCGATAATCTCCCCATGGGCATCCTTGATGACCTCATCACAGCGGATCACATAAGCGTTGCGCAGGCGCACTTCGCCGCCACTGACCAGGCGCTTGAATTTCTTGTTGGGCGCCTCTTCCATAAAATCTTCCCGATCGATCCAGACCTCGCGACTGAAACTGATTTGACGGTTGCCCATGGACTCGTCCTGTGGGTGGTTGGGCGCTTCCAGTTGCTCGCTCTGCCCTTCGGGATAATTGGTAATGATCACCTTGAGCGGATGCAGGACCGCCATGCGACGCGGTGCAACGCGATTGAGATCCTCGCGGATGCTATTCTCCAGCACCCCCATCTCGACAAAGTTATCCGACTTGGTGACGCCGATGCGCTCACAGAAATCGCGCAAAGCGGCCGGCGTATAACCGCGGCGACGCAACCCGGCGATGGTCGGCATGCGCGGATCGTCCCAGCCTTCCACGAAGCCCTGCTCGACCAGTTCGGTCAGTTTACGCTTGCTGGTCACAGTATGTTCCAGCGTCAGGCGTGAGAACTCGATCTGTTGTGGGTGATGCGGGGTCTGCAGGGTGTCCAGAAACCAGTCATACAACGGACGATGATCCTCGAATTCCAGGGTGCAGAGTGAATGGGTAATTCCCTCGATCGCATCCGACAAGCAATGGGTAAAGTCGTACATCGGATAAATGCACCATTCTTCACCGGTCTGGTGATGGATCACACCATGGCGAATGCGGTAAATGGTCGGGTCACGCAGATTGATGTTGGGAGAAGCCATGTCGATTTTGGCACGCAACACTTTTTCGCCATCCTGGAACTCGCCGGCTCGCATACGTGCAAACAAATCGAGATTCTCCTCGACGCTGCGCTCGCGATAGGGACTGTCCTTACCCGGCTCGGTCAGGGTGCCACGATATTCACGGATCTGTTCGGCGTTAAGATCGCACACATACGCCTTGCTTTGCTTGATCAGTTGCACGGCGTAATCATGTAACTGTTCAAAATAATTCGAGGCATACAGCAACTCATTCCATTCATAGCCCAGCCATTGCACATCCTGCTTGATTGACTCAACGAACTCGACATTCTCCTTGTGCGGGTTGGTATCATCGAAGCGCAGGTTACAGGTTCCGTTATAGTCCTCGGCGATACCAAAGTTCAGCACGATCGATTTGGCATGGCCGATGTGCAGATAGCCATTGGGTTCGGGCGGGAAGCGCGTCGCTACCCGCCCTCCGTGTTTACCAGCGGCCCGATCGGCATCGATGATCTGGCGGATAAAATTACCGGGTTTGGTTGTGTTGCTGCTCATAAAATTAATCCGTGTAAGGCAGGCTTATTGTGCGTCGCGCTGGTGTATATAGTCCAGTGCCATATCGATACGTCGCAGACACCGCTCACGTCCAATCAGGTAGACGGTCAGATCCAGTGAAGGTGATGGCGCCCCGCCGGTCACGGCCACGCGCAACGGCATGCCAACCTTGCCCATTTTCAACTCCAGCTCCTCGGCCGTGCTGTGAATGACCGCGTGGATCGTATCCTGTTCCCAGGTTTCCAGTATGGCCAGCTTGTCGCGGATTCGTTGCAGCGGTTCGGCCGCGGCGACTTTGAGTTGTTTACTGGCCACTTTTTCATCATAACCGTCAAAGTCACGATAGAAAAACTGGCAAATATCTGCCAGCTCCCGGAGTGTCTGGGCCCGCTCGCGCTGGGCTTCAACCACAGCGAGGATATCCGGCCCTTCACTGGGGTCGATATCCAGTTTGCCCAGGTGATAACCCAAATGATGGGCAACATAACCCGGATCGCTGTTTTTCAGGTATTGCTGATTCAGCCACAACAGCTTGCTGATGTTGATGCTGGACGCCGAGTTGTTGACCTCGGAAAGATCGAACAGCTGCACCATCTCATCCAGGGAAAAGATTTCCTGATCGCCGTATGACCAGCCCAGACGCACCAGATAATTGAGCAGTGCCTCGGGCAGGTAACCTTCCTCGCGGTACTGGATCACACTGACCGACTCGCCATGCACCCGCTTGGAGAGTTTGGCACCATCCTCGGCCAGAATCATCGGCAGATGTGCATAGACCGGCACCGTCGCCCCAAGTGCCTTGAGAATATTGGCCTGGCGCGGCGTGTTATTGAGGTGGTCGTCACCACGAATCACATGGCTGATCTGCATATCAAGATCATCGACCACCACGGTCAGGTTATACGTCGGCGCGCCATCGGTACGACGGATGATCAGATCATCCAGTTCGGAATTCTGCACAATCACGCGGCCTCGAATCAGGTCGTCGATTACAACCTGCCCTTCCAGCGGATTTTTAAACCGGATGACATGCGGTTCATCCGCACTGATTTCGCGATGCCGGCAATGACCGTCGTAGCGGGGCTTTTCCTTGCGGGCCATCTGTGCCTCGCGTAATTCATCCAGACGTTCGCGACTGCAGTTGCAGCGATAGGCATGCCCCTCGGCCAGCAGACGCTCGATGATTTCGTTGTACCGCTCGAAGCGCTCGGTCTGATAAAACGGCCCCTCGTCATATTCCAGGCCCAGCCAGGTCATCCCCTCGAGTATGGCGTTAACCGATTCGGCGGTGGAACGCTCCAGATCGGTGTCCTCGATACGCAGCACAAAGCGGCCCCCGTGCTTGCGGGCATACAGCCAGGAAAACAGGGCTGTCCGTGCACCCCCAATGTGCAGATAGCCGGTGGGACTGGGGGCAAAGCGGGTACGAATGGCCATTTGGCAAAAATCCTTGAGAAATCAGTATTATTGGGGCGTGTATTGTACCCGGCGGAAAATAAAAAAACAGGGGAGCAGGCCAGGCGGACGCTCAGATACCGGCGAATCGGTTAAAAATTAACCATATCCGGGTAAACCCTAATATGCTACAGTTTTTATTCAAGAATTCAGCCAGTTAACCGACACACTAAAAAGCAAAGCGCGTCTTTGACTCCCCCATCAGGACACAGGATATAAACAGTGGAGAAGGAAACATGGAACTTAAACGCTACCTCGGCCTGCTTGCAGGCTTATTATTAGCTATCCCGGCGCTGGCCCAGGAAGACCGGAGCTATACTTTCGGGATTGTCCCCCAGCAACCGCCGAGCGAGCTGGCCAAGCTCTGGACACCGTTTCTGAGCTATCTGAGCGAGAAAACCGGCTACCGACTGGTTTTTGCCACCAGCCGCGGTATCGGGCCGTTTTCAGAAAGGTTATATGACGGCAATTATGATTTCAGCTACGCCAATCCATATCATTATACCGTTGCCCATGATCGGGTTGGTTATGAGGCTATAGCCAAACGGAAAAATGTCAGTCTTCGTGGAATCCTGGTAGTTCGAGCAGACAGCAACATTGCCGATGTTAGCGAGCTCGACGGTCAGGAGATAGGTTTTCCCAGTGAAACCGCCTTTGCCGCGACACTTGTAACACGTGCTCATTTTAACAAGAACAACATTTCCGTTACCCCTCAGTATGTGAATTCACATAACGCCGTCTACCGTGGTGTGATCAATGGCCGCTTCCCGGCAGGTGGCGGAGTAATGCGTACATTTAACAATCTTCCAGAAAAAGAACGTAATAAACTCAAAATATTCTGGACTTCCGATGATTATTCAGCACACGCGTTCATGGCACATCCGGGCGTACCTTCTGAAGTTGTCGAGAAGGTTCAGCAAGCCATGATAGAAATGGCCAAGGATGAAGTGGGTAAAAGGTGGCTGAAAAGAATCAAAATACCGGCTATTGAAGCGGCCGGGGATAGCGAGTGGAATGATATACGCGGACTCCACCTTGATGAAGTTTTGAGCAATTAAAAC
>JAXHTI010000163.1:0-4653 GCA_034190045.1 Pseudomonadota bacterium
CTCGGCCCCCGCCTCGCGCAGCCGGCGTACCAGGTCCGCCGCCTTGTAGGCGGCGATGCTGCCGGTCACCCCGAGCAGGATGTGTTTGTTAGCCAGTTGTGTCATACATATAAAGTGTATCAGAGTCCCGAAGGCAAGATACTAGAGGCTGGCGGCCAGTATCTAGAACCCGGCCCCTGGTACCTACTATAATCCAGGCACACTGCCCGCCGAACGGCACGCTGCCAATCGCAGGCAAATATCTCGAACAATCGCACACCACGACAGGGAGGTCGTATGTCCATAACCGACTGGCCGCAGGCGGAGCGCCCGCGGGAGAAACTTCTGGCCCGGGGCCCCGAGGCCCTCTCCGACGCCGAATTACTGGCGATTTTTCTGCGCACCGGTACCCGCGGCAAGTCCGCCGTGGATCTGGCCCGCGAGGTATTGCACCGGTTCGACGGACTGCGCGGCCTGCTCACCGCCACCGAGGCGGATTTTTGCGCTCTGCCCGGCCTGGGCCAGGCCAAGTACGTGCAGCTGCAGGCCGTCATGGCGCTGGCCCAGCGTCATCTGGGCGAGACCCTGCAGCGCGAGAGTGGCCTGCACAGTCCGGAGGACACCAAGCGCTATCTGCAAAGCCGCTTGCGGGATCTGCCTCACGAGGTGTTCGCCTGCCTGTTTCTCGACAGCCAGCACCGGGTGATTCGCTACGAGGAGCTGTTTCGCGGCACCCTCAACGGCGCCAGCGTGCACCCGCGCGAGGTGGTCAAAAAGACCCTGCAGCACAATGCCGCCGCGCTGATTTTCGCCCACAACCACCCCTCCGGCATCGCCGAGCCGAGCCACGCCGATCGCCACCTGACCGGGCGCCTGGTGGAGGCCCTGGAGCTGGTGGAGGTGCGGGTGCTGGACCATATCGTGATCGGCGACGGGGAGTGCGTGGCCTTTTCGGAACGGGGCTGGCTTTAGAACAGGGGCTAGTCTCTAGGGGCTAGGGGCGAGGAAAAGCCCCAACCACACAAAACGGCCCCAGACCGGATTGCGTGCGGATTGGGCTTGTATCTGTCGGGCGAAATCCGTAAAATTCGCGCTCTTTGACGCATTGTGCAGCCGATTTTTGGAGAATAACCATGGCCAGAGTCTGTCAAGTGACTGGCAAACGTCCGATGAGCGGGAACAACGTATCCCATGCCCATAACAAGACCCGTCGCCGTTTTCTGCCCAACCTGCATACCCACCGCTTCTGGGTGGAATCGCAGAACCGCTGGGTGAAACTGCGTGTCAGCAGCAAGGGCATGCGCATCATTGATAAAAAAGGTATCGAGTCTGTACTCGAGGACCTGCGCCGTCGCGGCGAAAAGGTGTAAGGAGTTTTATCATGCGTGACAAAATCAAACTCGTCTCCAGTGCCGGCACCGGTCACTTCTACACCACGACCAAAAACAAGCGCAACATGCCGGAAAAAATGGAAGTGAAAAAATACGATCCCGTGGTCCGCAAGCACGTGGCCTACAAGGAAGCCAAGATCAAATAAACCGGCTTTTTTGTCCCGGACACAAAAACCCGCCTCCTCATCGGCGGGTTTTTTTATGCCCGCTTCCCGCGCCGGTTCGAATTTGGCGCAACAAACGATTATCATCACTGCATGGAACGTTATCAGGTAGGCGGCTGCGTCCGCGACAAACTGCTCGGGCTGCCGGTCAAGGACCACGACTGGGTGGTGGTCGGCGCCACGCCGCAGCAGATGCTCGACGCCGGCTATCGCCCGGTGGGTAAAGACTTTCCCGTCTTCCTGCATCCCGACACCCACGAGGAACACGCCCTGGCGCGCACCGAGCGCAAGACCGGTCCCGGCTATACCGGCTTTACGTTTCACGCCGCGCCGGATGTGACCCTGGAGCAGGATCTGGCCCGTCGCGATCTGACCATCAACGCCATGGCCGAAACCGACGCGGGCGAGATCATCGATCCCTTCGACGGCCGACAGGATCTCGAGGCTCGCCTGCTGCGCCATGTCTCGCCCGCCTTCGTCGAGGACCCGGTACGTATCCTGCGGGTGGCCCGCTTCGCCGCGCGCTTTGCCGAGTTCGGCTTCCGCGTTGCCGATGAAACCCGCCAGCTGATGCAACAGATGGTCGACAACGGCGAGGTCGATGCGCTGGTGCCCGAACGGGTCTGGCAGGAAACATTGCGCGCCCTGCAGGAAAACCACCCGGAAACCTTCTTTGAAGTGCTGCGCGAGTGCGGCGCGCTGGCCCGGCTGTTCCCCGAAGTCGATCGCCTGTATGGCGTGCCGCAACCCGAACAACATCATCCGGAGATCGACACCGGTGTGCACACCATGCTGGTACTGCAGCAGGCGGTCAAACTCTCCGACGATCCGGCCGTGCGCTTTGCCGCGCTGGTGCACGATCTGGGCAAGGGCACCACACCTGCCAAAGAACTGCCCTCGCATGTCGATCACGAAGAGCGTGGCGTGCCACTGGTGGAAGCCCTGTGTGATCGCTACAAGATCCCCAACGAGTACCGGGAACTGGCGGTCATGGTGACCCGCTATCACCTGCACTATCACCGCGCCGGCGAACTGAAGGACACCACCCTGTTAAAAACCCTCGAAGCGCTGGATGCTTTTCGCCGCCCCGAACGCTATGAACAGTTCCTGCTCGCCTGCGAGGCCGACTCGCGCGGGCGCCCCGGTTACGAGGAGCGGGTCTTCGATCAGCCACGCATCATGCGCGAGGCCCACGCCGCCGCCAGTGCCATCGAAGCCAGACCGTTCGTCGAACAGGGCCTGCAGGGCAAGGCCATCGCCGAGGCCCTGCACAACGCGCGGCTGACCGCGATCAAACAGGTGCGCCGCGCGGCCTGAACATGGCCTTTGCCGATCACTTCTCCCGGCAGGCCGCGGAGTACACCCGCTACCGGCCCCACTATCCGCCCGGGCTGTTTGATTATCTCGCCTCGCTCTGTCCGCAACAGCACCGGGCGCTGGATGTGGCAACCGGCAATGGCCAGGCCGCTGTGGCGTTGGGCGACCATTTTGAACAGGTGATCGGTTGCGAACCGAGTCTGGCGCAACTGCACAACGCGCAGTCCCGGCATGCTATTGCGTATGTATGCAGTACCGCCGAACAACTGCCATTTAACGATCAACGCTTCGATCTGGTATGCGTGGCCCAGGCCGCACACTGGTTCGATCACCCCCGCTTCAACGCCGAGGCCACCCGCCTGCTCAGACCCGGTGGCATACTGGCAATCTGGGGTTACGGCCTGTTCTCGATCGCCCCGGCAATCGATGCACTGATTAACGACTATTACGCCAACACACTGAACGATTACTGGCCCCCGGAACGTCACTGGATCGAAGCGGGCTACACCGGCCTGCCCTTTCCCTTCCCGCGGATAGATACCCCGGCCTTTCATATCCAGGCCGAGTGGACCCTGCCCGAGGTAATCGGCTATCTCGCCACCTGGTCCGCCACCCAACACTATATTACCGAACACAACACAAACCCACTCATCGAGTTGGAAAGTCAGTTAAGCCAACATTGGGGCGAGGCAACGCAAACCAGAACTGTCTACTGGCCAATTCACTTGCTGGCAGGATACAAACCATGAAACTCTCCCATATCGATCACCTGGTTCTGACCGTTAACGACATTGAAACCAGCTGTCGCTTTTATAACGAGATACTTGGCATGGAAGTGCTCACCTTTGGCAACAATCGCAAGGCACTACGTTTCGGACAACAAAAAATCAATCTACATCCTGCCGATCAACCGTTTGCACCGCATGCCCGTCATCCCACAGCAGGATCAGCGGATCTGTGCCTGATTAGCGAAACTCCACTTGGCGAAGTGCTTGACCATTTTAAAACCAAGGACATCACGCCCGTGGAGGAATATGTAGAACGCACCGGCGCTGTAGGAACTATTCTGTCGATTTACCTCAATGATCCTGACGGCAACCTGATCGAAATCTCAGAATACGTCTAGCAGGGAAGCCCGATATAGTACCCTGCAGGCATAAACTCCGCGGTATTGGACAATTCTCTGGATGCCGGACACCGCTTTGCTATGTCCGGCCTACTCACTTGCGGGACGAAAAAGGGGCTAGTTACTAGGGACTAGTACCTAGCACCTAGCACCTAGCACCTATTAAGAAGTGGTATAATCGTGCCCCCAACAGCAACCTGTCCATTTTCCGCGATGCCTATTACCCCACCACGAGTCGGATTTATCAGCCTCGGCTGCCCCAAGGCGCTGGTGGACTCGGAGCAGATCCTCACCCGCCTGCGTGCCGAGGGCTACGACATTGTCTCCAGTTACGACGATGCCCAGCTGGTGGTGGTCAATACCTGTGGTTTCATCGACAGCGCGGTGGAAGAATCGCTGGATACTATCGGCGAGGCGCTGGATGAAAACGGCAAGGTGATCGTGACCGGTTGCCTGGGCGCCAAGGGCGATATCGTCCAGCAGACCCATCCACAGGTACTGGCAGTAACCGGGCCACACGCCCTGCAGGAGGTGATGGACCATGTTCATCAGCACCTGCCCAAGCCGCACGATCCCTATACCGATTTGATCCCGGCCGAAGGCCTGAAGTTAACGCCGCAGCATTATGCCTATTTAAAGATTTCAGAAGGCTGCAACCATCGTTGCAGCTTCTGCA
>JAXHTI010000164.1:0-2391 GCA_034190045.1 Pseudomonadota bacterium
GTCGGCACGGGTAAAAATCCACGGCTGATTTTGTGTTCGCCCTGGGCACCGGGTTCGAAGCGCTGTAATCCATGCCGGATGCAGTAATCAAGCCCCTGATAATAACAGGCTTCGAAATGCAGGCTGTGGAAATCACGATTACAGCCCCAGTGTCGACCATACAACGTATCGCGACCACAGACATTAAACGCCGCCGCCACGTATTCACCCTGGTAACGGGCCATCACCACCACCACGTTGCGTGGCATAGTCTGGCCGATTTCCATGAAAAAGCCCTGCGAGAGGGTCGGGATGCCGCTTTTGCGCTCGAAGGTGTTGCGATAAAAACGGTGGTAAATATCCCAGTGTTCCGCTTCCATCTCGTCCCCATGGCGGATTTCGATCTCGATGCCTTGCTCCTGAACCATGCGCCGTTCCCGTTTCACTTTTTTGCGCTTTTGCTGGGTAAAGTGCGACAGGTAATCATCGAAGTCACGATAAGCATGGTTGTGCCAGTGAAACTGACAACCCAGACGCATTAAATAACGGGAGTCGTTCTGGAACTGTTGTGTATCCCGCTCGTCAGTAAACAGCCAGTGAAGAGATGACATACCGGTTTGCTCTGCATGGGCGGTTGCCGCCTCGATCAATTGCGCGGCATAAGTGTCAAAATCTTTATCCGGATGCACCAGCAGACGCGGCCCGGTTGCGGGGGTGTAGGGAATGGCGACCACGAGTTTGGGATAATAGTGCAGTCCGGCACGATGCCAGGCATCGGCCCAGGCCCAGTCAAAGACAAATTCGCCATAGGAATTATCCTTGATATACATCGGTGCCGCGGCCACCGGTACACCGTCTTCCTCGATGAGCAGATACTGCGGATACCAGCCATACAACTCACCGACCGCGTTATGCCTTTCCAGCGCACGCAAAAACTCATACCGCACAAATGGAAAACGCCCGTCAGAGAGGGCGTTCCATTGCTCGGCGGAAACCTCGGCGAGACTTTCCAGTATTCGGGGTGTCATAAAAAGATTTTAACGCAGAGGCGCAGAGACGCAGAGGACGCAGAGTATTGATTTTTGAAAATCATTTTGTCGCACATTTACTGTGGCCACGAGTTAAGCTGATTGGGCATAAATGAATGCACACAAACAAATTTTTTCCTTTGCGGTTCTCTGCGCCTTTGCGCCTCTGCGTTGGGTTTTAATCTTTAACTGTTTTCCTCTTTTTCGAGGTAGCGTTCGGCGTCCAGTGCGGCCATGCAGCCGGTGCCGGCGGAGGTGATGGCCTGGCGGTAGATGTGATCGCTGACATCGCCAGCCGCGAAGACGCCCGGGACGCTGGTGGCGGTGGCATTACCCTTGGTACCGCTGTTGACGGTAATGTAGCCACCTTCCATGTCCAGCTGGCCTTCGAAGATGTCGGTGTTGGGCTTGTGGCCGATGGCGATGAACACGCCCATGACGTCAATCTCTTTGGTGCTGCCGTCTTCGGTGCTTTTCAGCCGTAAACCGGTGACGCCCGAGTTATCACCCAGAACTTCGTCCAGCTCATGATTCCATTCGATACTGACGTTGCCGTTTTCGGCTTTCTCCAGCAGCTTGTCGGAGAGAATTTTTTCCGAACGGAATTTATCGCGACGGTGAATGACGGTGACATGATCGGCGATGTTGGATAAAAACAGCGCTTCTTCAACGGCGGTGTTGCCGCCACCGACGACCGCCACTTTCTGACCGCGATAGAAAAAACCGTCACAGGTGGCGCAGGCGGAGACCCCCTTGCCGCGAAATGTTTCTTCGGACTCCAGGCCGAGATACATGGCCGAGGCCCCGGTCGCGATAATCAAGGCATCGCAGGTATACACGCCGTTATCCCCGGTCAGGGTATAGGGCTTCTGTTTCAGATCGACCTTGTTTATATGGTCAGAGACGATCTCGGTATCAAAGCGTTCGGCATGCTGGCGCATCCGGTCCATCAACCCCGGTCCCTGCAGACCTTCGACATCGCCGGGCCAGTTGTCCACCTCGGTGGTGGTCATCAATTGGCCACCCTGTTCCAGGCCGGTGATCAGTACCGGATTCAGATTGGCGCGCGCGGCATAGACGGCCGCGGTGTAACCGGCGGGACCGGATCCCAGGATAAGCAGGCGACAGTGTTTGGCTTCACTCATGTGTTAGACTCCGGATGCATGTGATTGATTTGTTGTTCGATTTCCTTAAACAGACAGACAAAACCGGAACAGGTTCAGCCTGTAGAAGGGGAAGTGCCTGTAGTCTACGGAATGCCGACAGGGGGGTAAAGGCGTAGCATGAGAATCGGAGTTCCCACCGAGATCAAGGTTCAGGAAGGGCGGGTCGCGCTGATCCCGGATGCGGTCGATGAACTGGTTCGCCATGGCCACCAGGTTTT
>JAXHTI010000164.1:2491-4551 GCA_034190045.1 Pseudomonadota bacterium
AGGCAGCGTGATTATCGATATTTCGGTCGACCAGGGGGGCTGCATCGAAACCACCCGCCCGACCAGTTACGCCGAGCCGACATTCCTCTGGGAAGGCGTGCTGCATTACGGGGTCACCAACATGCCCGGCGCCGTCCCCAGAACGGCCTCCCAGGCGTTGTCTGCCGCCCTGGTTCCCTATATCCTGCGTCTGGCCGAGCCGGGCTGGGAGAGCCGGCCGGAGCTTGCCGCGGGGCTCAATATCCGGGCCGGCAAGGTGGTCCTGGCTGCCTTGCAATAACAGCAAATATATTGCGATTATTCTTATAATTTAGTAAGTTATATTACTTTTCTCATAAAGAAGATAAACTTTTGCCCCAGGCCAAGAAGACAGCCACCGACGCCAAGAGTCCGCCCCTGGCCAGCCACCTGCAACGGGCGCTGAAAGAAGGGGCACTGTATGTGTTCGGTTTTACCGCGCTCTATTTTCTGCTGGCGCTCTCCAGCTACCATCCGGCGGATCCGGGCTGGTCCCACAGTGGCGGGGCGCAGCCACGCATCTTCAACCTGGGCGGGCCGACCGGTGCCTGGCTGGCCGACGTCTTTTTGAGCCTGTTCGGTTATCTGGCCTACCTGTTTCCGATCATGGTCGCCTATGCCGGCTGGCGACTGTACCGCGATCGGCGCAATGTCCATCCTTTCGATATTCGCGGCTTCGGCCTGCGGGTAAGCGGCTTTATTCTGACCCTGCTGGCCGGCTGTGGCCTGGCCAGCCTGCACGATGTGGGCGGGGTCAGTCCGCTGCCGGTCAATGCCGGGGGTATCCTGGGTGATTATGTGGCCACCCAAATGGCCGGCGCATTCAGCTTTCTGGGCGCCACGCTGCTGCTGCTGGCGCTGTTTTTGAGCGGCGTGACCCTGTTTACCCACCTTTCCTGGTTATGGCTGATGGACAGCCTGGGCGCGCTGACGCTGCGCCTGCTGTATGCGCTGCGCGCGTCGCTGACCCGGGTGCTGGGCTGGTTCCAGGAGCGCCGGGCACGCAAACAGCATCAGCAGCAGTACACCGCCAAGGTCGAAAAACAGAAGGTGAAGGAGGCCAAACGCACGCCGCCGGTGATCCAGCGCGAGGAAAAACCCGCCACGCCCAGCAAGCGGGTCGAGCGCGAGCGCCAGGTGCCCCTGTTTACCGATACCGAGGCGGGCGCGTTGCCCCCACTGTCGCTGCTGGATGACACCCAGCCCGGCGATCGCAACGAGATTTCCGAGGAGGCCCTGCAGGCCATGGGTCGCCAGGTGGAGTTGAAGCTGCAGGATTTCGGCATCGAGGGCGAGGTGGTGGCTGTCCATCCCGGCCCGGTTATTACCCGCTTCGAGCTGCAGCCGGCGGCCGGGGTGAAGGTCAACCAGATCACCAACCTGGCCAAGGACCTGGCCCGTGCCCTGTCGGCGGTCAGCGTGCGGGTCGTGGAGGTGATTCCGGGCAAGACCACCGTCGGCCTGGAAATTCCCAATCAGCAGCGTGAAGTGGTGCGCCTCAGCGACACCCTGAAGGCACCCGAATTTGCCGACGCCAAATCGCCGCTGACCCTGGCGCTGGGCAAGGATATCAGTGGTAACCCCACAGTCGCCGATCTGGCTCGCATGCCCCATCTGCTGGTGGCCGGCACCACCGGCGCCGGCAAATCGGTGGCGCTCAATGCGATGATCCTGAGCCTGCTGTATAACGCCAGCCCCAGGGATGTGCGCCTGATCCTGATCGATCCGAAGATGTTGGAGCTGTCGATTTACGACGGCATTCCCCATCTGCTGGCGCCGGTGGTCACCGACATGAAAGACGCCGCCAATGCGCTGCGCTGGTGCGTGGCGGAAATGGATCAACGTTACCGGCTGATGTCGGCACTCAAGGTGCGCAACATTGCCGGTTTCAATCGCAAGGTGCGTGAGGCCAAAGAGGCATCTTCTGTTAATTCTATCAGTTCTTCTGGTGTTCTCTCTCCGTTTATTAACGGCGCTAATAATTCGTAGAGCTTTCCCGTTAAAACGTAATAGTCTATTTCTGAGAGTAGAAATACTCCCAC
>JAXHTI010000165.1:0-4520 GCA_034190045.1 Pseudomonadota bacterium
ATCTTATCGATGTGGCGCAGGTTCTTGCGCAGGTATTTCATCTCCTTGCGGGCCACCAGCCGGAACAGCCGGCGCAGACCCAACCGCTGTTCGGCTGCCGCCTGTTCCGGGTCATTGAACAGGCGCACCGACACACTTTCGCTATCGCCGTTACTATCCAGGCTGTCATCCACCAGCGCCGGAGTGGCGCGGATGGTCAGGCCGTGTTGCTCCAGCTCCACGACCTCCGGCAGATCGCCGAAGTCCCACTGCGTAATATTCGACTTCTCAACATCGGATGTCGGCAGCTCGGCCAGCACGCCTTCGCTCAGGGTCGACAGCTCCTGCTGCAACTGCCCCAGGTCACGGCCGACACCCAGCACCTGGTTGTCCTGATCGATCACGCGAAAGTTCATGTGATAGAACTCCGGCAGGTTATCCAGTTGCCAGACATCACTCTCTATCGCAGCACCGCTGATCTTTTGCATATGTGCCGCCAGGTTGTCGAGCAACGGCCGGTGGCGGTCATAATTTGATGCCAGAAAATCATCGGCATAGTTCGGCACCGGCACGAACTGTTTGCGCAGCGCCTTGGGCAGACACTTGATCAGCGCGATCACCTTGTCACGCAACAGGCCGGGCACCAGGTAATCGAACGACGCTTCGCGTAACTGGCCCAGGATGGCCAGCGGCACGATCACCGTCACCCCGTCCTCGGCATGGCCCGGTTCAAAGTGGTAATCCAGATCCAGCGTAACCCCGTCGACTTCCATGCTGCCGGGGAACTGTTCCTCGTTGATATGTTCCGCCTCGTGGCGCATCAACGATTCTTTCTGCAAATACAATATTTCGGGGTTGGTCTGCTGCACGGTCCTGAGCCATTTTTCAAAGGCCTTGCCGCTGTAAATCCCCTCGGGAATGCGCTCATCGTAAAACTCGAACAGCGCCTGCTCATCCACCAGGATATCCCGGCGCCGACCGCGGGCTTCAAGTGATTCGATCTCCTCGATCACCGACTGGTTATATTTAAAGAATGACGCCCGGGTGTCATAGTCCCCCTGCACCAGGGCCTCGCGGATGAAGATCTCCCGCGCCAGCACCGGGTCGATGGGGCCATAGTTAATCCGCCGTTTCGGGCAGATGGTAATGCCATATAACGTAGTTCGCTCGAAGGCGCCGACCTGGGCCGGCTTTTTCTGCCAGTGGGGTTCCGAATAGCTGCGCTTGAGCAGATGGGCCGCGAGTTCTTCCACCCACTCCGGCTCGATCCGCGCCACCATGCGCCCGTACAGGCGGGTGGTTTCCACCAGCTCGGCACACATGATCCACCTGGGGGGCTTTTTGGCCTGCCACGAACCCGGGTGAATATGAAAGCGGATATTGCGCGCGCCATGAAACTCGTTGGACTCGATGGCCTTGTTACCGATATTGCCCAGCAGGCCCGACAGCAAGGCACGGTGAATATCGTCATAGCCGGCCGGCGTGGTATTGAGCCGGGAGCCCTGCTCTTTAAATAGTGTATAGATCTGCTGGTAAATATCCCGCCACTCCTGCATGCGGTTGTAGGAGAGAAAGTGCTGCTTGCAGAACTTGCGCAGCTTGTTCTGGCTGAGGTGCTTGCGCTTCTCCTCGTACAGGTGCCACAGGTTCAGATAAAACAGGAAGTCGGACTTTGGCCTGTCTTTTTTCTGTTGGCCCTTGTTTGCCTTACCCGGGTTATCCGCTTCCTGGTCTTCCGGCGGGAAATAAATCAGCCGGTGTTTCTCGTCGGCCTGTTGCTGCTTGTCGGCCGGGCGTTCCCGCGGGTCCTGCACGCTCAGGGCACTGCCGATGATCAGCAGCTCCTGCAGGCAGCTGAAATGCCTTGCGGCGATCAACATGCGACCGATCTTCGGGTCCACCGGCAAGCGGGACAGTTCCCGGCCCAGCTTCGTGACCCGCTGCTGTTCGTCCACCGCGCCCAGCTCGTACAGCAGCTTGTAACCGTCCTTGATGTAGCGGGCGTCCGGCGGCTCGATAAAGGGGAAGTCTTCGATATGCCCCAGCCGCAGGGCCTCCATTTGCAGGATGACCGCCGCCAGGTTGGTGCGCCTGATCTCCGGGTCGGTAAACTCGGGCCGCGCGTTGAAGTCCTCCTCCGAGTACAGGCGGATACACACGCCCTCGGTAATCCGGCCACAACGGCCCTTGCGCTGGTTGGCGCTGGACTGGGACACCGGCTCCACGGGCAGGCGCTGGATCTTGCTGCGATAACTGTAACGGCTGATCCGCACCGTGCCGGTGTCGATCACGTAATGGATGCCAGGCACCGTCAACGAGGTCTCGGCGACATTGGTCGCCAGCACGATGCGCCGGTGCTTCGCCGGGCTGAACACCCGGTTCTGTTCCGCGCCACTTAATCGGGCATACAGGGGTAGGATCTCGGTCTGCGGCGGATGGTGCTTGCGCAGCGCTTCGGCCGCCTGGCGGATCTCCCGCTCGCCACTGAAGAAGATCAGGATATGCCCCTGGCTTTTGCCCTGGGAAACATCGATTTGTGCCAGCTCATCCACCGCCTCCAGCACGGCCTGTTGCATGTCCCGGGTGGTCGCCTCGCTGTCGTCATCGCCTGAAGCACTTTCACTATCCAGCAACGGCCGATACCGCACCTCGACCGGGTAGGTACGACCCGAGACCTCGATGATGGGGGCATTGTCAAAATGGCGGGAAAAGCGTTCGGTATCGATGGTCGCCGAGGTGATGATCACCTTCAGGTCCGGCCGCTTCGCTAACAGCTGTTTAAGATAGCCCAGCAGGAAATCGATGTTCAGGCTGCGCTCGTGGGCCTCGTCGATGATCAGGGTGTCATAATCATTTAAAAACCGATCGCCCTGGATCTCGGCCAGCAGGATCCCATCGGTCATCAGCTTCAGGTACGTATTCGGACCCACCCGGTCCTTGAACCGCACCTTGTACCCCACCGTCTCGCCAAGCTCACTCTGCAGCTCCTCGGCCACCCGGCTGGCAATGCTGCGCGCCGCCAGGCGTCGCGGCTGGGTGTGACCAATCATCCCGGCCACGCCCCGCCCCAGTTCCATGCAGATCTTGGGTAACTGGGTCGTCTTACCCGAGCCCGTCTCCCCGGCCACGATCACCACTTGGTGCTGCTCGATCGCCTCGCGGATATCCTCGCGGCGCTCGCTGACCGGCAGGTTTTCCGGGTAAGTCGGCTTCGGCAGGTTGACCAGTCGTTGTGCGCGCAACGATGCCGAGCCTTGAATATCCGCGGCCAGTTTCTGCCATTGGGAGTCAGCGTCGTCTTTACGCTTTAGTTGCCGGAGTTTCTTCAACCGCCGCCGAAAACGGAACTGATCGCGCAGCATGCAACTGGCGATCAGGTCAGATAACGATTCGGGATTCGATTCCGGCGGGGCTTTCATCAGGGGTTATCGGGAGATAATTGGGGTAATCAAAGGGCGCTATGATAGCAATTTCAGGCAGGCCCGTGCTATCGATGCGGGCCAAACTCGATCACGCACCTATGAATGCTCTTCCAATGGTGGCAATAAACGCTCAATCTGCGTAATTAATACCGGAACATCTTGCTTAACGGTTTTATACAACAGGACATGATCGATCTGGCCGTATTCATGCGCCAGGATATTGCGTTGACCGATAATTTTCCGCCAGGGAATCTCCGGATGCGTCTCGGTAAATGTTACTGACACCCGTCTGGCCGCTTCACCGATTATTTCCACGCCTCGTTCAATGGCGCGTAACAGCATCCGGTTATCAAGAAAACTCTCCAGGGTATGATCCGCCATCATCGCCTCAACTTCTCTGGCAGCCTGGAGCATATCCCACAGATGCGCCGCATCCCTCTCCTCAGGCTGCATACAATTCCTTCAGGTCTTTCTCGATTGCACGCCGGCGATAGGGATTGTTCAAAATAGTGGGCGTGGCCACATCAACCTGACGGCCAAACAGCGCTTCGAAGGCATCCTGGATCTCGACCATGCCACCGAGTGAAGGCTCTTTGCCTTCTTCGAACTCCACAAGCAGATCAATATCACTCTCAGGACCCAGTTCGCCCCGGGCCGCCGAACCGAACAAACTCAAATGCCGAATGTGATAGCGCTTGACCAGTTGCAGCAGGTCTTCCTGTGAATAATCCAAAACCCCGGTAGCCGATATCGTTTCATGCGCAACCATGCCGCGCTCCATTTTGTGTCTTGCCTTTGCAAGCTGCTTTTTCAATTCCTTTTTCGCGATCTCCCGCTCCCTGGCGCGACCACCGCGAATGGCATCGACCAGCGCCAATAATTCATAAAGCCGGGGATCATTACGCGCGGCTTTCGGTGCGGATTTATACAAAGGCAAAAACGACTCCCCGCGCAGTTCGCCGTCGGACTCGGGCCATACCGGCGGCGGCTCATTATCCGTCACCCTGTATGTCGCCATTGGCTCGGCTGCGTGCGCAGTTGGCATCCCCCGGTTCATTTCTCCGCGCTCGGGGATAAAGACATACTGGATACCGTGGAGCAGAAATTCCTCGAGATTGC
>JAXHTI010000166.1:0-4516 GCA_034190045.1 Pseudomonadota bacterium
ATAGAAGCGAGTTGGAAGATGCGTTATCCAGGACGCTGGCACATATCCGCCGTAACAAGGACCTTCAGGCCTGTCTATGTTATCTCGATCTCGACCAGTTCAAGGTGATTAATGACACTTCGGGGCACATTGCAGGGGATGAGTTGATAAAACAGGTCGCCAATGTTCTGAGAAGTCGTTTGCGGGACACTGACTTCATTAGTCGGATCGGGGGCGATGAGTTTGCCTTTATTATCATGGATGCTGATGAAAATGCCGCATTAAACCTGGTTGAGGAGATCTGCTCCAGTATAAACTCAATCCGTTTTTCCTGGAAAGACAAGGCCTATCCGGTCAGTGCGAGTTTCGGTCTGGTCAGTATCAGGCCGGATAGCGGGAGTGTGCAGGATCTGCTCAGTGCCGTCGATTCGGCGTGTTATATTTCCAAAGAACAGGGTCGAAACCGCATTCATGTGTATCGGCCTGATGACAATCTTTCTGCCAGGCAAAGCATGGAAATGGCAATGGTACATAAAATGAATCATGCCATCGATCACGGAATGTTTGTCTTGCACTATCATCCTATAATTTCGCTGTCCGGAACGGATGAGTCCGTTCATTATGAAATACTGCTGCGTATGCAGGATGATGACAAGTCATGGATTTTGCCCGGTGCATTTATTCCCGCTGCGGAGCGTTATTGCCTGATGTCGCGTATCGATCGCTGGGTGGTCCATTCCGTGCTGCAGTCGTCACACGCCGTGATTACTGATGATGTCTGGATTAGTATCAATATTTCCGCGCAGTCTCTGAGTGAATCCAGTTTTCTGGATTATGTGCTGGATGAGCTGGCTATATCAAAAATTCCTCCCGCCAATATCTGTTTTGAGATTACCGAGACCACGGCGATCTCCAATCTTACTGCTGCTCTGACTTTTATCAAGGCGATAAAATCCCATGGATGCCTGTTTTCACTGGATGACTTTGGGTCCGGGTTGTGTTCTTTTGGTTATTTGAGGCAGATGTTAGTCGACTTTATTAAAATCGATGGAACGTTTGTCAAGGATGTTTTTAATGACTCGGTAAATGTCGCAATGATCGAATCTATTGTGAATATCGCCCATGTGATTGGCGTGAAAACAATTGCCGAATTTGTCGCCTCTCCTGAAATCCTGAAGAAAGTCCGGGAGCTTGGGGTTGATTATGCGCAAGGTCATAGCATTTCTCATTCCATGCCGCTTGAGGATATTGTTTCGCTTAGTGATTTGAGTAACGGTTAGCCTGCCTGTGTCCTGGCTTTTATCAGTAATCTGATACAGATGAAAAAAGGGGGCGTGGAAAATTAAGCGTCTGTTTTATCGCTATTTTTAAAGTTTTATAAGGTTCTTTTTTCGCTGGCGTATGTTATCGACTTATTTTTCGGAGAGTAGTTCGTAATGATTAAGTATTTACATAAGTTTGAACGTATGGTGGTGGCTTCATTGATCTTGATGCTGGCATTAGTGATATTTCTTTCTGTCGTAGAGCTTGTCTGGGTGCTGGTCAACGATATTAGAAAGCCGCCGATTTTTATTCTTGAAATCCACGAATTACTGGAACTGTTCGGGTTGTTTCTGTTGGTGTTGATTGGTATTGAGCTATTAGAAACAATGAAAAAATATTATAACGAAGGGCGTGTTGATCTTGATGTGATTATTTCGGTTTCCCTGATTGCCATAGGTCGAAAGATTATTATCATGGAGCCCAAAGATTATAATCCCTTAACCCTGATTGGTATCGCGGCCATGATATTGGCACTATTCGCCGGATACTGGGTGATCAAACGGAAACCGCTTTAAACCCTTAAAGGCAGGAAGTACCGGAGTGAGCCTGTGCTGGGTTAACGTACCCGATTTATCGGGGGCTCCCGGTTCGCGATTCAGGACATATCCCCCGACAGATCCGGTTCGCCGAGCTGTTTGAGTATCCGGCTGCGTGCGGCATTTCGCAGGCGCAGGGCCGCGGCCCAATCATTGCCATCCGGGGTGATGGGTTCGCCAATCAAGACGCTCAGCGCGCCGTGGCGCGGGAACCAGGTGTCGCCGCGCAGGACCGAGCGGGTGCCGCGCAGGGTGATCGGTAATACCGGGATGTCGGCTTCCGCCGCGGCGGCGAAGGCTCCCATGTGAAAAGCCATTAATCCCGGCATGCGTCGCAGCGTGCCTTCGGGGAAGAACAGCACGCTGCGCCCGCGTCGGGCCAGCTCGGTAATCCGCCGGGCGTCGATGACGCCTTTTTGCTTGTCAAAGCGTTCGACAAAGCGGGTCCCGATGCGTTTGAGAAACAGGCCGGCCAGCCATTGCGACTGCAGTTCGCCTTTGGCAACGAAACTGAATGGCCGCTCCAGCGCCGCGACCAGCACCACCCCGTCCAGGTAGCTCGCATGATTGGCGACCATGACACAGGCACCAGCCTCTGGCAGGTGCTCGCTACCGCGTACCTGCAGGGGCACGCCGGCCAGGCGCAACAGCAGGCGCGCGCCGCGCCGCATCACGGCCCAGCGCCATGATTCGCGCGGCACCACCACCACCAGCGTCCAGACCGGGGGCGCCAGCGTCCAGAATAGCAGTTGCACATAGGTGGCATAGCCGAGGTTGCGCAGGCCGCGCCAGAGCCGGCGGGCTTCGGGCAACAAGCTGGCGCTGATCAGGCGGGTGATCTGCCACCAGACCGGGCGGGGTTTGTTACCGACCCGGCCCTGTTCGTACAGCTCGCGGGTGGCGGGGCGACGGATTTTACCGCTGGAGGTTTTGAGAATGGTGCGCGGCGGTGCCAGTACCACTTTGTCCGGCGGCGTGCCGAGCAGATCGTGGCTGGTGTGGCGAATGCGGGTTTGCAGGTCGGCGCGCGCGTCGCGCTCGGTCAGCCGGGTTTCGGCCATCACCACCAGCCGTTCGGTGCCGGAGTCCGGATCCGTGCTGCCGAAGATCGCCACGCAGCCTTTGCGTACGCCTTCGAGCTCGCCGATGGCGTGTTCCGCTTCGTAAGGATAAATATTACGCCCGCTGCGGATGATGACGTCCTTGATGCGACTGGTCAGGTACACATCGCCGTCGGCGATATAGGCCAGGTCGCCGGTCTCCAGCCAGCCGTCATCGAACAGGGCGCGGGTGGCTTCGGGGTTGCGGTAGTACCCACTGGTCGCGGAAGGCCCGCGAAACTGCAGGCGACCCTGCTGCCGATCGGGCAACTCGCGACTGCTATCGTCGACCACGCGCAGTTCATAACCCGGCAGTGGCTGGCCGCAGGCGACATATTCCAGGGCGTCGGGATCATCCTCGGCGGCGGGTTGTGCGCGGTCTTCTTGCATAAAAATGTCGCGCGCGATGCGATCGATCCGCGGGCCACGCCCCAGCGGTGGAAACGCCAGGCCGACTGCCGCCTCGGCCAGTCCATAAACCGGTGCCTGCGCCGTCGGGTGTAAACCATATGGCCCGAAGCGCTGGTTGAAACGTCTGACGGTCCGGGGGCTGACCGGTTCGGCACCGCTGAACAGCAGGCGCAGGGAGCTCAGGTCCAGGCCGTCGAGGGCTTCATCGGGGATGCGGGTCAGGCACAGTTCGTAGGCAAAATTGGGTCCGGCACTGAGCGTGCCGCGATGGCGGTGCACGGCCCACAACCAGCGTTGCGGGCGGTTGAGGAATGCCAGCGGCGACATCAGCACCAGGGTCATCGCATAATAAAGACTGCCGAGCCAGGCGCCGATCAGCCCCATGTCGTGATAAAGCGGTAGCCAGCTGACGAACACATCGGTGGAGTCCACGCGCATGGTGCGGCCCATCGCGCGGATGTTGGCCAGCAAATCCGCGTGAGTGAGTACGACCCCTTTGGGTTGGCCGGTGCTTCCTGAGGTGTATTGTAAAAATGCAATGTCCTGCGACGTGACCGGCGGCAATACGTCGGCCGGTGCGCTGTGCAGATCGTCCGGGGTGACGATCGTCTCCAGGGTCTGCACCTGTGACTTGAGCAGGCGTGCCAGCGAGCGGGCTTCGCTTACCGTGATCAGCAATACTGTCGTGGCATTGGCCAGGATACCGGCATGGCGTTGCAGATGATCCTCCAGTTGTGAGGGGCGCGCCGGGGGATAAATAGGCACCGGTATCGCACCGGCATACAAAATGCCGAGAAAACTCCACAAATACTCCTGGCCGGTGGGGAGCATGATGGCCACGGTCTGGCCGGGTTTCACCTCACGTGCCAACAGCCCGGCAGCGATGGCCTGGGCGCCCTCGCGCAGGGCCCGGTAACTGACCGGTTGCGGTTCCTCGTCTTCATCGTACAGGTAGAGCTGTACCCGTTCGGGTTGCGCCTCGGCATGCCAGTCGAGCACCTCGAGCAGGGTCGTGGCATCGTGGGGCGCGGCCCTGGCTTCCGTGGTGTTGTCGGGGGCGGCCGGCTGCGCGTGTTCGTGTTGTCCGGCTTGTTGCGGCGCGGCGCTGGCAATGGCGCGTAGCAGATCGCGCGGCGTTTCGGCACTGGCGAGCTGTTGTTCGGACAG
>JAXHTI010000167.1:0-4496 GCA_034190045.1 Pseudomonadota bacterium
TCAGCGCATGGAGTCGGCGCGGCGCCTGTACAGTCAGGGGAAAATACAGCAGGCACTGCAGGTCTGGGAATCACTGCACAGCATCGACCCGGGCAACCAGCAACTGGAAGCCCACATCGAACGTGCCCGGCGGGTCCTCGAAAAACTGCAGCGCCTGCAGCAGAATGGCAGTGTGGTAAGCCCGCCGGCCCTGCAGAACTGAGATTTTCTCCGCCAGTGAAACTTCATGCTGGCAGCAGGAGCGACAAAGGCCAAACCGTCCGGCCATTTGCAATACTGACATGAGCCTTACTCTTCGACCGGCTCCATGCGCGTCACGCTACGGAACCCCTGTGGCAACTTGATTCCCCGCTGGGCGCGTTCGCCTTCGTAGGGTTCCATTTCTTCCGGTTTGAGGACCTTGTGCCGTTTCCCCGAGTAGATCTTGAGGCTGTCCTGTTCCTCCAGCACCGTCACGGCCGTGGCATACTCCTGGCCACTTTTTGCCCTGGCCGGGGGGATATTCATTATTTTGACACCCTTGCCCTTGGGCAGCACCGGTAATTCGGCCACATGGTGGATCAGTAGCTTGCCTTCGTTTGAGACCATTGCCACCCAGTAGGTCTCCATATCCGTGACCGGCACCGGCGGCAGGACCTTTGCCCCTTCGGGAACTTTCAGCATGGCCTTGCCTTTCTTGTTGCGGGTGATCATGTCTTCCAGCTTCGCAACCAATCCGTAACCGTGGCTGGTCGCCAGCAATACCAGTTGCTCGGGACTGCCGGTCACCACGCCACAGAAGATGGCACCGGACGGCGGACTCAGTCGCCCGGTCAACGGCTCACCCTGGCCTCTTGCCGACGGCAGGGTATGCGCGGGCAAGGCGTAGGTACGCCCGGTAGAATCGATCACCACGGCCAGTTGATTGGACTTGCCACGTGCGCTGTTCAAATAGGCATCACCGGACTTGTAGTTAAGTTCGGTCGGATCCATCTCGTGACCTTTGGCAGTACGAATCCAGCCTTTTTCCGACAGGACGATTGTCACCGGGTCCGCGCTGACCAGTTCGGTCACATCCAGTGCCTGGGCCGCTTCACGAGTCACGATCGGCGAGCGTCGCTCATCGCCGTATTCCTTGGCGACTTCTTTGAGCTCTTTTTTTACCAGTGTCTTCAGGCGTTGCTTTGAGCCCAGGATTTTCTGCAATTCAGCCTGTTCTTCTTTGAGTTCTTTTTGTTCGGTGCGGATACTCATTTCTTCGAGCTTGGCAAGATGCCGCAATTTGAGCTCGAGAATCGCTTCGGCCTGTTCGTCCGACAATTTGAAGCGCTTCATCAGCACCGGTTTGGGTTTATCATTCTCGCGGATGATCTTGATTACCTCATCAATATTGAGATAAGCGATCATCAAACCATCGAGGATGTGCAATCGCTTACTGACCTTGTCCAGCCGATATTCCAGGCGCCGGCGCACAGTATCGATACGGAAGGTCAGCCAGTCATTGAGCAGGTCTTTCAGATGACGTACGCCAGGTCGGCCATTGAGGCCAATCACATTCATGTTAACCCGGTAAGTCCGCTCCAGATCGGTGGTCGCAAACAAATGCGTCATCACTTCATCGATATCCACCCGGTTGGAGCGCGGCACAATCACCAGACGCGTCGGGTGTTCGTGATCCGACTCATCACGCAGGTCCACGACCATGGGCAGTTTTTTGGCCTGCATCTGGGCGGCAATCTGTTCCAGTATTTTCGCCGGCGAGGTCTGGTGCGGTAGCGCGGTAATGATGATGTCATCCTTCTCCCGCTCGTAACGCGCCCGCATGCGGATCGAACCGTGGCCGGTTTCATACATTTTGGCCAGGTCGGCCTTCGGGGTAATAATCTCCGCGTCCGTGGGATAATCCGGTCCGGGCAGATGCTTGCACAGCTCCTTGATCGTGGTCTTGGGATTTTCCAGCAGGTGGACCGATGCGTTGAGCAATTCGGTCAGATTGTGCGGCGGAATATCGGTACTCATGCCCACGGCAATGCCGGTCGTCCCGTTCATCAGTACATGCGGTACACGGGAGGGCAGCACGTCCGGCTCATTCATCGTCCCGTCAAAATTGGGCACCCAGTCGGCCGTTCCCTGCCCCAGCTCGGACAACAACAGATCCGCGTAGCGGGACAGACGGGCCTCGGTATAACGCATGGCAGCGAAGGACTTGGGATCATCCGGCGAACCCCAGTTGCCCTGCCCTTCCAGCAGCGGATAACGATAGGAAAACGGCTGCGCCATGAGTACCATGGCTTCATAGCAGGCACTATCGCCATGGGGATGGAACTTACCCAGGACATCACCCACTGTACGAGCCGATTTTTTGAACTTGGAGCCCGCCTTGAGTCCGAGATCGGACATGGCATACACAATACGCCGCTGCACCGGCTTGAGCCCGTCACCCACATGGGGCAGTGCCCGATCCATGATCACGTACATCGAGTAATCGAGGTACGCCCGCTCGGTAAAATCCTTCAACGGCAGCAGTTCAATATTTTCTTCGAATTGATTGCTCATAGTCTGTACTGATTTGGCTTAAATAATGTGAGTCCGCAAATGAACGCGAATACACGCGAATAAATAACAAGTCGTTCATTGCAAAATCATTGGCGTGCATTTGCGGATAAAATACAAATCAAATTCTTCTTTGCGCCCTCTGCGTTGGGTTTTATCCTGTCGAGTTCAGACCTCGATATCCGCCAGGTCGCCTTTTTTCTCCAGCCAGGCACGACGATCGCTTGCCCGTTTCTTGGCCAGCAGCATATCCATCATCTGCTGGGTGCCATCACCGCTTTTTGTCACCAGCCTGGCCAGACGCCGGGTATCGGGATCCATGGTCGTCTCTCGTAATTGCAGGGGGTTCATCTCACCCAGGCCCTTGAAGCGGGTAACCTGTACCTTGCCTTTGATTTTTTCCGCTGCGATACGATCCAGGGTACCCTGGCGTTCGGCGTCATCCAGCGCATAATAGGTTTCCTTGCCAACATCTATCCGGTACAGCGGTGGCATGGCGATATAAACATGCCCGGCGTCCACCAACGGCTTGAAATGGCGCAGGAACAGTGCGGTCAGCAGTGTGGCGATGTGAGCACCGTCCGAGTCGGCATCGGCAAGCACGATCACCTTGCCATAACGCAGATTGGAAAGATCCTCGGAGCCGGGGTCGACACCGAGGGCGACAGAGATATCGTGCACTTCCTGGGAACCGAGTACCTCGGCCGGCTCCACTTCCCAGGTATTCAGGATCTTGCCACGCAACGGCATGATCGCCTGGAATTCGCGATCGCGGCCCTGTTTGGCCGAGCCTCCGGCCGAGTCCCCCTCGACCAGAAACAGCTCGGTGCGATTTGAATCCTGCGCGGAACAGTCGGCCAGTTTACCGGGCAATGCCGGCCCCTGGGTCACTTTCTTGCGCACCACCTTGCGACCGGCACGCAACCGGCTCTGCGCATTGTTGATGGCCAGCTCGGCGATCTGTTCACCCAGGTCACTGTGCTGGTTCAGCCATAAACCGAACGCATCCTTGACCACTCCGGAGACAAACGGCGCCGATTCCCGTGAAGAGAGACGCTCCTTGGTCTGGCCGGAAAACTGGGGATCCTCGAGTTTGACTGAAAGAATGTAACTGAGTTTTTCCCAGATATCTTCCGGCGCCAGTTTGACTCCGCGCGGCAGCAGATTGCGAAATTCACAAAACTCGCGCACCGCTTCGGTCAGACCGGTACGCAAGCCGTTCACATGCGTGCCACCCTGTGCGGTAGGGATCAGGTTAACGTAACTTTCACTGACATTGATCGAACCGTCAGGGACCCAGGCCAGCGCCCAGTCCACCGCTTCCAGGTTGCCACTGAAACTGCCAACGAAAATATCCGCCGGCAGCAATTCAACACCACCCAGCTCTCCCTTGAGATAATCGCGCAGACCATCTTCATAGCACCATTCGATCTCTTCCTTTCCGGCTTCATCGCGGAAGGTAACGAGCAGGCCGGGACACAATACGGCCTTGGCGCGTAACACATGTTTGAGCCGAGGTACCGAGAATTTCGGGGAATCGAAAAACTTGGGATCGGGCCAGAATCGCAGGGTGGTACCGCTGTTGCGTTTGCCCACGGAGCCGATCTCTTCCAGGTTCGATTTTTTATCGCCATTGGCAAAGGCAATGTTGTATTCCTTGCCATCGCGCTTGATCCAGACTTCGAGGTGTTTGGACAGGGCATTGACCACCGACACCCCGACGCCATGCAGGCCACCGGAAAACTGGTAGTTCTTGCTGGAGAACTTGCCACCGGCATGTAACCGCGTCAGGATGACTTCGACCCCCGGCACTTTCTCTTCGGGGTGCAAATCCACCGGCATACCCCGCCCGTCATCACTGACCTGCAGGGAACCGTCCTTGAACAGCACGACATCGAGCCGTTTCGCGTGACCGGCAATAGCCTCGTCGACACTGTTGTCGATGACTTCCTGGGCCAGGTGAT
>JAXHTI010000168.1:0-4482 GCA_034190045.1 Pseudomonadota bacterium
GTGCCGGCCTCAAGGGCATCGTGAATGTGATGCGCCATCTGCAGATGTTGCCCGCCTCCCGACGCAAGGCCAAACGCGAACACAAGCCCCTGTACGCCCGCGCCAGCAGCTGGGTGCGGGCGCCGGCCGGCGGGATTCTGCGCGCGATCGTGCCGCTGGGCGGCAGCGTCGAAAAAGAGCAGTTACTCGGTATCCTCTCCGACCCGTTTGGAGAAAAGGAGATCGAAATCCACGCTCCTTGCGACGGCATCGTGATCGGTCGTACCAACCTGCCGCTGGCCAACGAGGGGGATGCATTGTTCCACATCGCCCGTTATCGCAAGCTGGAGGCGGTCACCGCGCGGGTCGAGGAATTTACCGAACAGCATCAGCCCGATACCAATCCCGACTCGCCGCCCGATTCCGAACCGCCGATTGTCTGATTCACGCCAGCCGGCTCAGTAGCAGACTACCCGTGGTATGCACCTCGGCCTGCCAGTGCGGGGCCAGGTAGGTGGTCGAGACGGTCTCGGTGATCAATGCCGGCCCGCGCACTGTCTGTCCGACGGGCAAGGTTTCACGCGCATACACCGCCACCGGCTGATCCACACCGGGTAAATGGATCGTTTCATCCGGCCCGGCATCCTCGCCAGCCTTCACGGCCTGCAGGGCCAGGGCCTGCGGCGGACGCTGCAGGCCAACCCGCAGGTTGACCACCTCCACCGGCAGTTCGAGCCGGTGCCCGTAGCGTTGTTCATGAAGATGATGAAAATCCGCCGTGGCCTGCCGGCGATCCTGCCAGGGCACATTCAGATAATAGGACTGGCCCTGGTAACGCAGATCCAGGCTGGGCTGAAGCATGATCTCGTCCCGTGCCACCCCTTCTTCCTGCATGGCAGTGAGCCCGGCCTCGATCAGCGGCTGCATTTGATCCGCAATGGCCTGATCGTCCAGCATGTCGAGTAACTGGCCCAGGGTCTGCGACAGCTGGCGGGCACGCGGCGCCACCAGCATCCCCAGTGCCGACAACACCCCGGCATAGACCGGCACGATCGCCCGGGACATACCCAGCGTCTCGGCCAGGGCACAGACATGCAGCCCGCCGGCGCCGCCGAACGAGACCAGTGCCAGTTCACGCGGATCGACCCCGCGCTGCACTGACATCACCCGCAGGGCATGGGCCATATGTTCATTGGCCAGCCGCAGGATCCCGTGCGCCGCCTCTTCGATAGACAGGCCGAGCGGGTCGGCGATCGTCCCGACCGCGGCCCGGGCCGCGGCCACATCCAGCGACATGTTGCCGCCCAGAAAAGCGCCGGGACGCAGGCGTCCCAGCACCAGGTTGGCATCGGTCACCGTGGGACGGGTGCCCCCCTGGCCGTAACAGGCCGGACCGGGCGCGGCCCCGGCTGATTCGGGTCCCACCTGCAGCAATCCACCGGCATCGACGCTGGCCAGAGAGCCACCCCCGGCGCCAATGGTGTGCATATCCACCATCGGTACGGCCACGGGGTAATCGCGAATCCGGCCTTCGCTGGTCAGCTGCAGCTCGCCGTCGATCAGCGCCACATCGGTCGAGGTGCCGCCCATGTCGAAAGTCAGCAGTCGCGACAGTCCCACCTGCTCTCCCATGTAGCGTGCCGCCGCCAGCCCCCCGGCGGGGCCGGAGAGCAGCATATGCACCGCCTCCTCGCCGGCCTGCTCGGCGGCGATGGTACCGCCGGAACTTTGCATGACTGTAATATACGCATGCGGGACCCCCTGTTGCAGACGCTGCAAGTAGCCCCGGACCCGCGGCCCGACGGCCGCATTGAGCCAGGTGGTCATGCCGCGTTCATACTCTTTATATTCCGGCAACACGCGGGAGGAGCGGGAAATAAACAGCTCCGGCGGCAGGGCCGCCTCGATCTGTTTTTCAAAGCGGTCATCGAGATAGGAAAACAGCAGGTTGATCGCCACTGCTTCCGGTTGCAGGCGCTCGACGGCGTCACGTAGCTGCTGCAGATCGGTGTCGGTCAGCGCTTCGATGACCGACCCGTCGGCCGCCAGCCGGCCGCCGGTTTCCAGGCACTGTTCCCGGGGAACCGGGGGTGCGACAGCGACCGGTTGCAGGTTATACAGTTCACTGCGGATCTGACGCCCGATGGCGAGCATATCGCCCAGGCCGCGATTGGTAATAAACACCGTGCGCGCCGTCTTGCCCTCGAGCACCGCATTGGTTGCCACGGTGGAACCGTGCACCATGTAAAACAGGGTATCGGGCGACAGCCGGTCCAGGCCCAGGTCCCGCACGCCCTGCAGGATCGCCTGCTCCGGTGCCGTCGGTGTCGATAACACCTTGTGTGTGCTGATGGCGCCATCCCGAACCAGCACGAAATCGGTAAAAGTGCCGCCGGTATCGACGCCGAGTATGACACTCATGGATAAACTGCCCCGTTCAGGTTTGGGCGCCATTGTAGCATTCCCCGCAATCACGCCGCGTCGCGATTGTGCTCAATCAACGGGCTTTTAACGCAAACTCCCGATACCCGCTTACTTTGATCTTTTCCGGTAGCGGCCATCACCATCTGAGACCCGTCTGAACCAATTGCCCGGACATCCGTCAAAGCAAATGTGAATTGTTTGCCCAAAGCAACAATGCGGGCTTGTCAGCACGGCGCAGAAGCTTATAATTTCAGGCCAGTTCTGATACCAGTTCCGATACCGAATAATAATACCGGTTAACGTTTATCCGCATGTCGAATGACAATCTGATCAGTGTAAAACACCTGTACCGGCGTTATGCCGGTTTGACCGCTGTCAGCGATGTCAGCTTTGAACTGGCACGCGGCGAGGTTCTGGGTTTTCTCGGACCCAACGGGGCCGGCAAAACTTCAACCATGCAGATGCTCACCGGCAATCTTGCCCCGAGCAGTGGCCGCATCCTGATCAACGGGATCGATTTGCTGGACAATCCCAAACAGGCCAAGGCGCTGATCGGTTATCTGCCGGAACAGCCGCCCCTGTATCGTGAACTCACGGTTAACGAATATCTCCATTTTTGTGCGCGGCTCAACCGTATACGGCGTAACAACGCTGGCCACGCCGTGGAGCGCGCCAAACAACGTTGCGGTCTGGAGCAGGTTGGTCAACGTCTGATCAACAACCTGTCCAAGGGCTATCAGCAACGGGTCGGCATCGCCCAGGCGATTATTCATTCCCCGCCGGTAGTGGTGCTGGATGAACCAACCGTGGGGCTGGATCCGATCCAGATTCGCGAGATACGAAGTCTGATTCGCGAACTGGGCGAAGATCATGGCGTGATTCTCTCCACCCATATTCTGCCCGAAGTACAGATGACCTGTGACCGGGTCCAGATCATCAATCGTGGCCGCCTGGTGTTCAGCGATAACATCGACAGTCTCAATCAGCGTATGGACTCGAGCAGCCTGATCCTCGGACTGCATCAGCCGCCGGCCGAAGCCGAACTGGCTGCCCTGCCGGCGATCACTGACGTACAGCCCCTGGACAATCAGCGTTTCCGTCTGTTTCACGCCAGTGAACAGATGCCGGCCGAAGCCATTGCCGAACAGGCGGTTGCCCGCGGCTGGGGTTTATTCGAGCTGAGCCCGGAATACAAGACGCTGGAGCAGGTCTTTGTCGAGATCACCAGCTCCGAGCAGGCCACGGCGGAGGAGGATGCGGCATGATGGTCCTGACCCTGGCACAACGGGAATTGCGCACGCTGTTTCTGTCGCCGCTGGCCTGGGCGATTCTGGCGGTCATGCAGTTCATTCTCGCCTACCTGTTTTTGACCGCGTTGAATGATTTCATCACCCTGCAGCCGCAACTGCAGAGTCTGGAATCCCCGCCCGGGGCGACCGAACTGGTCGTGGCCCAGGTTTACGGCAGCGCCGCGTTTATTTTCATGATGGTGGTCCCCCTGCTGACCATGCGCATCATCAGCGAAGAGCGACGCAATCGCAGTATCGCCTTGCTGTTCAGCGCCCCGGTATCGATGACCGAGATCATCCTGGGCAAATACCTCGGCCTGCTCGGCTTTTTACTGCTCGCCTGCCTGATGATCACTTTGATGCCACTGGCGCTGATGTTCGGCGGCCCGCTGGATACCGGTCTGTTGCTGGCCATGCTGCTGGGGCTGATTTTGCTGGTGGCCTGCTTTGCCGCCATTGGCCTGTTTCTGTCAACGCTGACCGTGCAGCCGACGATTGCCGCGATCAGCACTTTTGGCGTCCTGTTGTTGCTGTGGATCATCGACTGGGCCGGCGATCAGGTCGGGGATGGTGTCACCAGCGGGCTGCTGGAGTATCTGTCCATCCTGCGCCATTTTGAATCGCTCAGTCAGGGTATCTTCAACAGCGCCGACATCGTCTATTTTCTGCTGTTTATCACCGTCTTTCTGGTCCTCGGCATCCGTCGCCTGGATGCCGATCGGCTGCAACACTAACGCAGGTCTGGAATCCGTATGCAGGTTACCTCCCGAAGTCGCTTACAGATTCGCAT
>JAXHTI010000169.1:0-4425 GCA_034190045.1 Pseudomonadota bacterium
TCCGGCTCCATGCGGCACAGCAGGCCGGCAAAGGCCGTGCGGGAGCGTGGCTGGTACATCCAGAAATAAAGCAGGTCCATGCCTGGGTGATGCCGGTCACCATGACCTGGTGACTCGCTATGCGGACGCCGCGATTCCGTTCGGCCGCGGCCTGGCTGCTGTCGGTCCCGACAAATCGGCGCTGCCGTCTGCTACCGGTTTTGTGTTCGATGGCGTCGCCATCATGAAACACAAGGCGCAGAGCAATGACACCAATGAAGCGCAGTACGAAGCCAATGAAGCGATTTCGACGCTTCGCAAAGGGCGCGTCTGGGTACTGGCTGAAGAAGCGGTGACCAGCGTCAATGATCCGGTTTATCTGCGGCATACGGCGAACGCCGGCACCACCGCGCCGGGCCGGTTCCGTATTTCGGCTGACACGGCTCGCGCTGATCAGATCACAAATGCCCGCTGGCTGACGACCACCACCGGCGCGGATGAACTGGCACTTCTGGAAATCAACACGCCGTAATCAACAGTCAATTTTAGGCTTGGTTAATACCGAAGGGGTATCACAATGAAAACACGTTTTGTACAAGATGGCCTGAGCGCGGCACAGGAAATGGGGGTCTTCATCGGTGATGATGGTACTCCGATGCGCCTGGATACCGGGGAAACGGCCTTTTTCGAACGCCAGCTTGAGGCCGTCGAACAGCGGCTGTACGAGAAGAAGCTGCGCGAACTCAAGTATCGCCGTCATATTCCGGTATCAAATGCCGATGGCCCTGGTGCCGCAAGTATCACGTATTACCTGTACACCAAGACTGGTATGGCGAAGATCATTGCCAACCCGTCTGACGATCTGCCTCGCGCCGATGTGTACGCCAGCCGGCATACAGCAATGGTTCACTCGGTGGGTACGTCCTTCGGATATTCCACCCGGGAGCTGCGTCACGCTCAGTTCGCCAATGTGCCGCTGGAAATGCAAAAGGCTGATTCAGCGCGTCGAACTATTCGGGAGCGAGAGAATGAAATCGCCTGGACTGGTGATGCCAACTACAACATTTTCGGTTTTTTGAATAATCCGAATATTCCTGTTCAGGAAATGCCGTTGAATGCGGGTGCCACATCGCGTACATGGGCGAACAAAACACCGAATGAAATCATTGCGGATGTGCGTTTACTAGTATCCGGAATACGTCAAACGACTAATGGCGTTCATGAAGGTAATACCATGCTGCTGCCGATTGAGCAGTATGACATTATCGCTGAAACTCCCCGTTCCGATCTTTCAGACACCACTATCCTTGAGTTTTTAACAAAACCAGGTAACTCATTTGGTCTGAATGAAATCGACTGGCTTACTGAACTGAAGGGTGCTGGTGTCGGTGGTACTGACATGATTGCTGTCTATGAGAAGGATCCCGAAGTGCTCGAAGCGCGGATCCCGATGGAAATGCAGAACCTGCCGCCGCAGGCCCGCAACCTGGAATTCCTTGTGCCGGTGGAAGCCGAGAACGCCGGGGTGGTTGTTCGCTATCCCCTGGCTTGCAGCTTCGGCTACGGCATTTAAGCGAGCAAGCAGCCGGTTACCTCCTTGGCCGGCTGCTCTTTTTATTCAAACAATCATAAGAGGTAATTAACATGCCTGTGCTCATTTACAACGGTGCGCGTCAACATACGGTTTCCGTTGACCGCAAAACCAATGTCCGGCTGATCCCGGGCAAGAATATCGTCGAAGCCAAAGCCCTCGAAAAACTGATGGACAAAAAAGCGGGTTCGCCCGGCTTTAAAGGTCTGGTGGACGATGGTGAAGTCGAAGTGCTGGACGATACTGTCATGAACCCGGATTCCGGCGATCTGGATATCACCAAGATGAGCGCCAAAGAGGCTAAGGCCCTGGTCGACGCCGAGCCGAATCTGGACGCACTGGGCAATTACCTGAAGGCCGAGGAAGCCGGCGATAACCGCCCCTCCGTGGTCAAGGCGATCAACGAGGCGATCAGCGGTATCAAAGCGGCTGATGAATCCGGTGGTTCCAACGACAACGAATAATGGCCGTACTGACCACCATCGATGACATTAAATCCATTGCCCAGGATGACGATCATATTCAATCACTCGTTGATGATAATGAGCCCATCCTGGTCAATGTGGTTTACCCGCTCGTCGAACAAATGGTTCGTGAGTCCAAATTCGGCGGCCTGACAAAAGCCGCGCAAACCTACCTTTCCGCGCATATTCTCAGCCTGGCTGCAACTGACTCCGGTGGCCGGGGTCCCCTGTCCTCCGAATCCATCGGTGATATCTCGGTTTCCTACACCTTGCCTTACCTGAACCAGGTTTCCGTGCTGGCCTCCACACAATACGGCCTGATGTTTCTGGAGCTGCAACGCAAGGTGATTACCCCGGTTTTTGTTCTATGAGCATCAAAGGCATCAACGTCAGTTTTGAGGATCGCGATACCGGCATGGAAGACGTGCTGCGCGAGATCCAGGCGCGGGCCAAGTTCGTGGATATCGGCATACAGCCGGATGAAGACGAGGAACTTTTGAAGATCGCGGCGACGCACGAATACGGGGCCAAGATCGATCACCCGGGCGGTACGCCCTATGGTTACCGGACACAGAATGACGCGCAAAACGGGCGGGTTCGGTTTCTGAAAAAAGGTGAAGGGTACATGGTGCTGGGTCATACCAAGCCGCACCAGATCACCATCCCGGCCAGGCCGTATATCCGGTCCACGGTCGATGAAAATGAAGAAAACTATTTCCATGCTGCCGAACGGTTGTCCGGCCAGATGGTGGACGGACGGATCGAGAAGTATCAGGCCCTGTCCCTGATGGGCCAGCTGATCGAAGGGGATATCAAACAGAAGATCGTGGAAATCAAGGATCCCCCGAACGCACCGGCCACCGTCCGGCGCAAGGGCAGCGCCAATCCTCTGGTGGACACTGGCCTGCTGGGCGGATCAATACGCTACGTGGTGCACAATGGCGACGATAACGAAAGTAATCAGGAAGCGGGCTAAGTCCGTCACCCGGCTGCGCCCGGGCGCGACCACCACGGCGAACGGCTACCGCACGTCCGCTGCACCGGCCAGCGACCCGATCCAGGCACACATCCAGCCCATGTCCCCCAAGGAACTGCGCAACGTCCCCGAGGGGCAGAACACGATGGAGTGGGTGAATATCTGGTCCCTGTTTGACTTGCAGGAAAACGACAAGATCGTCGATGGCGGCAAGACCTTCGAGGTCCAGCGGTTCAAGGACCGCGGCGATTTCTTTAAGGCCGAAGCGGTGAGGGTGGCAGACTGATGGCGATCACGGTACTGACAGACTATGACGCAATCAAAGGCGCGTTGATCAGCTGGATCACCACGTACAGCGGTGTGAATGAAGCTATTTTCAAAAATCAGGACGCCCCGCGACCGGCCAGGCCCTACGCGGCGTTTTTAATTACTTCTGATGGTGGGCGTTTTGGTATCGATGAAGCCCGACAGAGTTACGATGCTGGCAGCCAGGTGATCCAGCGCAACACAGCCGGTCTTCGCAAGATGAATGTGCAACTGGATATGTATTCTGAACCAGCACAGGCGGTCGGTGAAAAGGAAGCGGCGGACTATCTCAATAACTTACTTTTAACGCTTGATACAGTCGCAGTGCGCGATTTATTTAAAGATGCAAATCTCACGGTCCTCGACCATACTTCTGTCAATCGATTGGATGAACAACTCGGTGATCGCTGGGAACGACGCGCACAAGTTGATTTGACTTTGCTGTACACCGGTGAAACATTTGATGATGGTGGCGGTAGCAGCGGCGACTGGATTGAGACGGTCGAAGTTCCGACAACAGAGAACGGTAATTTAACACTCAATGAATAAGGGTTAAGGTCATGACGGAAATTACAGATGTCGTAAATGTCACAGTGAACGTAGCGGATACGCGCATTTCTCGCGCCGGCTTCGGTGTCCCACTGATCTTCGATGAATTCGCATCCAGTATTTTTGCCGATCGCGTGCGCGAGTACACCACCCTGGATTCGGTGGCCGATGATTTTCCCACCACCCACAAGGTCTATAAAGCGGCTGCCGCGATCTTCAGTCAAAGCCGGGTGCCGGAGCGCATCAAGGTCGGGCGCAAAGATGCCGGGGATGCGGACATTACCACGGCGCTGAACACCATCACCGACTTTGATGATGATTGGTACGGCCTGATCGCCACATTCAAACTGAAGGCGGATATCGAGGAAATCGCGGCCTGGGTCGAAACGCAATCCAAAATCTTCATGGCTTCCAGTGAGGATTCGGATGTCATTACCAACGTCACCACCGACGTTGCCAGTTCGCTGAAAGCGGCCGGTTACAACCGCACGGCTTATCAGTGGCACCACGAAGCCGGCGTGGACACCACCGGTTACGGTATAGCTGGCCCCGGTGGCGTC
>JAXHTI010000017.1:0-36487 GCA_034190045.1 Pseudomonadota bacterium
TCGTGGGCCGGCGAAAACCCAGTCGGTAAACCAGCAATACACCTACGGCAGCCACGGCCAGTCCGATTACATCAGTCAGAATCAGTTGATCGCCAAAAAAGGCCCAGGCCATCAGCATGGTTACCGGCGGGCTGAGATAGAACAGGCTGGCCACGCGGGTGGCATCGTGGCGGACCAGCAGTCGCCACATACTCCAGTAGGCGCCCAGCGATACAACCAGGATCAACCAGGTCATCGTGGCAATAAACGGCAGGGTCCAGTCGGTGGCAAAGTCTTCGATCAACCAGGCCGGTAACAGCAGGGCCAGCGCCGTGGCGGCGCTTTGATAAAACAGCGTGGTGTCGTCGGCCAAACGGGGCGTAAGAGTGTGTTGCTCGCGGCGGCGTTGCAGCAGGCTCGCCACGGTGATCGCCACTACCGAACCGAAGGGGATCAGATAGGCCAGCATCCCGATGCTGGTGTCCTGGGAGATCCGGGCGCCCACGGCAACCAGCACGCCACAAAAGCCAAGAATCAATCCCAGCCATTGCCAGGCATCGGTACGTTCACCAAGGACCGGGCCTGACAGAGCACCGGTCAGCAGTGGTTGCAGGGCTGTGACCAGTGCGACGATGCCTGCCGGCACCCCCATATCCAGAGAAACCAGCACACAGGCAAGCCAGACACCATGGGCGAGTATCCCGACCGTTGCCGTATAACCGGCTGTCCAATAGCCCGGCCAGGTGAGTCGACGGTGCAGACCGAGCCAAAGCCCGAGCAGCAGGGTTAAAATCAGATAACGCCAGAACAGCAGGGTCCACGGACCGGCAAACGGCAAACCGTACTCGGCGCCGATAAAACCCGAGTTCCAGAGTAGCACGAACAGCAGTTCGAGCCCGAACAGGCGAAGCATAATTTGTTTCATAAAGCGATTAACCTTAAGACCAATAATGGGTGCGTCATTAAATGACTGCCATTGCAATCAGAGCCGGGTCGCACTAGATTAGATTTTATCAGTGTAAGAGACAATCATAATCTTAAAATAAGCGAACTATGACGATGAATATCCTGATCACCGGTGGCGCACAGGGTATCGGCAAGGGGCTGGCCGACTATTTCCTGAGACAAAAGTGTAATGTCGCCATCGCTGATATCGATGACGAAGCCATGGCGGCCTGTCGCGAGGAATATGCGCAATTTACCGGTCAGCTGCTTGTCCAGCGCTGCGACACCACCAGTGAAGCCGCCGTACGCGAAGCCGTGTCGGTAATGGGTGATCAGTTCGGACGAATCGATGCGGTGGTAAACAACGCCGCGATTGCCGATCCCGAGACCGGCCCGATCGAAGAGCTGGAACTGGATCAGTGGGAACGGCGTCTGCAGGTGAACCTGACCGGTTATTTCCTGGTCGCCAAGCATACGATCCCGGCGCTTCGCCAGACCCGGGGAAGCATCGTTAATATCGCTTCGACCCGGGCCCTTCAGTCCGAGCCCCATACCGAAGCCTATGCTGCCAGCAAAGGCGGGATAGTCGCCTTTACCCACGCACTGGCAGTGAGTCTTGGGCCAGCTATCCGGGTTAACTGCATCAGCCCGGGCTGGATCGCCACCGGCGACTGGCAGGCGCCTTCCCGGCACAAGGTGCCACAACTGAGTGAGCGCGATCACCATCAGCATCCGGTTGGGCGTGTAGGTCGTCCCGCTGACATTGCCTCGATGGTCGATTATTTAATCAGCGATGCAGCGGGGTTTGTCACCGGGCAGAATTTTGTCATCGACGGGGGAATGACGCGCAAGATGATTTATGAGGAATGAAGGGGGCGTTGTGCGTTACTGGCTTTTACGTGTTAACAGGGCCACCAGCTCTCCGGGTGGCACGGGTTTGCTGAAATAGTATCCCTGGGCCACGTCACAGCCGTGTTGCGTGAGGATGTCCAGTTGCTCATGAGTTTCGACCCCTTCGGCAACCACCACCATGCCCAGGTTATGACCCATGGCGATGGTCGCATTGACCAGTTCCAGGTCATGGGTATTATCCGAAATGCCATTGACAAAACTGCGGTCAATCTTGAGCACGTCAAACGGAAAATGGCGCAGATAACTCAGCGAGGAGTAACCTGTGCCAAAGTCATCCATTGCCAGAACGGCTCCCTTCTGGTTCAAAGTGGCAATGGCCTCTTCGATATACCCAAGCCCGATCATCAATACACCTTCGGTGATCTCAAGTTCAAGTGCCTTCCAGGGGAGCCTGAACTCGTCAATGGAGTGACTGATAAACTCGATCAGGCCGGGATCACGAAATTGTCGGGGAGAGAGATTAACAGCAATAGATAATGATGCATCGTACTTCTGGCGACAGTCGGTAATGAATTGTAATGCCTGTTTAATGACAAATTCGCCGATAGCGACTATCAAGCCGGTTTGCTCGGCGATAGGAATAAACTCGGCGGGCGAGACATTACCATGTACCGGGTTATTCCAGCGCAGGAGTGCTTCAACACCCAGAATTTTACCGCTGGTTATCTCAATCTTGGGCTGGTAATGCAGATGGAATTCACCGCGTTCGAGCGCGCCATTCATTTGTTCTTCCAGGCTCAATCGCCGGGAGACTTTCTGGTTCATTGCATCGGTGAAAAAAGTATACGTGGCACGGCCCTGTTCCTTGGCTGAATACATGGCCGAGTCGGCATAGCGTAGTAATGTCTGGGAGTCACTTCCATCGTCCGGATAAACGGATATGCCAATACTGGCAGTCAGAACAAGTTCCCGGTTCTGAATTGAAAATGGTTCCTGAAATCTTTCCAGCAATTTTTCTGCGATCGGAATCAGTGCTGACTGATCGGTAATATGGCCAATCAGAATAATAAATTCGTCTCCGCCAAGCCTGCCGACCGTATCGATATCCCGTAATGTATGGCGGATACGTTCACCCGCTTCAATCAGCAGAAGATCGCCGACATCATGCCCCATTGTGTCGTTAATCTTCTTGAAATCATCGAGATCGAGGAACATGACACCGGTTTTTTCGTGGTTTCGATCGGATTCGCGCTGATACATTGCCAGTCGATCGAGAGCAAGCACCCGATTGGGCAGGCCCGTCAATGAGTCATAGTGGGCCTGTATGGCGATGCGTTCCTCGGCGCGTTTTCGATCGGTAACGTCGTTGACAATTGAAAATAGTAGCGGACCGCTTCCGCTCGATATGGGCGTAGAATAGACTTCGACATCACGTATTTCACCGCTTGCCAATCGATGCTGGAATGTGAAGTAATTCTTCTCCTCGTTTGTCGCCTTGAGGATTTGCTTTTGAATATCCTCCCGTGAAAGCCGGTTGATATTATATATCGGCATGCCTATAAGTTCTTTTTCCGGGTAGCCGTAATAGTCTATCGCCGAGTTGTTTGCCTGGACGATTTTTCCGGTTCCCGGATCGATCAGGATCATAACCGAGGAGTTTTTCTCAAAAATGTTCCTGAAGCGTGCTTCACTTTCTGCCAGGTCGTGAGTCCGGTGTGCGATCTGTTTGTCGAGTGATCGGTTCCAGTACACGAATACCATGATCGTTACCAGGGCAATAAACAGAACCCACCATAGCAACGTGTAGTTGATCGTGCGCTCGAATTTGAGCGATACCCAGCGGTTGAAGATGTTCTTTTTCTCTTCTTCAGGAATCGCGTCCAGGGTCTTTTGCAGGATGGTAGCGAAAATGGGCCAGTCATTGCGCACTGCCATCGCCTGGCTGTTGGAATAGGGTGTATCTCCCGCTTCGCGGACATTAATGAAATCATGCTTTTTAAGGTAATAATTTGTGGTCACTACATTGCCGATAAATACATCAATATCTCCATCGGCAACACTGGCCAGGCCATCCAGGGGAGTTTCTACCGGCACCAGGTTCAAATGCGGATAATCCGTGCTTAACCAGTCATGTATAGCGTAATCCTCGACGACAGCGATTTTTTTGTTTCGCAGGTTTTCAAGATCGCCAATATACGGGACATCGTCACGCGCAAAGATTCGGATTGGTATATGCAGATAGGGGCGTGTGAAGGTCAGGTACTCATCGCGCTGGGGTGTTTGTGCCACCGACGCGAACATATCAGAGTTTCGGGATTTGACCGCCTCAACACCTTCCTGCCAGTCGAGATCTTCGCTGATTACGATATCGATACCCAGCATGGCTTCTATCCGGGCAAGATAATCGAGCGAGATGCCTTCATAGTGTCCCGAGCGGTCGCGATATTCCACCGGTGCCCAGTCCGGATCCAGAACTACCCGGATCCGGGGATGCTGCTTGAGCCAGGTTTGTTCTTCTGCGGTTAATTGAAATGAGGGCACGCCACTTAATGGTTCCAGCCATCGATCTTTGAGTTTCCCCAGTTCTCCGGTTTTGATGAGCCGATCGAGTGATTTGGCGATAGCCGAGTGAAGCAGAGGGTGTTCTTTACTGACTGCGAATCGCAACGAGAGTCTGCCGAGTTCCTGTCGTGGTAGCTCACCAAGAATCCGCAGGTCACTAATCAGATGATGACGCAGGTAAAAACCGGCATGAGTTGCATTGTCGATATAAAATTCCGCATCCTGGCTACGCAGTGCCCGATAAGCCTCATCAATGCTGTCCACCAGCATCAGATCCTGTTCGGGGTATCGCTCCCGGAAGAGCGTGGTTTGCTGGAACCCTTTCACCATGACCAGTTTTCTGCTCACGATATCGTTCATGGAACGCACCGGCGGCCGATCGGCGCTGCCGACAACGACAAAAGGCGAGTTGATAACCGGCCGGGTTTCCAGCAGAGTCCTGGCACCTCCTTGGTGCGGCGAATAATCATTCAACAGATCCAGGCGACCGTTCTGCAAGGCTTCCACGGACTGTGAATATGACATCGGAACAAATTGCACCTCAAGCCCCAGTCCGTCGGCAAGAGTGAACAGCAGATCATTGAGATAGCCTTCTGGCTCACCTGCCTGGGCCATGCTCAAAGGAGGCTGATTATCGATGAGTGCCACCCGGATGCGGGCCAGTTGTTGCAGATATTGCTGCTCATCCTCGCTGAGCATGGGATGGAATGGCGCAGATTTGTCCTCATTCTTTCCGGCCAGACCAGAGTCTTCCTGCCCCTGTGCGGTTGACAGGTTCAGCAGAAAAAACAGGGTGGTGCAAAGCAGAATTGTGAGGCCAGAATACCATTGACCCCATATCGAGGTCTGTCTGGCGGCAAAGGCTGTTTTCATGAGCAGGAATTTTACATCAGGAAGTTACAATCCATTAACGTCAATTTACGTGGTGTCTTTAAGAAAATCACATAAAACGGCGAACATGGCCCGTGTGTATGCCGTAACACTCTGTTCGGTGCGCTATAACTGGTAGCGGATTTACGCAATGAACGGGCCGGGCGTTACCGGCCGACACTAATACCGATAACTGCCTTCCACCTCGTCGCGGCTCAGTACACCATAGATGCGGGGCAGGCCCGGCACGTTCTGGCTGATAACATAGGCCATCTCCTTGCCGCTGTCGTGCAGGAGTTGCCGTGCTTCTTGCATGGTCGCACGCATATCGACGGCCACCAGTGTGCGGCGTTCACCGGGGAGATCCATCAGATCGAACTGTTCGGCATCGGGAGACTGCTTGCGGGCATGTGCGAGATCCACGCCCGCCAGGGCCATTTCCGGCGGGTCTGTTTCCTTGATCAACACCCAGACCGGCTCATCCTGCAGGGCGCGATCCACCTGCTCGGCCTCGACCTCCCGGGGCAGAACGACGATGCGGCGGTTCATGGCGCTGGCCACGCCGATCCGCCGTAGCGACTGTGCCACCGGATCGCTGCGATAATCCAGACCGCGACCACGCAGCAGGGTATGGAACAGGGATTCGCGCCGGAAGAGTCGTCCGCTGACAATGGTCGAGGTCACCACCGCCAGCATGCCCGGCAGGATAAAGTTCGGCTCGCCGGTCAGCTCCAGAATTGCGATTAGCCCGGCCATGGGCGCCTGGAGGGTAGCGGCCATCATCGCACCCATGCCGATCATCGCGTACAGGCCGACGCTCCCGGCTTCGATGAAGCCGAGCTGGATGCCGACAGCCCCCAGCAGTCCGCCGGCAGCCGCGCCGATAAAGAAAGTCGGGCCGATGATCCCACCGGGCAGCCCCAGGCCAATGCCACCGGCAGTGGCCAGCACCTTCACGATCAGGACCACGAGCAACAGACGCAGGGCGGTTTCGCCACCCAGGATGGCATTGACCGTATCGTCGCCGATACCCATTACCTCGGGAACAAACAGCCCGCAGAGGCCGACCAGCAGACCGGCCAGCACGGGCCGCGACCAGTCCGGCAGGCTGCGGCTACGCCGGGCGACCTGCTGAAACAGGGCATTGAAGCCGGCGGCGAGCAGACCGATCAGGATCCCGCATACCAATATATAGGGCAGCTCTGCCACGCTGCTCAGGCGCAGCTCGGGCACGGCAAAGGCAAAGGTGTCGCCGAACACCAGCTGACTGATGGCCGTGGCGCTGACCGTGGCCAGAATCACCGGGGCAAAACCGGCCACGGTGTATTCGAGCATCAGTACTTCCATGGCGAACACCGCCCCGGCCAGCGGGGTATTGAAAGAGGCGGCAATTCCGGCGGCGGCGCCGCAGGCGGTCAGCACGCGCAGGCTGTTGTGCGGCAGGCCCAGCGCCTGGGCCGGCAGATTGCTGCTGGCCGCCCCCAGGTGGGCACTGGGCCCTTCGCGGCCGACCGAATGCCCGGCGATCATCGAAACCGCACCACCGAAAAACTGCACCACGGCGTTGATCCACGGCAGGCGTCCCTGATGATAGGCCAGGCGTTCGATGACGTGCAGCACGCCCACGGTTTGCGCCGGGCCGGGTACCAGGCGAAACAGCACCCCGACCAGCAGCCCGCCTGTGAGGGCGATGGTGAGCCGCCAGTGCCAGGGCAGGGACTCGAAATCCCCGGCCTGGGTCATCGGATACAGGGTGGTTTGCGCCGCGTCGACCAGCAGGCGCAGGGCGATGACCGTCAGTGCCGCCAGGATGCCGGCGATCAGCCCCAGAACCGAGAGCGGCAATACCGCATCCGCCCGCGCCAGCTGAATCCGGAAGCGCTCCAGCCACTCGCTCATTTTTGACGGGATCATGGGGTTCGGTCAGTGATGGCAAAGAGCCGGGGGATTGCCCCGGCGGGCGCCGGCTCAGGAGGCCGGTGGCTCGCCATGCAGCGCGGTGAGATAGGCATCGACCTCCGCCATAACATGATCCATCGAACCGCTGACCAGGTGCCGGCCCTCGCCGTCATGTGCACAGTAGGCATCCTGCTTGCGATCCCGGCTAAGCGTGAGGATCAGATACTCATCTGCTCCGCCGGCGTACAGCTGAAAAATATCGTCATCATCGGCGTCTTTGGCCCAGTGCCAGCGCGTCGCCCGCCCGTGGGCCACTTCGTGGGCGGCAAAGCTTTCCACGCGTTCGCGATCAGCCTTGCCGAAAAAGTTGTCGGGTAACTCAATAATCTCCGCCATCAGTTTCTCCCGTTATGGTTGTACAGCGAACCGGCGGGGCCTGCCGTTCACTTCGGGAGGCGCCCGGCAGTTCAGTCTTGCATTCCGGGCCGCGGCTATCAAGCGCGGGGCAGGTGGATTTTTTGAGGCAGGCGATGGCGGGGTTTAATTCAAATCACGCGCGGACATTCGCTGTTAGTCAGGGAATCAGCGCAGTGGCAAACGCGAGCGCAGGGCCAGCAGCGGTGTATTCAGCTTATTGTTCTTCCGGTGGCAGGGCGTTTTTGCCGTACACGGCAATAGCGGCACGGCGTTCGCGGGCCAGTTTGCGCACCGCGCCAGCGCTGTGTTTGAGCTCGCTGGCCGCGGCATAGGCTTCGTCGATACTGGCGGCCTTGCGCGCCTGGCCCGGTGCCGAGGCAAACTGGGGTTTGTGCGGTTCCAGCAGTTCGTCGTCCATGGTCAGCTCCTCAAATGTGGTATTTCCAGTATAGGTTAGGGACGGTGATTCGCCATGCATGGGGGATTGGTTTTATCCGGGGAAACGATAGAGGGCTGTCTATACCGACTGCGAGCAGAGTTGCATATGATGGCGTGCTGACAACCGCGGAGCATTGTCATCTGTTACTATTTCTTTCGTACTTTTAACTCAACAGACTGTGGTCACTGGAGCTGTGCTGATGTTTATTGTTGCCAATCGCGTGCCCGTAGCGCCCGGCTGGGAAGAGACGTTCGAGGAACGCTTTCGCCAGCGTGCCGGCCAGATCGATCAGCAGCCGGGCTTCGTGCGCATGGAAGTCCTCCGGCCAGAGAGTGACGAGACCCCCTATGTGGTGCTGACCACCTGGCAGGATAAAGCCTCGTTCGAGGCCTGGGTGGGCAGTGAAGACTTCAAACTGGCCCACAGCAATCCCATGCCGAAAGAGGCGTTCGATGGCGAGGGCAAGCTGGAAATGCACGAGGTGGTCGTGGCCAGCGAGCAATCCGGTTAACAGCCCGGGCCTCTGGTACGTTGTATACACCACTATATGGATCTGTTTGATGGCGATGATCGAACCCTTGATCGATGAATGAACCCGCTTAAGCTTTTACTGCCAACTGCCAACTGCCAACTGCCAACTGCCAACTGCCAACTGCCAACTGCCAACTGCCAACTGCCAACTGCCAACTGCCAACCTCGGTTTGTGGGAGCGGGCTTCGACCGCGACATTGCCGGATTCGACAGTCGCGCCCGTGGGGCGCTCCCACAGGCTCACTATTCAGCTATTCTGCATTCTTTCGTTTCCCACAAAAACTACGCCCAATTCCCATTGTGAAGCTCGCTTGCCCCATCTAGACTTCTGGCAGGTTTATCGGAGGACTTCGCATGGCGACATTGAATATCAACGGTGAGACGGTCGAGGTAGAGGTCGATGGCTCGACGCCGCTGCTCTGGGTACTGCGTGAGCAACTGGGGCTGACCGGCACCAAGTATGCCTGTGGCATTGGCCTGTGCGGGTCGTGCACGGTGCATGTCGATGGCGAAGCAGTGCGCGCCTGTACTGTGCCGGTCTCAACCATGGATGCCGGCAAAAAGATCGTCACCATCGAAGGGCTCTCGGAAGATAACAGCCATCCGCTGCAACAGGCCTGGAAAGAGCTGGATGTGCCGCAGTGCGGTTACTGCCAGCCGGGGATGATCATGGCCGCGGCGGCATTATTGAATAACAACCCCGAACCCAGTGACGAGGATATCAACAGCCAGATAACCAACATCTGCCGTTGTGGGACTTTCAACCGGGTGCGGCGCGGGATTCATCTGGCCGTCGACATGAACAAACGCGGGAGGTCATGATGAGTACCGATACGCTGAACGTCTCGCGGCGCGAGTTTTTGATCACCAGTAGCCGCGCGGCCGGGCTGGGCGTGGGCTTTTCTCTCGGACTCTATCTGCCGATGAGTGCCACGGCCGTGGCCGGCGAATGGGACGAGCTGCCTTCCGAAGGCTATCCCGAGATCGGTGCCTGGGTGGTGATCCAGCCCGATGACACGGTGATCATCCGTATCGCCCGCTCCGAGATGGGGCAGGGCACCCTGACCGGCCTGGCGCAACTGGTGGCCGAGGAGCTGGAGTGCGACTGGGACAGGATCATCACCGAATACCCGACCCCCGGCGAGAATCGCGCACGGGATCGGGTCTGGGGCAGCTTTTCCACCGGCGGCAGCCGGGGTATCCGCGACAGCCACCGCTATGTGCGCAAGGGCGGGGCCGTGGCGCGGGAGATGCTGCTGCAGGCAGCAGCGGAACGCTGGGACGTGCCCAAGGCCGAATGCCGCGCGGCCGACAGCGTGATTACCCATCAGCCCAGCGGACGCACAGTGACCTACGGCCAGGTGGCGGAAGCGGCGGCGAAGTTATTCCCGCCCCAGCACGTGGAACTGAAAAAACCGGAGCAGTGGGAAATCATCGGCAAGCCGATCCCGCGCCTGGATACCGACGACAAGCTCAACGGCAAGCAGATTTTCGGCGCCGATCTGCAACTGCCCGGCATGCTCAACGCGGCCATCAAGGCGTGCCCGACCTTCGGCGGCAAGCTCAAGTCGTTCGATGAGAAAAAGGTCGCGGATATGCCCGGCGTGCGCAAGGTGGTGCGCGTGGGCGAGGATGCGGTTGCCGTGGTGGCCGATACCTGGTGGCAGGCCAACCAGGCACTGGAGGCGCTGCCAATCACCTGGGATCACGGGCCGAACGCCAAACTCGACAGCGCCACCATCGATAAAATGCTCGAAGAGGGGCTGAGTTCGGACAAGGAGGTGTTTGTCGGAAACCAGGCCGGCGATGTGAACGAAGCGTTGAAAGGTGCGGCCAGAACCATTGAGGCAACCTATCGCTATCCTTACCAGAACCACGCCACCATGGAGCCGATGAACGCCACCGCGTTGTGGACCCAGGACAAGTGCGAGGTCTGGTGCCCCACCCAAAACGGCGAAGCGGCCCTGAAGGCGGCGGTCGATGCCGCGGGGTTACCGGTGGACAAGTGCGAGGTGTACAAAATCCATCTGGGCGGGGGCTTTGGCCGGCGTGGTGCGTTCCATGATTTTGTCACCCAGGCGGTGAACATCGCCAAACAATTGCCGGGTACCCCGGTCAAGCTGCTCTGGAGCCGCGAGGAGGATATGGCCCACGGCCACTATCATCCCATCACTCACTGCAAGCTGGTCGGAGGGCTGGATGAGGCCGGTAACCTGACCGGGTTGAACGTGCGCATCTCGGGCCAGTCGATCCTCGCCGCCGTGATGCCCGGCGGTTTGCAGGACGGGATGGATCCGGTTACCTTCCAGGGCTTTCATGCCGAGGGCGATCACGCCATCAGTTACAGTGTGCCCAACCTGCGGGTGGAACATGCCATGCGCAACCCGCCGGTACCGCCGGGCTTCTGGCGCGGCGTCAATATCAACCAGAATGCCATCTATATGGAATGCTTCCTGGATGAACTGGCCCACGAGGCCGGCCGGGATCCGCTCGAGTTTCGCCGCAGCCTGATGGCCGATCAGCCCAAAAGCCGGGCGGTGCTCGATGCCGTGGCGGAAAAGGCCGGTTGGGGCAAGTCCGACGGTGTGCATCGCGGGCTGGCGGTGGTCAAGACCTTCGGCAGCTACGTGGCTGCCTGCGCGGAAGTGTCGGTGGATGATAACGGCAAGCTGACGATCCACCGCATCGTCGCTGCCACCGATCCCGGCCACGCCGTCAATCCGCAACAGATCGAGGCGCAGGTAGAAGGCTCGTTTGTCTATGGCCTGTCGGCGCTGCTCTACGGCGAGTGCACTGTGAAGGACGGCGGCGTCGAGCAAACCAACTTCCATGACTTCCCCTCGATGTTGATGGACGAGATGCCCGAGGTGGAAACGATCGTCATGCCTTCCGGCGGTTTCTGGGGCGGTATCGGCGAGCCGACCATCGCCGTCGCCGCGCCGGCGGTGCTCAATGCGATCTTTGCCGCCACCGGCAAGCGGATTCGGCAGGTGCCGTTGAAGGATGTGGATTTGAGCGCCGCCTAGTCCTTCGAGCCGGGACGGCGTACGAGGGGCGAGTAACGAGGAAACCTTGCTGATGGATCGGCAGGAGCGACTGCGCCGCGAAGGGGGTGGCTATCCCGAATGATGGGTCGCGGCTGAAAGCCCCTCCTGCAAGACTCCGTGACTCGTTTCTGCGTTTGCAGGAGGCCGCGGTAATGTTGCTAACTGCGACTGTGAACTGCCGACTTTGTTTGTGTGGCTGAAAGTCCCTCCTGCAATACCTCGTCACTCGTCCCTGCGTCCGAAGGACGCGAGGCACTGCCAATCCGTATCTCCGCCACCAGCGGGAAATGATCGGAGGCCGTGCGGGCGAGTTGAGAATCAGGCAGCTCGATACCGGTGACATCCAGACCCGGGCTGACAAAGATGTGATCAAGACGCAGGGCAGGGAAGCGGGTCGGGAATGTATTTCGGGGTGGATGCTCCCCTGCTTCGATCTGAGCGTCGCGAAGTCGGCCCGCCAGTTGACGGCACACGGTTGACGAGGGCTGGGCATTCAGGTCGCCGCACAGAATCACCGGGCCACGACACTGGTCATTCGCCAGCCAATCGTCACCGAGCAAGGCTTCGATCTGGGCGAGGCGCTCGCGCTGGCTGAGGCCCAGGTGGGTGTTGAGAATCTGGATTTCCCGGCCGTGCAATTCGACGCTGATCCAGAGCGCGCCGCGCGGTTCAAGATGGGGTTTATCGGCGAGCCCGGGGAGAATACCCGTTTTGACCAGCCGATGGGGCAGGTGGGTCAGGATGGCGTCGCCATAGCGTTCTTCCTCGACGTCAATGGCCGGATGAAAATGGAAGTTCATTTTCAGGTAGCGGGCGATCAGGTGTGCCTGATCCATGCCGAGGCTGCGCGCGCGACCCACGTCCAGCTCCTGCAAGGCGACGACATCCGGGCGGGCGCGGGCGATGACGCGGGCAATGCGTTTGGCATCGAGCTTGCCGTCCATGCCGACACAACTGTGCACGTTGTAGGTCATGACCCGAAGCACATCCTTTTCCACATCGGTGGAGGTCGCACGGGCCCCTGCATGTTGCTGGTCTGTTTTGTCCAGGTGGCGCAATGCTGCGTTGCGCAGGTCCCCGGGGCGCAGATAGTCGTGTTCCCGAACCGGCAGCCAGGCGTCGCCTGGCAGCAGCGCAAAGCCGTGGGTCTCTTGTGGCAAGACGCCGGCGTGGGCGCCGTTTTCGATGGCAAAGCTCAGCGGGGAGACGCCTTCGCGCCAGCCCAGCACCACAATATCGCCGGCCTGGGGATGTTCGCAAAGCCGTAACAGGTCCTCGCCGATCGCATCGAGAAAAGGGTGCCGGGCCCCGAACAGGGCGGCCCGGTCCCGGGGCAGTTGATATTCGCCGTCAGCGGTGCAGGCAAGCAGCGTGCCCGCCGATGCCACACTGAGTACCAGCGGTACATTGTGTGTTTGCGCCAGTTCACGGGCGATGAAATTGCGCGCTTCGTCGCTCAGCCCGGCTGCAAGATAGACATGGCCCACGGAACCGAGCGCGGTCACCACCGGTTGGTGTTCGTCCTCTTCCTCGTGATTAATAGTGAAAACCGATAACAGACGCTGGATTTTTCTGCCGCCCAGCAAACGCACTCGCTGGGTCTGGATCCCCTCGGCGCCGGTATGACGCACCCGCGTCGGGGTGCCCCACTTTTCGAATGCTGCGTTCACGGCCGCTTGCAGGCTATAGCCCTGAACATGCGCATAGGATCGCACAGCGGCCTGCCCATGATCGGAGTAGATCCAGACATCGTAGTGACGCCAGGCGGAACGATTGGCGGCACGCCACAGGCGGGCAAGGGCATCGTCGATGCCTTTGAGTGTCCAGTGGGCAAACAGTGACCGGGGTCCCCGGCGGTGTGACTGTTCATCATAACCGGGAAAGTTGATGTGGATGACGGGCATGCCGCGGCTGATATCGATCTTGCCCCCGATCACCGACAGTTCGCGCAGCAGGATGGTAATGGCCACCCGGGTCGGAATGAATTTCAGTTCCTTGATGAATTCATAGCCGCCGAAGATGCCACGAACAAAATCCACCAGTGACAGCCCCAGCTCGAGCAGCAGCAGGAGCGCGACGCGAATAAAGCTGTAGAAATTACTGATCAGAAACACCAGCAGCACCAGCGGATTGGCGGCACGCAATGCCGGTCCCCAGCCCAGCGAGGCGGGACAAAAATGCGATTCTGCGGCGCCGCCGGTAAAGTTGTCCGTATAGGCGCTGCCACCTTTGAGCAGTGCTTCGTTACCGCTGGCCGCAAGCCGGTCCTCGATCCGCGACGCCGCCTCGGGTTCGTACATACGAACGACCCCGTGTGACTGATCCCGGAAGGAAAACGCCGGCACCGCGGCTTTGATGCCATAGAAGAGTTCGGCCTGGACCGCGGGAGTTGTCGACGGCAGGCCCGAATAGTGGCTATGCAGCCGGTAATGCTCGCGCCGGATCAGCCGTTGCAAAAACGGCATTTCCCCACGCGCCAGAGCGCGCTCGAATTCGGGGTGTGAGAGGCCGTCGATCTGAAGCATGATGAGCCCCGCCCGGGTGGCAGCACCCTCCGATACGGGCAGGCGCAGCAGACGTGCCAGCCAGACACTGCGACTGAGGTTGCGCCGCAGACGCCGCAGAAAAAACTCTATTCGCCCGAGCATGGCGCTGCCCCCCCGATGCGTTTAGTGCGCAACACTGAACCGCGCCCTGCGCTTTCGGGCTCTGTGAGCATTACTCTTCCCTGTCGGAAAACAGGTCGCTCCCCAGGGCGGCCTCGCCGGCGTTGGCCATACTTTTCAGGATATTCCACTCGGTCTTGATGGCGGTCATCACCTCCTGCCAGCTGTTGTCCTGGTCCGCATGGGGGCCGGGTTCGAGTGAGGCGTAACAGGTCAGGGCTTTGTCTGCCGAACGGGGCATGGAAAAGGCCTCGGCGGTCTCGAGCGCGGTGTGTTTCAGATCCTGGAACGCTTGCGGGTCAAGCCCGGCTGCCCACTGCAGGGCGGCGCTGAAGGTCGGGATCGATTCTTCTGCCAGCAGACGCCCGTTTTGTTGATCCCGGACCACCTCGCGCGCGCCGGGTGCATCCAGGGCGATAACAGGCAGGCCAGCGGCCATGGCTTCGGTGAGTACCATGCCCTGGGTTTCGCTCAGGGAGGCGAAGGCGAACAGATCCATGGCATGCAGGGCATCGGTCAGTGCGGGCTGCTGCAGGATGCCGGTGATATGCAGGCGATCGTCGAGCCCCGCTTCGGTGAATATCTCGCGCATGTGACTTTCAGATGGCCCGGAGCCGATCACCAGAAAATGAGCCTGTGGATGATCCGCGGCGAAGCCGGCGACGGCGCGGGCCAGAAATGACAGATTCTTTTCCGGCGCCAGACGACCCAGGTGGCCCACCACAAACGCCTCCGCCGGAATACCCTGCTGTTCGCGAAAACCGGAACCGTCGCCCCGGGCGAAGTGCTCCAGGTAGACGCCGGTCGGCACCACGGTAATCGGCGAGGTGACGCCCCGTTGCTGTAACAGCGCGCGAATGCTCTCACTGGGAGCGAAAACCTGGTCGGCGAGGTTCGCGTAACGGGTGGCCAGCTCGATCACGAATCGCTTGAGCACAGGGGAGTCACCCGGCACATAGTGGGTATACTGCTCATACAGGGTGTGATGGGTGAAGACCAGGGGCAGGCGGCGGCGACGCGCGATGCGCACGGCGGTCATGCCGAGCAAAAAAGGGTGCTGGGAGTGAACGATGTCCGGCTGAAACTCATCGAGCCGGGCGCTGAGTTGAGGATGGACCGGCAGCACCACGGAAAAATCACTGGCGTTGAAATTCTGAATAGCGGGTATGCGTATCACCCCGGCTTCGTCTTCCTCTGCACCGGGAAATTCGGGCGCTACGATCAGCACCTCATGTCCCCGCTTGCGGTATTGTTCGGCAAACGCCTCCACGGAGCGGGCCACGCCGCCCACATGGGGACTAAAGGTATTGGTGAGGATGAGAATGTTCATGTGTCACGTTTCTTTTTTTACGAGTACTTCGGAGCCGCTGCCTGCGGTGGTTTCGAGCGGGACAAAGCCGGGCAGCCGGATCTCGATGGGGGGAACCTCCCCATACCAGTCGCCCTGCCAATTGATACGCGGCGCATTGCCCGGATCCGGGGTGAGGGTGATCGATACCGGGCCAAAACGGGTCGGTGCCGGCCCGAAGCGAATGGGGGTTGTCTGTTCCAGCCAGCGTTCCGGAATACCGCTGACCAGGATGAGGCCTTCCGCCTCTTCGCGCACGAAACAGTTACGGATCATCAACAGCCATTCGGCAGAGGCCCACACATGATGACCGTCGCCCATGCAGCCGCCGCCGGTCAGGGGATGGCACGCTTCGGGCCATTGTCCGGTCGGTGAGGCCAGGTCCGCCACCGCGTCCATCAGTTCGAGGTAACGGGGATCGCCGGCACGCAGCATCACCTGGGCGATATGCAGGGTCAGATAGGCATTGAGACCGGAATGAGTCATGTCCTGATAGAACGTGCCTTTGACAAAACAGTGCTGGTACAGAAATTCGACCGTGTCGAGCAGCCGGGGATCGTCCGGCGCACACAGTTGCAGCGGATAGCCCGCTGCCAGCGAGCCGATGGCCCCGGCATCCAGGCGGCGATAAGGGGAGGCCGGCATGGCCGCCCGGTCCAGACGTTGCGCACAGGTGACCAGGCTGTGATCCACCGCGGCGGCAAAGTTGTCGGCGCCGGCGGCAAAATTCCGGCTGCGCCCGGGGTCCATCTCCTCGAACATTGCCGCCGCGGCGTGCAGGCCGGCGATTCCCCAGAAATCATCCCAGTAGTAATAGTCGTTGGGCCCCAGGTGTTCGGCGCTGAATCCCGCCGGCAGCAGTCCGGCGTGGGGGGACGCCGGCGTATCGTTGATGCGCTTGCGCAGGATCCAGCGGGCGCCCCGGGCAACCGGGTCGTGCCATTCAAGTGTGGGCTGGCGGTTAGTCAGGGCAAAGAAGCGTTGCAGGATCCACAACACCTGGCCGTTGGAATCCCACTCCCCTTCCTGGGAGCGGAAATAACCTTGCCCCGTCTGGCGTGGGGGAAAACGCGCCAGGGCCCGTTCGGCGCGGTGCGTCAGGCCGGCACACAGCAGGGCATGGATGATAAAGGCGGCATCGCGAAACCAGAAGCGCTTGTAGGTGTAAGGTCCGGGATAGACATCTCCGGGGGAATGCAGAATCAGCGAGGCGATCGCGGCATCGTAGAGAAACTGATAGCGCGCCTCCGGACAGGAGAGCTGGCAATGCTCGTGATGGACATCGCGCCAGGCATTATCGACGAGCCGCTCGTTCGGGCTGGTCTCCAGTGGGATGGTGGCGGTGATGTCGGTCGTCTCGCCGGCGTTGCACGGAAACAGCGCTGCCGCCGTGACCATGCCGACCTCGCAATGGCCTTCGGTCTGAATCTCCCGATCCTCTAGATGAATGAACACATCCCCGCTGTGATAATCGGAAACATGATGCTGTGCGGCGGGCGAGCTGAAGCTCACCTGTTGTTTGTCGTCAATGGTCCAGGTATCGCGTTCCGGCGACAGACTGACCTTGTTAATGAAACTGATGCCTTCGGGGTTATACGGGCGCAGGGCCAGCACGAGGGAGGCCGGGCTATCGGCGCGGGCCTGCAGACGCAGTTTGCAGACCGGGATGCCTGACTCGATTTGCACCCAGGCACGGCTGGTCAGAGCCAGCCCGTTCATTTGCGTGTCAGTGGTAATGCAAAGTCCCGCTTCCATCTCCTGTTGTTGACGGCAATCCGGGGCCCGCGAGGGCAGTAGCGATCGCCCGTCCTCCGTCATGAGCCAGGCGTCCAGGGACCAGCCATCGAGCAGGGGGGTCAGCAGTCCGCGGGGATCGACGATCGGCAGCTCGGCGCACTCAGGATAACCAATGGCGGTCCAGTTGCGATGGCTGAGATTGATATGGGTGAAGGAAAAGGCGCGCGGAATAAATGACAGATCGGTGGGATCGAACTGGCGCTCGATCCAGTAGGGCCACACCCAGTCCAGGTTGTGTTGGATAACCCGGCTGTTGACCAGGCCGCGGGCATGGAAAATGACCCCCGCGCGCAGAAGCTCGATGGGTTCGGCTACCTCGGAGGGCTGGGCAAAGCTGTGCAGCCGCGCCAGCAGGGCGACGGGATCGAGAAAGCCCTGCTTGCGCGCAACATAGCGAATGATAAGGCGCCATGGTAGCCATTTCATCCAGCTCATAACGGATCCTCCTCGATGATCTCGCCCTGTTCCTCATAACGGGCCAGTGCCCTTTGTGCCAGGCGGCTCAGGGTGACGACCGCCAGCACCGCGGCAATAAAGCCGGCTCCATAGAGACCCCATTGCAGGGGGGAGCGGCCTACCTGGTGCACGCCCAGGTTGGACAGATCGGCGGCGATGGAGCCGAGATAGACGTTGTGGACAGAAAAAGGAATGAACCCCAGCAGTGAACCGCCGACATAACCGCGCAGGGAAAAGGGTGTCAGGCCGAAAAAATAGTTGGAGAGTTTGCTGGGAAAAAACGGAATCAGCCGCGTGAGCAACACGATCTTCCAGCCATGGGGTTTGACCTCCTCGCTTACCAGATGAAGCCGGGAGTGGGACAAAACAAACTGTCTGGCACGCCGCCCGAACAGATAGCGTGCGATCAAAAATGCCACAGTTGCGCCGAGTGTTGTGCCGAGCACCACGTAAACAGAGCCTTCCACCACGCCGAAGGCAAAGCCTGCGCCCACAGTAAACAACACGCCCGGCAGGAGCAGCAGCACCACGACCGCCATGATCAGGATAAACAGCAGCGATACCCATGCTCCCTGGGCCTCAAACCATTTCAACAGGCGTATCACCTGTTGATCGACACCGAAATAGTTCAACACGGCAAGTACGGCGGCGACAAACACAATGCTGGCGGCAATGGCCCAAAGTGGCGAGCGGAGTATTTTCCCGGGGTGTTTGGTTCGAAATGGTTTCGACATGTGCCATGTCCCTGTAACCGGGGACGGTTACCTGTTGATAAGCCTCCGTGCCCGGCAGAAGGACTTTTGATTTTCCTTGCTTCCGACAGAGGCTTTTTGAACCTGTAGCCAGTCTAACGGACGCTTTAAATGGTGAACAAGACCGTCGCACAGGAGTATTTATATATAGTATAGAAACACTCCGCCCTCCATGCCTTTCTCGCCGCTTCCCTGTATCCGAAGGACGCCACGGGCAATACGGCTAACTGCGACTGTGAACCGCCGACGTTGTTCGTGCGCCTACCCCCTTCTACGCAAATATCTCCTGTCTGATACCTGCCCCCAGTAACTGCCCGAAGGGCCGTTGTAGTGGTACAGTGAGGCACAAGAACAACAATTCAGGCTGGCAGCGAACAGGGTGGGAGCTTTGCCATGAGCAGGTGTGGGCAACAGGTGGTTGTGGACGATCGGCCGCGCTTTAACCATCGGGTGGCCGGGTAGTGATGCCGGATTCGGCTGCATCCGCACCGGGACAGGTCCGCCTGGAGGCGGGGGTGCAGGGCGCTTTGCTGACCCTCCGGGGAGACTGGACGCTGAGGCATTACACGGCGTTAAGCCAGGCTGTCAGCAAACTGGCACTGGATGATGAGACGCCGGTGCAGCTGGATCTGCGCGGTGTCGGCGAGATGGATACGGCCGGGGCCACGTTACTGGTCCGGTTGCTGGGCCCCGAGCGGACGCACGCCCTGCCGGAGTCTGCGCCGGGCATGAGCGTGGAGCGCCATGAGTTGTTGCTGACTGTCTGCGCTGCGCTGCGGCGTCCTGTTCTGGACATCCCGAAAAACCGCTATGCCTTCGGCGATGTGATGGCGCACATCGGGCGCACGACCGTGATCCTCGGCCGCAACCTGGTGACGCTGCTCGATTTCATGGGGCGAACGTTACTGACGTTTTTGATGCTGCTGCCGCAGCCGCGGCGCTGGCGCCTGACGCCTCTGGTCAGTCACATCGAACAGATCGGCCTCAATGCCGTGCCGATCGTCGCCTTGCTGACTTTTCTGGTCGGGGCGGTGGTGGCCCTGCTGGGCGCCACGGTGCTGGTCGATTTCGGGCTGACGATCTACACAGTGGATCTGGTGACCTATTCGTTCATGCGCGAGTTTGGCGTCTTGCTCACGGCGATCATGCTGGCAGGACGCACTGCCAGCGCCTTCACGGCCCAGATTGGATCCATGAAAGCCAACGAAGAACTGGATGCCCTGCGCGTGCAGGGGCTGGATCCGATGGAGTTGCTGGTGTTGCCCCGGATACTGGCGTTGATGGTCAGTCTGCCGCTGCTGACATTTATTGCCGTTGTCTCGGGGCTGGCCGGCGGTGGCCTGGTGTCGCTCCTGTCACTGGATATCTCTTTGACCCGCTACCTGGAGATCGTCCACGCAGTCCCCCTGCAGCACTTCTGGGTCGGCCTGTCCAAGGCACCGTTGTTTGCTTTCATGATCGGCCTGATCGGCTGTCTTGAAGGCTTCAAATCCGGTGCCAGTGCCGAGTCGGTCGGTCTGCACACGACTTCGAGTGTGGTGCAGTCGATCTTCATCGTGATCCTGCTGGATGCTGTGGCGGCCCTTTATTTCATGGAGGCGGGCTGGTGAGTCATGCGGGCGATATTGCCGCGCATGAACCGCTGGTCCGGGTCCGGGGGCTGGTGAACCGCTTTGGCGAGCACGTGGTGCATGACGGGCTGGATCTGGATCTCTATCGCGGCGAGATTCTCGGCGTGGTGGGCGGCAGCGGAACCGGCAAATCGGTGCTGCTGCGCAGCTTGGTGGGACTGTTGCCACCGGCTGCCGGGACGGTCCATTTTCTGGGCGAAGACCTGTATGCCCTGTACGGCGCGCGGCGGGCGAAGCTTATGTCTCGTAGCGGGGTGCTGTTTCAAAAAGGGGCGCTGTTCTCGTCGTTAACGGTCCTTGAAAATATCGCCATGCCGCTGATTGAACATGCCGGGTTGAGCCGTTCGCAGGCCGAGTCACTGGCCTGGGTCAAGCTGGCACTGACCGGCCTGGCGCCGGAGGCCGGGCTGCTGCATCCCGCCGAGCTCTCCGGCGGAATGGTCAAGCGGGTGGCGCTGGCACGTGCCCTGGCGCTCGACCCGCCATTGCTGTTTCTCGATGAGCCCAGTAGCGGGCTCGATCCCATCAGCGCGGCGGCCTTCGACCGGTTATTATTAACCCTGCGGGATGCTTTCGGGTTCAGCGTGTTCCTGGTCACGCACGATCTGGATACGCTGCATACGATTTGCGACCGGATTGCCGTGTTGTCCCGCAAGCGCGTGCTGGTGACCGGCACCCTCGAAGAGGTCGCCGCAACCCCGGATATCTGGGTGCAGGAATACTTTCATGGCCCGCGTGGCCGCGCCGCGCGACAGGCCAGCCAAACAAATAACGAGGCCCGCTAAATGGAAACCCGTGCTCATCACATTCTGATTGGTCTGTTCACTGTGGCGGTGGCAGCGAGCGGGATGTGGTTCGTATTGTGGATGGCAGATGGGGGGCCGGGCGAGGAAGCCGAGTCCCGGCTTTACGATATTGTTTTTCGCCAGCCGGTTACCGGCCTGTCGAATGGCAATCGCGTTCTGTATAACGGGATTCCGGTAGGCCAGGTCGAGCGTATCCGGATCGATCCGGATGATCCGAGGCAGGTCATCGCCCGCGTCCAGGTGACCGCCAGCACACCGGTCCGGGAGGACACGCGCGCGGAGTTGATCCTGGCCAATATTACCGGCGCCAGCGAGATCCAGCTGCTGGGCGGATCGGCACAGAGTCCGCCGCTGGAAGGGGGCGATGGCGGGGTGCCGCGAATTACGGCAAGAGCATCACAAATTACCCGGTTGAGCGAGGCGCTGACCGAGGTTCTCGACGAGGCTTCGCGGCTGCTGGAAAACAGCAACCGGTTGCTGTCCAGGGAGAATACCGCACACTTGGCGCGCAGCCTCGAGAATCTCGAGCGGTTTACCAGCACGCTGGCCGGTCAGAGCGAGGCAATGCGTCAGGGTGTCGATGATCTGTCGCGGATCAGTGCCCGGATCGAGCGATTGTTGCGCGAGAACGAAGCGGCACTGGCGGATGGTATGCAGGGGCTGAACGATCTCGGTCCGGCCCTGGATGAGCTGCGCCGTTCCACGGCGGCGGTGCGCAAGGCGGTAGAGCGCTTCGACCGCAATCCGGGGGATTATCTGCTCAGACGTGAACCTGTCAGGGAGTTTCAGCCATGAGAGCGTTGTTGCAAGGGAGCAGACTGCTCGGGGTAATAATCGTTGTTGTTGCGGGTTTGAGTGCCTGTAATATCCTTCCTGAAGCCTCGCCCCAGGATGTTTACCGGCTGCCACCTTCGGCGGTGGTGGCGACGAAGGCAGCGCCTCTTGAGCTTTCATTACGCATTCATCGCCCCTCGGCCAATGAGCTTTTGAGTACCTCACGGATCGTGGTTGTGCCGCAGGGCAACCGGTTGAATGTTTATCCGAACGCGCGCTGGAGTTCGCCGGCGCCCGCATTATGGTGCGATCATCTGCTGGAAGCCTTTGGGAATGACGGGCGCATTGCCCGGCTCAGCAGCGGGAGTGAGCGATTGCAGTCCAATTTCGAACTTGGCGGGCGACTGCGTGCGTTCCAGGTCGAATACCGGGCAGGCCGGCCGGAAGCCGTCATTCGACTGGATGTGCATCTGGTCGAGAGCACTGACAAGCAGATTATCGCTACCCGGCGTCTCGCCGTCCGGGAGACGGTGAAAGGCGAAGATATTCCGGCGGTAGTCAGGGCCTTCGGGCGAGCCAGTGATACGCTGGCAGCGGAGCTGATCGACTGGACAGCACAGCAATTGCATTAGCCCGCTGCCGTTGAACAAGATCAGGCTCAACACCGCGTGACGCCAAACTCTTTTGTCCTGTACACGAAATACGCTCGCTACGTGTTCGAAGTATACATCCTTTTTTAGCGCTAGCCTGGATCAGGGGCTGTACACGTCCCCGGGTTTTGCCTGTTCTGACCCCGCTGAGCGGTCTGAAATGATATGACGTAGCTGCTTTTATTCGAAACCTGCTTTTTGGCGTCCTTTGTGTTGTCGCCACAGCTGGTATGTTTCATAATTTTTATGAGCACCGGATAAAATGTATTCCAGTACGTTCTTCAGGCGATAAAGCCAGACCACCGAGTTGATGCGCAAAATTTCTTTTCCCTGTTCATCAAAAAATATAATGGTAGGGGCATAATAAAGATCCAGTTCGCGGGCCCATTGAGCTGCTGTTATATTGCGTCCATCCGGGGTCATTAGTCGGGTTTCAGACTGCATGTTCAGCTGGACGACATCCATTTTCTTAAAATTAGTTGTAATAAGGTCATTACTCAACGGACCTGCGTGCAAAACATCACAGGCGTGACAACGGGGCTGTTCGAAAAACACAGCCAATGGCCTGCTGGCCGGGATTTTGCTTCGATCGAGTATATAGGGAGCAGGCATGAATGCTGTGTGCTGGTTGAGTTTGTCTTTGCCAAAACTATCCGCCAGTTCGGCCCGTGAAAGGTATTCACGAAATGTTTCTTTTTCATAATGCCTGTCGCTGACAAATTCCAGTGCGGCGCGAAATCTGTAGGGCGGGTGATAGCCCTGCAGTTTGAGAACGATTTCTTTCTTGTCATTATAAAACAGCAGAGAAGGCGTGAAGTTGGTTTTCTGCTGTACGGAAAATTCCTTTTCTTCGTAGACGTGCCCATCGACCGTGGTGATATTGCGAGAGCCTTTGACATCAATAGCTATCACATCAAATCTGTCCCGCGTATATTTGACAATATCCGGGTTTCCCCAGTTTATCTCCATGTGTGCCTTGCAATAGGGGCAATGTTTCTGTCCAAAATAAACAATCAATCCGTCCTTGCCATCGGCTGTTGCCTCATCAATATCGTCGTAAAGGTCAAGAAAGCTGAGCTTAAACCAGTCGGGAACTGAAACCGGCTCTTCCAGTGGTTTGTCTATGAAACGGCTGATCTGATTTGTTTGTGCCTGCAGTTCGGTAACACCGATAAGACAGAGCAGTAGTAACAGGCCCAGAGAAACCTGTCGTTTTGCATTTGTCATTACGGACTGTATATTGCTCACTGTTTTACCTTAGTGCCTTTGTCAGGTTTTTGGGGCAGTTATTACAGCCCTGTATGTAATATAAGTGAAAACCCCTACCTTGCTCCAGAGTGTCCATGAGTTGTTTGGGTTGTGTATGCGCCACTGAGGCCGGTCAACCCGGCTGGCCATGGGCCTCGCCTGGCGGATTTATGCTAGCATCACTTTGATGGTGCTCAAGCAGTGACAGGGCATGCCGATATACAAACAACAATATTACAGGTCTCGCCGAGCATGCCAGGTAACAATGCAGAAGATTCAGATGTCGCAGCACCATCGAATGTCTATGTCGGTCGTCAGCCAATTTTCGACAGAAAACTGAATGTCTATGCTTATGAGCTGCTATACAGGGCTCAGGGGCAGACGAACAATGCAGGTGAAAAGCTGGATGGCGAGAAGGCAACAACCACCACGATAATCAATACCTTTATGGAGATCGGCCTGGACCGGCTGGTGCTGAATAAACTCGCTGCGATTAATCTGACGGAAAAATTTCTGCTTGATGAGAGTCGTATTCCCTTCCAGCCGGGCAGTGTTATTCTCGAAATCCTGGAAGATGTCGAGGTGACACCACAACTTGTTGCCGCAGTCACCCGGCTGTCCAAAGCTGGCTATACCATTGCGCTGGATGATTACCTGTACAAACCATCACATGCTCCGCTGCTGCACCTGGCGGACATTATCAAGATCGATATTCAGGCACTATCCCGTGACGAAGTTCAGGAACATGTTACTCATCTGAAAGAATACCAGGCCAGCTTGCTGGCCGAGAAAATAGAAACCCCCAAGGAGTTTCTGTTCTGCTCGAACCTTGGTTTCGAGTATTTTCAGGGTTATTTTCTCAGCCGCCCCCAGATAATTTCTTCCGAAAGTCTGCCTACCAACCGGTTGACGATTATGAATTTGCTTGCGGTATTACATGATCCCGACTCGGAAAATGAGGATCTGGCGGAGGCAATCAATACGGATGTGACTACCAGTTACAAGCTGTTGAGAATGATCAACTCGGCGGCTTTTAACCTGCCGCGCAAAATCGAGTCAGTTCAACAGGGTGTTATGCTGCTAGGTCGGCGCAAGTTGTCAGGCTGGGCATCGATGCTGGCGCTGAGCCAGCTCGATGATCGTCCGGTCGAAATACTGCGTACTGCTCTGACCCGGGCCAAGATGTGCGAGCTGCTTGCCGATGCTGCCGGTATTAAACCTGCGGACAGTTATTTTACAGTGGGGATGTTCTCCGCCCTGGATCTGTTGATGCAGCGGCCACTTCCTAAACTACTGGAACCTTTGCCGCTTAGTGATGAAATTACCAGTGCCCTGCTTTACCACAAGGGGCAACTGGGCGAGGCCCTGAGCTGTGTCATGGCCTATGAAGTGGCAGACTGGTCAAATGTGCAATTTTCCCGGCTTTCAACCGAGGATATCCTGATTGCCAATATCGAGGCCGTAACCTGGTCCAACATGATTATTGATACCTTGTAGTTATTATGAGGAACGCATCCGGTGGTGTGCATAGAGGCCGACGACTATCATGCCCGCTATGACCATGGCGCCGGCCAGCCAGAGCCGATAGTCTTCCAGATTGTGCAGCAGTTTTTCAGCTCCCTTGCCCAGTGCATAGCCGGCCCAGGACACACCTATCCCCCAGATCGTTGCAGGAATCAGATCCAGCAGGGTAAAACGCAGATAACTGATACTGGTCATGCCCAGCGCAAAGGGGGTGATGGCACGCAAGCCAAACAGCCCTCGATAGCCCAGAATAATAAGCGTGTTGTGACGCTCAAGCAGCGTGCGGATACGGTTTACCCGTGATTGCCAGCCCGGGCGGTTGTTCAACACCTGGCGACCTTTTAGCCGGCCAAGCAGGAAAAAGAACTGGTAGGTCAGAATAGAGCCGAACACAGAGGCGGTCATGACCCAGTGTAATTTCAGCAGGTCCTGGTGGGCGAGGAAACCGGCTGTCAAAACGATGGCCTCGCCCTCGACAAAAATGCCAATCATAACGGCCAGATAGCCGTAAGTGGCGATTGCCGATTCAAGTGTCATGCCGGGAGGCTCTCCATTGTCCTGTAATACATGCACAGATTACGAGTTTTCTTTCTGGAATTAAACCGCTGCATACCCCAGTTTAGCAGGTAAGACCGGGGAAAAACCGGGGATATCCTGGGCGTTCGGTAATCTGTTTCGAACCGGTCAAATTTTCACAGGCAACACTTTGCACGCTGCTCAGAGCTGGTAACATGATGGTATCTTGATCAATAGGTTGCATGATTATGCCGGTTTATTTACTTGTTGATAATGGTTCCAAACAACCTGATGCCACATTGTATTTGCGTTGCCTGGCCGCTCAGCTCAGCGAGCATACTGGCCAGACGATTCATCCTGTTTCGCTGCAGCACGCTGATGCGATTCCCGCCAGGGAGCTGGCGGGCACACCGGCGGATGTGTTCCCGGGGTTTCTTCGTACACAACTTGAGCAGGGTGCGCGGGAATTTGTGGTGCTGCCCCTGTTTTTCGGGCTGAGCCGGGCGATTACCTCGTTCATTCCCGACGAGGTGGCCAGACTGCAATCGGAGTATCCGGATTTGAGTGTCAAGGTAGCACCGGTCACCTGGCCTTTACCGGAAGGTGAGTCGCGCCTGGCAAAGATTATCTTTGATCACATTCGACAGGTTCGCGAAACAGCCGGGCCAGATGACCGTGTCGTGCTGGTGGATCACGGCTCACCAAGTCCGAAAATTACCGAAGTTCGCCAGGGTGTTGCCCGGATGTTAAAGGAGCAGCATGCACTGAATGTGGAACAGGCTGTAATGGAGCGGCGTGAAGGAAGGGAATATGATTTTAATGGTGAGCTGCTCGTAAACTGGCTACGCGAGCAGGCTGAGCAGGGTGTTACCAGCGTGAGCGTGGCCATGTTGTTCTTTTTGCCCGGACGCCACGCCGGGCCGCGCGGTGATGTGGAAGAAATCTGTAACAGTGTGGTGAAAGATTATCCGCAGCTCAATTATCGCATTACTCCTCTTATCAGCGAGCACCCATTACTGCTCGATATTCTGCGCGATCGGCTCGCAACTACAAAATAGCACCGGTGCTGACAAGACTGACCTATATGCCATGTTCGTCTGCTGCCCGGTTTTGTGAAAGGGGAATAAATCAACTTGTTTTTGAGATAAGACCTGGTTAGCCAAAGAATTGACCTTGATTCCGGGAGGCATAATGAAAATACTTACAGCAAATATATTGATGCTGATGTTAAGCCTGATCAGTACTTCAGTTACAGCGCGAGATGTTAATGGTGTGGAAATCCCCGAGGCGGTTACACAAAGCGGTTCCCAGAAAACGCTCATCCTTAATGGTGCGGGTGTGCGTGGCAAGTTCATTTTTGATATCTATGTGGGGGCGTTATATCTTGTCGCACGTTCGGAAAGTGCAACAGAAATCATCACGGATTCATCTCCAAAACGTGTCATGCTGCACTTTCTGTACAGCGAAATTGAACAGAAGAAAATGCAGTCTGCCTGGCGAGAAGCTTTTGAAGATAACTTGAGCGATGCTGAATTAGCAGAGCTTGACGATGAAATTAATAAATTCAATTCGGCTTTCGGGGATACGGTACAGGGTGATGTCGTGGTAATCGATTTTTTGCCGGCTAATACCACTCGTGTCGAAATCAATGGTGCCCGGAAGGTGAATATCGAAAGCCCTGATTTTCAGCGTGCACTGCTGTCTGTCTGGCTCGGAGATTCACCGGTTGATGGCAGCCTGAAAAGGGGGATGTTGGGTAGAGACTAGCTCTGTCAAATCGATGCACTATTGTGGTCCTGTATAACTCGGCATGATTGGCATAAGAGACAGCCGGTCAACACGATGCTTTGGCCTGACATTAAAAGTATTACCAAAATTATGGCATTGAGGACGCAGGTCAGAAAGGGCTGCATAAACGTTGTACTCGTCTATACTTGGGGTGAGACAAGCCAATAGGTAATATCCCGCGCTGTTCTGCGGTGAATTCCGCAAGGAGGGCCATATGACAGCTGCGATAAACACTCCCATGATGCCCGAGCTGGATGAAGACGGCTTAATTGTCGATCCGCAGCAGTGGTCGGAAGAGACAGCCAGAATCATGGCACAACAACTGGATGTGACTCCGTTAACCGATGATCACTGGCTGGTGATTTACAGCCTGCGTGATTATTTCAAAAAGTTCGGTGCCGCCCCCGCGATGAATACGGTCTGTCATCGTCTGGGTAAGGACAAATTCTGGATTCACGACCTGTTTCAAAGTTGTCTTAACGCTTGGCGTATCTCTGGCTTACCCAATCCGGGTGAAGAAGCCAAGTCATATCTAAGCGATATGTGAAATTCGAAGAAGCTCCCGAATTGTTGCTTTATCAAAGGCAGTGGTGTTAAAAGTCTCACCCACTGTCTCTGCTTGCCGTTATCACTTCCATTGAACGGTCAATTAGTTCGACATTATCTGTTAAGCGCGGTTGGTGCCTCTGAACCGGTTGGTTTATAATTGACCCTATTAATTTTGTGTTATCTGTTTTTACAGAATCCCTCCTGTCCTGTTTAATGTGGTGAGTGGTACATGGCGGATGAGAAAACCGTTGTCAGGCTTTTGCTTTCTCTTGATGATCTTGACGGTGTCGGTGATATTGGGTTGCTTGATATTGCGCGCGGCGCCAGGATAGAGCATCTGTACAAGGGCGAAAAACTCCCCGCTGATGAGCATCTGGATCGGCATGTTTATCTGATTGAGGGGGAGGTTAAACTGCTGGCAGAAAACAAGCCGATGGGGATAGTGAGTGAAGGAACAGACCGGGCAAAATTGTCTCTGTTCCGTATTCACACCCACGGTCTTTATGCCTTATGTACCCGTGACTCGATACTGTTATCCCTGGATGAGAGCGCCTATAAAAAATACGTGACTCGAAAAAACGATAAACGTGATAGCGGTATTCAGGTTGAAGAGTATATCCAGGATGATGAGTCAAGCCTGATCAGGGAGATTAATAGTACGTTCAATCACAAAGAAGTGGATCTGCCGAGTCTGCCAGAAATAGCCCGGAGAATTTACAAAGGGCTGGATGAAGATGAGATTTCCACAGGCGCAGTGGTCGAGCTTTTGCAAGGAGACCCTGCAATGGCGGCACGTGTTATCCAGGTTGCCAATAGCGCACTTTACGGCTCCCATAATATAAAAGGTATTCGTGACGCTGTCAGTCTAATTGGATTCAACAGTATTTGTACTATTGTGATGAGTGTTGTGCTGCGCGATCTTTATACCCCGCGTGGACATAATCTCAGAAAAAGAATGAGGCAGTTTTATATCCACAGTATCCGTGTCGGAGCCATTGCACATACTCTGTGTTCTATGCTGGAAGAGTTTGATTCAGATTACGCTTTTCTCGCCGGCCTGTTGCACGACATAGGCATTTTGCCGCTTTTGATTCAGGCGGATAAGCGCGAAACATTCGAAAGCAATCCGGACTTGCTGGAGACCATGCTTCGAGAGTTTGGCCCGGGGATGGGAAAACGGCTTCTGGAGCACTGGGAATTTGATTCAGAACTGGCCACAGTTGCGAGCGAATGTGAAAACTGGCAGCGGGAACCGGCTTCTGCTGACTATTGCGATGTAATTCAGGTTGCCCAGCTACATTGTGCCCTGTTAGGCGGGGTTAAACTCGATTCTCCGCCGCTTAGCCAGTTGCCCGCCTTTGAGCGCCTGGGGTTGAATAGAATCGACCCTCTGCAGGTTGTCAGGCAGGCAAAAGGTGAAGTAAACGAAGTCATCAGCCTGCTGGCATAAGCTAATCATGATGCCAAATGAGAGGATATTTTTGAACTTTATACACTTCTGGCAGGAGTGCTACACAGACGGGCACAGTATGCTGCTGAACAGTGCGCAATCGATGGAAAATGCACTACATCCTCATGTATAGTAATGGAATTGGTCGATTCAGATTCCCCGCCCATCAGGAGACAGGCCGGGCGAATTGACCGGCATCCGGGAAGCTCGAAGGAGATCGCAATGAAACTGAAGAACCTGATACAAATTCTCGGCTTCAAGGGGAAGCCCAGACATTATCTCTATAAAGTTACCGACTATACTGTCGGTGATGAAACTGTCCACTATGCGCAATGGCTGCATCCCGGAGAATCTACCAAGGAAATCAATGCGGAACTGGTCGATGCCTACAAACGTCATATCGGTGAAGGTGACTTTTGCATCGATGTTGGTGCTCATTCGGGTGATACGAGTTTACCTATGGCGATGGCAGCCGGAAAAAGCGGTTGTGTTTTGGCAATGGAGCCCAATCCTTTCGTTTATCATGTGCTTGAAAAAAATGCGCGTGCAAACACCCATGTAGGGAACATCGATACCATTATGGCGGCAGCCTCAGTTGAGGATACGTTTATCGAATTCGAGTATTCCGATTCAGGTTTCTGTAACGGTGGTCGTCATGAGGGGATATCCGTTCTTAAGCACGGCCACCCCTTCAAGCAGGAAGTGTTTTGCGTAAATCTCGAAAATGAATTGCGACAGGATTATGCGAACTACTTGCCTCGCCTTAAGTTTGTCAAGGTCGATACCGAGGGCTATGATCTGTATGTACTGAAAGCAATCGAAACCATCATTGAAGAGTGCAGGCCGGTTATCAAGGCCGAGATTTATAAAAAAACAGATGAGCGATACCGGGCCCAGATGCTGGAGCTTTTCCATAAATACGGATATGTCGTGCGCAAGATTACCAATGAGCCTCTGGATACCGGGGTTGAGTTGACGCGTGATAATCTGGATGTTGGAAAGCATTACGATGTGTTAGCTATGCAGCCCTGATGAAAAGCTTGCGTTTCATCTTCCCGTAATTCTTGTTGTGTTACAGAATTATTCAGAAGATAGCTTGTAAGTTGATGTCTTGTTAACAAAAGGCGAAAGTAAGCTTCAGATGACCGGGCGTTAATTATTAATACTTTTTCTTTCTGGATGGTGCCAGCGGTCATTACCGGACTTTTTCCTGCAATCGACCTGTTTCATTGTGGTTAGTAAAGACCTTCTCCATGCCTCTTTTGCCAATTGCTCTTACCCTTTACCTTCTGATGCTACCCGTGACGGCCATGGTGCCGGTGCTGCGCGAACTGACGCTGGGGCGTTATCCGGGCCTGGGGGAGTTTGAACAACATCTGTTCATGTCGGCGAATATGTTTGGTGCACTCCTGTTTGCTCCGCTTGCCGGGTTGTTGTCCGACTGGTGGCGACGACGCAAACCGATCATTGTTATGGCGCTCGCGCTCAATGCCCTGTCCCTGTTCATGTTGACATTGAGCTGGGACTATCCGGTTTACCTGTTATGGCGTTTTTTCGAAGGGTGTATGCACATTACCTGCCTGAGCCTATTGATGGCGCTGGCAGTGGACCATGCAAGGCAACGCCGCACCGGTGCAGTTATGGGGCTGGTTGGCGCGTCACTGGGTCTGGGTGTGGCCAGTGGTGCCCCGCTCGGCGGGTTGATTGGTGAGCAATGGGGCGCCGAACGGGTTCTGCAGTCCGGTTGCCTGCTGCTGGTCGGGTTGACCCTGTTTGCGCTGCTGTTGTTACAGGAGAAGCCGCCACAGCATGGACACAGTCGGCTGGGCAAGTTACTGCGCGCCTTGCCGCAAAATCGCCGGCTGTTTTTACCCTATATTTTCACTTTCGTGGATCGACTCACCGTGGGATTTATCGTCTCCACCCTGTCGCTCTATCTGAGCAGTGTTATCGGTCTGGGTGCGGCGATGATCGGTCTGATCATGGCGCTGTTTCTGATTCCCTTTTCCCTGTTGACCTACCCGGCCGGGTTGTTGTCGCAGCGCTGGAACCCCTTTGTGATGATGCTGGGGGGCAGCGCGGCCTACGGAATCATGCTCACAGCGATCGGCTTTGCTTCCGCGGCTGCGATTCCCTGGTTGATGTTCGCCGGCGGCGTGACCGCGTCGCTGATGTATGCCCCCTCGCTGGTGCTGGTGGCCGAGCTTGCCCGGCCTCAGCACAGGGCACTGGCGATGAGCGGTTTTAACTTCGCCGGCTCGCTCGGGTTCGTACTGGGGCCGCTTGCTGGCGGCGCTTTGCTGGCGTGGTTCAGCCAGACCACATTGCCGGCCTATCCGATGGTATTTGTTGTCATCGGCGGCCTGGAAGTCCTCTGTGCCCTCCTGTTTCTGCCGCTCGCAAGGCGCTGGTCACGCCAGATACCCGGGGCGGAGTGATTGGCCTGCCGGGACTGAGGGTGACGGCGTGAGAGTGTCTGGGCCGGCGATGGCCGGCGCATGTTATTCATCCCCTCAATAAGTAAGTTTATTAGAATATTTTCAATTTCTATCCATCTTGCGGTACCATGCGCGCTGCCCGGCTTGGGCGGTTGTGAGTTACCAGGGAAGTAACTTGTTGTTTAATAAGAAAATAGTGAGTCTGTTATGAAACCTACCTGCAACTCCCTGCGGATCGCCGCACTGGCGACTGCGTTTGTCTCCGTTTCCGCCCATGCCACCAATGGTTATCAGCTGATCGGCATCGGCAGCTATCAGAAGAGCCTCGGCGGGGCCGTCACCGCCAATCCCGGCAGCGCCATGACCGCTGTCTCCAACCCGGCCGGTATGGCCCGGGTCGGTGCCCGGGCTGACTTCTCCATGGAAGCCTTCATGCCGGATCGCTCGGTCGATTTCACCGCCTCAGGGGGCGATGTGGCGGACAGTGCCGTCGATATCTATGGCGTGCCGGCCATCGGCTGGACCGCGCCGACTTCCGAGGGCAGCGATGTCTATTTCGGCGGTGGGATGTACGGCACCTCCGGGATGGGTGTGGATTACGCGCCGACCGCCAACTCAGGCGCTACCGAATGGACCGGTTACAGCAATGTCTCTTTCTGGCAGATGGCCCCCGGCTTTGCCTGGAACGTCAACGAGCGCTACAGCGTGGGTGTGACTCTCAACATTGACTACCAATCAGTTGCCTTCCAACAAACGACCCAGGGAATCAATTTTGACCTGGCCCGTGGCGCCAGTGGTTTCGGTCTCGGTTTCGGGGTAGGGCTGCTGTACGACGTGAACGACCAGCTGACGGTGGGCTTTAACTACAAGTCCAAGCAGCATTTCAGCCCGATGGAATATCAGCTGGCCGACGGTGATATTAGTCATCCGTTGTTGGGTGGTGATTTTGCTGCCGGCACCTACAAGCTGGATCTCGATTTCCCGCAACAGGCGGCTGTCGGTCTGGCGTACCGGGCCAATGACAACCTGACTGTCTCGGCGGACCTCAAGTGGATTAACTGGTCCGATACCATGGACAAGCTGTCGGTAACCGGCCCCGGCGGGACGTTCCCGATGGACCCGGGCTGGGATGATCAGACCGTCTATGCCCTGGGCGTTGCCTACGGTCTCAGTGAGCGGGTGACCCTGCGGGCCGGCTATAACTATGCCGAATCCCCGTTCGGGGATAGCCAGGCGGGGCAAAACCTGCTGCTGCCGGCGATCGTCGAAACCCACTATACGGTCGGTATGAACGTCGTGCTGAATAACCACTGGGAACTGGCCTGGCACTACATGGAAGTCCCGGAGAAAACCCTGACTGACCCCACCAGCGGGGCAAAGATCAGTCTTTCCGAACAATCCTTCGGATTCAATATCGGTTACCGGTTCTGAGCTTGTGCCCCGGATGCCTGTAGCATAGCGCAACGGTCTCCGGGGTAGTTATTCGATCAGCTTTTTCACTGTTACGAACAGGCAAAAAAAAACCCGGCAGAGCCGGGTTTCAAGCATCGAGACGTCATAGTTATTGTTAGCCGTGCACGCCGGACTAGCTGGCCATGGAGCGAATTTCCTCGATCACACTGGCCTGCTGCTGTCTGCGACGTAGATCTTCCGGATCGGTCCGGCTGGTCGCTTCCTTGAGCAGCTTGTCATTTTCCTGGCGAAACTGCTCGATGGTCGCTTCATCGAACTGAATTTCCTCACCGGCTTTAACATGAAGCCGCTCATAACCCAGCTCATCCATAACATCACCGGCGACGGATTCAATAATCCGGATGTCGTCTTCGGACATTTCCTTGACGAACTTTCTGGAATTGGTCGCCATGATGGGCTGTACGACATTTTGCCAGAGCGAGCTGGAGCCGGCAGCGTTTTTGGCCTCGCTGGAGTTATGGAAAGCCAGCATATCTTCCTTGAACTGAATATTAAGAAATTCGCATAACTGCTCGACGATTTCACGGGGCGAGGCGGTCAATTCCTCGTATCCCAGCCGGAAGAAATGCGCGGGACCGATGCGATCGCGTTCAGCCAGGCATAACCGCTGCAGTTCCGCCCATTGCTGTGCGATGAAGTAGGGATGTTTGTCGCCAATCACGGCTTTCATGAATGACAGTGTGACATCCCGGGGATCACGGTGCAGATAGACATACTTCGGATTCGGGAAATAGCTGTCCAGTTGTTCGGCCCAGCGGATGTTCTGCATGCTTTTGCAGATCCAGCCCCGTGAGTTGCGTGATTCGGCATAGGCATCCATGACCGCACCAAATACGGCAACCAGGCTGTTCTCGCGACAGCGTTTGCGAATATCTTCCCGATCCAGAGTCACGCCCTCCCAGGGAACCGGGTTGAGTTCCACCAGCTTGCAGACACTGTCGATCAGCTTCATGAAATTCTTTTCATCATTCAGATCACCGAACAACTCCTGCAAGGGCATGAAGCGTTGCAGGATATGCGGGGGATGGGGCCCGGCAATCTCGCCGGATTCATTGAGAATAAGGCGTAACAGGTTGGAACCAGAGCGTTGCTCGCCGACCATGAAAATTGAATCCATCATAACTACTCCTTGTAGTACAGGTTAATAAAACAGATAGCCAAACAGGCCGGCGACAGGGATTATCCACACCACATCGAGTTTGAAGCGCAATAATGCGATCAGAGATGCGATGAAGATAAGTGCCGTCGGCCATATACTGGCCACGTCCAGTTCCGCCGTTGGCAGCGCGGGTTTGAGAATGACGTAGGCGGCAACCAGAATCATGCCGATGACACCACAATGGATGCCACGCATGGCCGCCCGCGTAACGCGAGAGCGCTGGATAAAGTCCAGTGCCTGCGAAGCTGTGACCATGAGAATGGCCGGGGGAGTGAAAATGGCGATGGTAGCAAGCAGCGCGCCGGTGAAATCAGCCACTTTGTAACCGATGAACGTCGCGCTGATCAGGATCGGGCCGGGTGTGATCTGGCCCATGGCAATGCCATCGGTGAATTCCTGCTGGGTAACCCAGCCAAAATCCAGTACCACGATACTGCCAATGATGGGAATGAAAACGAAGCCGCCGCCAAACAGGATCAGGCTCATGCTGGCGAAGGTCAGGGTAAGTAGCAGCAGACTGTCATGTTCCAGCGGCAGGGGGAAGAACCACAACAGCACCAGCGTCACGAGCAAAGCGATGGTGATGCCAAGTTTTTTCAGTGAAACGGGCCGGCCGGACGTTTCGCCAACGGCATTCTCCCCGACCTTGTTAATGAAAAGGCGATGTCCGACAAGGGCGAACAGGGCGATGAGTGTAATCGGGGCGTAGACCTTGTACTCATTGGGCGTCAGGAACATCACGGTCGCGGCAATCGCTGCCAGAACCAGTTCAGGCAGGCCGGTGATGGTTTTCTGACCCATGCGCCAGACGACACTGAGGACAATAGCGGCAACCGCGGGGATAAATCCCTGAAAGGCTTTCTGTACACCGGGAACCTGGCCGTAACTGAAATACAAATAGCTGAGAACCACAAGCAGTAAAAACGAAGGCAAGATGACTGCTGTGGCGCTGACCAGGGCACCGAGCGGACCGTGCAGGCGATAACCGACAAACGCCACGACATTGACTGCCATCGGCCCGGGCAACAGGTTGGCCAGGGAAATGCCGTCCAGCATTTCCTTGTGCTGTAACAGTTTGTGGCGTTGTACGATAATGGTTTCGATCACGGAAATCAGTGCCATGAAGCCGCCAAACGCTACACTGCCGATCTTCAGGAATGTCCAGAAGAGAAACGTCAGTGTCACGTTGTCGCGATCTTGAGCCATGGATGAGTTCGTTTCGATATCAGTTGGTGTCTGTGGTTCAGTCACCTTGCGCATAATCCTTCCCTTGTTGCTGGTCAAAATGAAAGCCCGGCTTCGGGAAGTCGGGTTACGTTTTGCCTGTTTGTTGGAAATTACTTAAGAAAAAAATGCTCGATAATGTAATCTTTGAGCATTACCTGACAGGTTTCGATGTCGTGCTTGCTGGTATCGATTAATAAGTCCGGATTCGGCGGGGGTTCGTATGACTGGCCGATGCCGGTAAAATGCTCGATTCCGCCGGCCATGGCTTTCTTGTAGAGGCCCTTGGGATCGCGTTCGATACAGTCTTCGATATCCGCCTTGATGTATACCGTGTGAAAATTATGATTGACGACCTGTTTGACGAAATCCCGCGTCTGCTGTTGCGGTGAAATCAAAGTGGACAGCACAATGTGCCCGGAGTTGGCAAACAAGGAGGCGACTTCCGCGACCCGGCGCAGATTTTCCTGCCGACCTTCAACGGAAAAGTCCAGATCAGCATTCAACCCGGAGCGCACTGTATCGCCATCGAGTATGGATACCAGGTAACCGTATTTGAACAATAATTTCTCAACGCCGGTGGCAATGGTGGATTTGCCCGAACCGGACAAACCAGTCAGCCACAATACACCGCTTTGATGCCCGAACCGCTCGTTACGTTGCAGGCGTGAGATTTTGCTACCATCGGGGAAAATAT
>JAXHTI010000170.1:0-2970 GCA_034190045.1 Pseudomonadota bacterium
TTCGGATTGGATACATCCGCACTGACTGACTCTACCGTGGCATCAATCATTCCATATTTCTGAAATTCATAGCTGAGCAACTTGACTTTGACGGATTGCCCAGGCCGGACGAAGCCGATATCGTGGTTGCTGACAAAGACTTCTGCCTGCAATGGCTCATTGACCGGTACGACAGAAAGCAGCACATTGCCGGCTGGCACGATGGAACCCTGGGTGTAGGTTGCCAGGTCCTTCACATAACCGTCCTGTGGTGCCTTCAGTTCAAGCTGCTCGTTGCGATACTCTTGCTTTAACCAGTCCTGCTGCAACTGCTCGACTTTTTGCTGCAATGCGATCTGTTTGGTAAGCAGATCCTGGCGATACGCTGACTTGAGTTGGTTCAGCCCCTCCTGCGTTTCTTCGATCTTGCCACGGGTGGACTCAATGACATGCTTCTGCGCCCGCAGGTCTTGTTCTGCCTCGATACGTATTCGCTGTTTCTCCAGAATGGCAAGCCTGGTGGCATAGCCTTTTTCACCCAGGCGATTGATCGCCTCCTCGTTGGCCTGGTGAATAGGCAGAGTCTCTTTCAGTTTCTTGTAAATTTCCGTGGCAGCTTTCAGGTCCTGTTCCGCCTGTCTCAGGATCGCCTGTTTCTGATTTAGTTGGTACTGGTATTTATTACGCCGTTCCTGATATTGCTGATAGGCCTTGTCAAATATCCCGGCATTCTCTTCTTCCTGCCTGGTAAAGGCTTCTCCGTCCAGCTCCGCCTCGATGCTACGTAGCTGTAGCCTGGTCGCCTGGAGTTCGGAATGAAGTTTTTTCGTATCAGCCTCGGACAGGTGTGCGTCCATCACTAACAACAACTGCCCCTGTTTGACAAACTCATCTTCCTTGACCCGGATTTCCGCCACCCGACCGCCTTCGAAAGGCTGTACGATTTGCAGCCTTGTCTGCGGAATAAGTTTGCCCTCCGCACGGGCAACGATATCCAGTTGACCGAAAATTGCCCAGAGGATAAGGATGAACAACAGTAAAGCGATCGTGTACAGTATCCAGCGCGACAACGGCGGTGGGGGCTGCTTGACGACATCCAGCAAGCCTGGGGAGAAATCGAGATTCTCCTGAATATTATCGGTTTGTCGTTGTTTCTTTACCATTATTGATCTTCATTACCTGTATCACAGAGATTGCTTCATTTGTTCGCAATGACCGTTAATTGTGATGTCAATTCGAGCAAAGCCTGTCCTGGTATGCTTTTGGCCGGAGCGAAGTAATCTATTGAATTTAGCTGCCAATGGCCTGTTTGTCCTTGCCGAACTGCTCGTCGGCAAGCTGGCTGGTGTTGACGACCAGTTCATCGCCATTGAACAGTTTGTTACCCAGGCCATACTGGTAAGCCAGGCTGCCGCCCAGAGCTTCCGAATCATCAGAGTCGAGATGGTTATCCAGCAGCACCTGCATGATATCCCACTGACTGCCCGAGCTATCTTCCGACTGGGCCAGATCGTACTGGGCAATAACACTGGAAAGATCGAAGGTCTGTATTTCCTGGCTGAACAGGGGATCCGTCGCATCGGAGTCGAAATCCGCCGAGGCTGCCATGACAACCTGCAATGTCAGATAGGGCTGCTGGCCCACGCCATCCTCGTTGGCATACCAGTCATCGAGGACAATACCCTGATCGCCCTTCTTCTGACAGCGATTCCACCCTTTCCATTTCTTGCCGGACGATTCCTGCTCAATACCGATGATGAGATCATCCTCGTCCCGATCGAGCGAGATGTCAGCCAGATTGATGCCACCGCCCAGTGAAAGGGACGCACTCTCGATCTCTTCCCCGAATTCAACTTCATCCCAACCGTCACCCTGGTTATAGGCAATGACATCGGTACCACAACTGATCGCCAGCTCATCATCGCCCTGACCACCGATCAGCAGATCATTCCCACTGCCGCCATGCAACTCATCCTCGTCTTCGGCACCATACAGCAGGTCGTTGCCGGTCCCGCCGTACATATCATCCCTGTCGTCACCACCATGCATCACGTCCTGACCGAAGCTGCCGTAGAGGGTGTCCCTGCCCTCACCGCCGTACAGCTGATCGTCCCCGGCCGCGGCAAACAGAGTATCCCGGCCTTTTTCACCATAGAGGATGTCATTCCCGCCGGCGGCGTTGACCAGGTCATGTCCTTTCCCTGCGTAGATCGTATCGTCGTTGCGATCGGTGAAGATCTGATCGGATCGCCGGGTACCCTTATAGGTTTCCTGCGTGATCAGCAGATCATCCAGGCTGGATACCGTGCCATCGGCAAAGTTGAAGCTGTCGATCGGAATGGCTCCGTCGGCAGCCTGGACAAAATCGATGCCCTGGTCTGACAACTCGTTAACGTATTGATCCAGCAGGCGCAGCTGCACGAGCGTCTCGCCATGCACCAGCGAGGTCCGGGCTACCACCTGGTCGGCGCCAATGCCCTCGCCAAACTGCAGGGCATTGATGCCTTCGCTGTCCTCGATCCGATCGACACCACTGCCGGCCTCATAGCGATAGATATCGTCACCCGCCTCGCCGGCCAGCAGGTCATTACCGGAGCCGCCGAACAGCGTGTCGTTGCCCAGACCGCCGTAGAGGCTGTTGTCGCCCGCATTACCTGTGAGGAGGTTGTCACCGTCGTTGCCCTGCCCCAGCAGGTCGTCCTGGCCCACCAGTTGCAGGTTATCGAGATGACTGCCCAGCTGATAGTCGATACTGGATTCGACCGTGTCACTGCCCTGGTCGGCATACTCGACAATGGTGTCGGCCGCGTTGTCTACACCGTAGGTATCATCGCCCAGCCCGCCTATCAGGGTATCCGCACCGCCGGCCCCGTCGAGGTGATTGTCATACTCGTTGCCGACGATCCGGTTATCCAGCTCATTGCCGGTCCCGCCCAGAGCGTCCGGCCCGACCAGTCGCAGTTCCTCGACGTTGGCCGTCAGGGTATAGGT
>JAXHTI010000170.1:3070-4417 GCA_034190045.1 Pseudomonadota bacterium
CTTGCTGCCCGGATTACCCGGCGAGGTGCCTTCCCCGTCGTTCCAGTTATAGTCATGTCCCGGTGGCGGTGGATCTTCTCCGTTGCCGACCCCTTCGTTGCCTTTCCAGTGATGTTTGAGCTCGATTTGATCGAACAGGTTGTAATCGTCCTCGCACCAGTCACAGGGATCCTGGCCGCCATCTGCCGGATCCGTCCCACCATTACCGTCACCGGGAGGCGGGTTGGTAGCTTCGGCATACCCGTCGACATAATAGACATCGTTCCCGCTGCCACCGGCCATAACATCGATGCCGGTGTCACCATCGAGAAGATCGTTACCACTTCCCCCGGTCAGATTGTCGGCATCGGCGCCGCCGTAGAGGCTGTCGTTGCCGGTACCGCCATCCAGCGTATCGGTACCGGCGCCGCCATCGAGATAGTCATGATTCGAATGGACGACGAAAGTGCTGCCGCCACCATAACCGCCGTAGCCCCCATAACCACCATCATCCATGTAGGCACCGCCATCATCGCCGCCATAGAGATAATCGTTACCGTCACCGCCATACAGCGTATCGTCACCGGAACTACCGTCCAGATAGTCATCCCCCTGGCCACCATCCAGCGTGTCGCTGTTGGAGATCAGGCTGCTGGTGCCGCCGCCATAGCCACCGTAACCTCCATAACCGCTGGAGCTGCTGGTCGCGTCATCACCGCCATACAGATAATCGTTACCACTGCCTCCGTATAGCATGTCATCCCCGGCCGCGGCATCGACAGTATCATCACCACCCAGTCCGCTCAGAACATTAGCGGCGTCATTGCCAAGAAGTGTATTATCGAGATCATTCCCGGTGCCGTTGATCGCTCCCGAACCGGTCAGCTCGAGAGTCTCTATATTGTCACCGAGGGTATAACTGACAGAACTGACCACCGTATCCAGTCCTTCGGCACTGTTCTCAAAGGCAGTAGTGCTCGAATCATCGATGATAAAGGTATCGTTGCCGCTGCCCCCGAAGAGCTGATCGCTGCCCCATCCGCCGTCGAGAATATCGTCTCCACCTTCTCCGTAGAGGGTATTACTGGCGTGGTTACCCGAAATGCGGTTAGCCTGATCGTTACCCGTACCATCGATCGCGTTATAACCGGTCAGAGTCAGGGCTTCGATGTTGGCGGAAAGGGTATAACTGACCGAACTGTAGACCTGGTCATTGCCTTCACCGGGATTTTCGATGATCTGATCGGCCGGATTTTCGACATAATAGGTGTCATCGCCACTGCCGCCAGCCAGCTGGTTAACGCCCTGCTGGCCGTACAAGTAATCATTACCCGCACCGCCCAGCAAAGTGTCGTCGCCGTCGCCACC
>JAXHTI010000171.1:0-4383 GCA_034190045.1 Pseudomonadota bacterium
TTTCGAAAGCCGTCTTGGGCCAGGCGGCCATGACGGCGCCGGGGGTCAGCAGGCCGGCGCTGACGGCGACCGCGACGGTGCCACTGGCCAGGCTGCCTTTCAGAAAGGTTCTACGTTGCATTGATAGTGTCCTCCACTAGCCGGAAATTAAAGGGTATAGACCCACTCGGTAACGTGATCGATCTCTTCTTCGGTCAGGATGTTGTGCTTGCCGAAGGGAGGCATCATTGAGTTGGGGTTCGACTTGGTCGGATCGGCAATCTGCTCACGCAGTTTGCTCTTGTCCGGGAAGCGGGCCTTCATGGCCACTAACGGCGGTCCGATGTTACCCGGCAGGTGGGCGCCTTCGTAACTGTGGCAGGCAAAGCAGTTGCCGGCTTTACGATCTTCGGCAATTTTCTTGCCCATTTCTGCACTGGCAGCGACTGCTGTGCTGGGTACCAAAGCCATGGAACCGAGCAACATAGCAACAGTACTGGCGGCAGCTATGAGTTTAGCGGGTTTCCGCATGGTCTCCTCCTCATTGAAGTTAGAGATGGGGTCAGTTTTAAGGCTGACGGTCTTATTATTGTGGATGCTTATCATGCTGATAAGACTTATACCTCGTTAAGGTTCATAGGATACAGATTGAGAACCTAATAGCAAGTACCGTCAGTGTGTTTCAGTAAATCAGCTATCGCTAATGTACTGATTAACCGAACGATTATGCTGCGAACTAGTGTAGAGGAAAACGCAAGGCGTTGTCAGGAGCGATCTTCGAGTGCGGCGATTTCGTCTTTCAACTCCTGCAGGCGGGCTTCGGCGCGGGCGGCGTCATAAAAATCCAGAGCGTTGCTTTTGAGCGCCTGGGTGAACTGGCTGATGGCCTGCCGGGAGAGACCGGTGCGGTAATAGTATTCACCCTGCGCGATCTGGGCCCGCGCACGATTGCCGAGTTTTTCTTCGGCCTCGGCCAGCAATTGATAGAAGCGAGGCTTGCGATCCCGATCGCGCAGGAAATCGCGCAGCACCTGGCGGGCGGTTTCGGCCTGGTCACCGCGTAACAGGCTTTCCACGTAGCCCTGGGTCAGGGCCGGATTTTGCGGATAGAGCTTGAGCGCATTGCGATAGTCTTCGAGTGCCGCATCGATGGCACCCTGTTTGAAATTCAAGCGTGCACGTGCCAGCAAAAAGGCGATGCGCTGCGGTTGTTCGGCCAGCAGGTCGTCCAGCTGTTGTTCAGCACGCTGGTAGTCGCCGGTTTCCAGCAGGCTCAGCACATAGCCGTAACGCTCGGCGGTGCGGTTGAGATAGCGCCCGGATTTCAGGTTGTCGGCAAACTGATCGCGCAGCCCGGCGGGTTCGCGGCTGGTCAGCACCTTGATGCGGTTACGCATCAAATGGAAGCTCTCGGCATCCTCGCTCAGTCTGGGATCGTATTCGCGCGCCCGGTTGCGCGCATCGGCGATACGTGTGTCGGTCACCGGATGAGTGCGCAGAAACTCTGGTCCCTGCGGGCCATAGAGCCGGCTTGCCTTGTGCATCTGTTCGAAGAAGCTGGCCATGCTGTTGGGATCGAAGCCGGCGTTGGCCAGCAACTCGATGCCCAGGTGATCGGCTTCCTTCTCATTGGCGCGGGTAAAGTTGATGCGGCTCTGGATACTGCCGGCGGTAATCGAGGCGATGGCCGCCTGACCCATATCCGGGCTCTGCGCGCCCAGCACGATGGCGGCGATCAGCGCGGCCAGCACCGGCAGGCTGCTGCCCCCGCCAAAATCGTAGGCGCGGGCATGATGACGCTGGGTGACATGGGCGATTTCATGGGCCATGACCGAGGCCAGTTCGCTCTCGGTCCGGGTAGAAAGAATCAGTCCGTAGTGAATCCCGATGTAGCCGCCGGGCAGGGCGAAGGCGTTGATATCGGCCGCGTCGATCAAGAAAAAATGAAAGTCGGTCATGTCGCTGTCGCCGGCGGCGATCAGCCGGTAACCGAGGTGGTTGAGATAGCTGTCGATCAGCGGGTCGTTGATAATGCGCCCGCTGCGCTGGATATTGCGCATCACCGTTTCGCCCACCCGCTTCTCCTCGGCGGGCGTGGCGACGCCTGCCGCGGCGTCGCCGATATCCGGCAGGTTCGGCTGCGCCGGCAAGCGTGCCGGCATGAGAATCAGCAGGGCAATGAGCAGCCAGCCGGGATGGATTCTGAAAGGGCGCAAAATAATCTCGTTAGACCTCGTCAACAGCAGGGTATTGGCATCATACGGCGATTTGGCCGCAATGACGAACCCGCAACGTAAGACCGCCAGCAACGTGATGGGTTCGACTCGTATTCATTTCAACATTCCAGTAGACTATGCGCGCTTTGACTAAGACCCTGCTTGCCTCAGGGTTTTAGTGTACCAAGTAAAGTCATGGGAGAGACGTGATGCAGGTATTCAAGGAGATCGAGGTTGCGGATCTGGCCAGCATGCTGGAGGATAGCGACCACTGCATTAGCCTGATTGATATTCGCAATCCGGCTGATGCCTCGCAGGAGAGCATCCCGGGGGCCAGAAATGTGCCAATGCACCAGCTGCCCCTGGAACTGGACGGGCTTGAACCGGAACATCTGGTGGTGCTGTATTGCCAGATAGGACAGCGATCCGCCCAGGCCTGTGCCTACCTGAGCGCCAGCGGGTTTGACAATGTGCATAACCTGCGAGGCGGAATTCAGGCCTGGAAATCGAGTGGCCTGGCGGTGGCATGAAGCCCCATTGACAATGCTGGATTACCACAAAAATCTTGTGTTCTAAATCCAGTTGTCATATAAGTGTAGGATTGATTGCTAATATTCAATCAACTTTATTTCTGAAACCCAAAACCAAATCAGATGACTTGAAGGAGAGAACGAGATGGCTGACTTCGATCAAGAACTGGACGCATCAGGCCTGAACTGCCCGCTGCCGATTCTGCGCGCCAAGAAATCCCTGTCCGGTATGTCCGAGGGACAGGTCCTGCACATCATCGCGACCGATCCGGGTTCCGTGAAGGACTTCGAAGCTTTTTCCAAGCAGACCGGTAACGAGCTGATGGAATCCAAGGAAGAAGGCGGGAAGTTCTACTTCCTGATCAAAAAGGCCTGAGGCCTCTTACGACTATTATAAATACATCAAAACCGCTGTTACCGTGCCCGGCATATGGCGGGCAGGTAACAGGCATCGAGGTGCACTATGTCTAAAAAACTTGCCATTATTGCGACGAAGGGCACGCTGGACTGGGGCTATCCGCCGTTCATCCTGGCCTCCACTGCCGCTGCACTGGGCTATGACGTCCAGATCTTTTTTACCTTCTACGGCCTGCAGCTGCTGAAGAAGAAAATCAACGTCAAGGTCAGCCCGCTGGGTAACCCCGGCATGCCGATGCCGATGGGCATGGACAAATGGTTCCCTGTTATCGGAACTGCCATCCCCGGGATGGAAGCCATGATGACCAAGATGATGAAAGCCAAAATGAAATCCAAAGGCGTTGCGAGTCTCGAAGACCTGCGCGACCTGTGTGTCGAATCGGATGTGAAGATCATCGCCTGCCAGATGACCGTTGATCTGTTCGATATGAATCATTCGGATTTCATCGATGGGATCGAATACGGCGGTGCCGCCATGTTCTTTGAATTCGCAGGCGAAGCAGACATTACCCTGTTCGTCTGAACCGGATTCAAATCATGGGAGAGAAAAAACCCGAAGCTTCCGCTTCGGGTTTTTTTATGCGACTAACTAAAGTTGGCAGTCTTCAGATAGCAGTTGGCAGTTGTGAATCGTAAGTCGCAAGTCGCAAATCTTGTGACTTTGATTGATGACGATCGATTTTTTTCTGTCAACTACCGAGCGATCGCTGCATGGGGTGGCAGGCAGGAGCGGCTCCGCCGCGACAGGCTTGTCTGTACCGCAAGGCCCATCGCGCCAGAGGATCCTACAACCACCACCAACTCAGCACTCAGAACTTTGCACTCAGAACTTCATTGATACCCCGACACTGATCAGATCCGAGTCGGATTTGTAGGTGCCGTTGTAGGCATCGGTACCATTCGGTTCTGCGCCAGTATAGGCATCAGCGGAGTTGACGTCACGAGTATCCACATCGACCAGCATGTAGGCGAGCTCCAGGTCCCAGTTACCAAAGTCGCGAGTCATACCCAGGCTGAACAGCTGACGATCGTCATCCGGCACCCTTGCGGAGAAGTACTCATCCGGCTGTGGGGTTTCGTCGTAAGAGTAGCCGAACATCAGCTTGGTTGTGGGGTTCATCTGGTAGATAGCACCGAGGCGATAGGCCCAGGTATCGTCCCAGTTGTTGGTGCTTGAAGTCAGTTCTGTGCCACCACTATTGACGATGCTGATTTTGTCAAAGCTGCTCCAGCCGGTCCGC
>JAXHTI010000172.1:0-4350 GCA_034190045.1 Pseudomonadota bacterium
CCCACCGATATCAAGGTGCAACTGCATGGGGCAGGCGTCAATCCAATCGACACCAAACTGCGCCAGCGCGGCGTGTTTTTCGAGGAGGCCTTACCGGCCATTCTTGGCTGTGACGGGGCCGGGGTAGTAGTTGAGACCGGCGACCAGGTACAGCGCCATCAGGTCGGGGACCGGGTCTGGTTCTGTCACGGCGGCCTGGGCCGGGAGCCGGGTAACTACGCCGAATATACCGTCGTCCCCGAAACCGTCGCCCGGCCATTACCGGATGAGATTGATTTTTCGACCGCGGCGGCCGGGCCGCTGGTTCTGATCACGGCCTGGGAAGCGCTGTATGATCGCGCCCGTTTGCAAAACGGACAGAGTATCCTGGTGCATGCCGGCGCCGGTGGCGTGGGCCATGTGGCCATTCAGCTGGCCAAACTGGTGGGCGCCCGGGTCATCACCACCGTCAGCGACGAGGACAAGGCCGCCTTTGTGCGGGAACTGGGGGCCGACGAGGTCATTAACTATCGACAAGCGGATCCGGTCGAGGCCATCATGGACCTGACCGAAGGCAACGGCGTGGATGTCGCCTTCGACACGGTCGGTCCTGCCGTCTTCAACCAGAGCCTGTCGGCGGTCGCCCATTACGGTCAGCTGGTGACCCTGCTGGATCCGGGCAAGGAGGTTAACTGGGGAATTGCCCGCCAGCGTAACCTCGGGATCAGCTTTGAATTAATGCTTACCCCGATGCTGGAGAACCTCCCGCAGGCACGCGCTCATCAGGGTGATATTCTGGATCGTTGTGCCGGTTATCTGCATAGCGGGCAATTAAAGCTGCATGTCAGCCAGACCCTGCCACTGAGCGAGGCGATGCAGGCGCATCAGCTTATTGAAGCGGGTCATACCCGCGGCAAGATTGTCCTGCAGCCCGGTGCCTGATCGATCACGCTCAGGCCGCCGGCAACGGGTCCACATCCGCCACCGGATAGGCGCGGCGAACAAACTCGCGGGAAGGAACACCCACGATCTGACTGTTGAGATGCATGACACATTCACGCGCTACCGCTCGCGTCTCGGCCAGTGTACCGCGGCGATAACTGACAATGTTGCTGGTCGCACTGGCAATCACATAACAATACCAGTTATCACCACTTTGTCCTTGCGGCGGCGCGCTTTTTTCGATCGAAACCAGTTTATACCTGGACATAGCCTTCTCCTTGCCGATGTTTTTCAATCACGGGCAAAATGTAATCCGGCAATGTGTCCGGCCTGTGACATTTCGATGTGAACTTCATGACCGATAACAAGACAATAGAGCAACATCAACACCGCCTGCGCCGCTGTCGGCGCTGCCCGGCCATGCACGGCCCGCCGGTTACCGGTCAGCCGGTCGTCTCGCCGGTGATGTTAATCGGCCAGGCGCCCGGCAATCGCGAGATCGAATTACATCGCCCCTTTGCCTGGACCGCCGGCAAGACACTGTTTGGCTGGTTTGCGCGCATTGGACTGGAAGAAGAACACTTTCGCCAACGGGTTTACATGGCGGCGGTGTGTCGTTGCTTTCCCGGTAAACTGGACAAGGGCGGTGACCGGGTGCCGGACAAAGAAGAAATCGCCAACTGTCGCAGCTGGTGGCAACAGGAAGTCGACCTGCTGCAACCGCAGCTGTTGATCCCGGTCGGCAAACTGGCGATCAGCCAGTTCATGCCGGTCAATAAACTCAATGAGGTGATCGGTCAGCGTCACCGGATTGAGGTGGAAGGTAAAACACGGGATCTCATTCCCCTGCCCCATCCTTCCGGCGCCTCCACCTGGCACCGCACCGAACCGGGTAAAACCCTGCTGAACAAAGCCCTGCAGGCAATCAAACGCCATCCTGCCTGGAAGAAGATCAGTGCTGAGTGCTGAGTTCTGAGTTCTGAGTTCTGAGTTCTGAGTTCTGAGTTCTGAGTTGGCAGTTGGCAGTTGGCAGTTGGCAGTTGGCAGTTGGCAGAAATAATGCGGGCCGGGATGTACGCAGCGCTACCTGACATTCCATTGTACAGGGAACCTGTGGGAGCGCCCCACGGGCGCGACTGCCGAAATCCTGCACCGTCGCGGTCAAAGCCCGCTCCCACAGATAACCGTTGGTGTATCCCCTATCGACCTATTTTTACCACGAAGACACGAAGCCTTGAAGTTTATTGATTTATTCTTCGTGCCTTCGTGTCTTCGTGGTGAAGATTTTATAAATACCCAGCTTCATCCCGGCGGTGTGGTGATGACATCCTCGTAGGGATAACGCCAGCTGATCTGTCCGTCGGCTTCGAACACATCCAGCAGGGTCTCGTAGCTGGCGCGAGGGATATCGGGCGAGCTTTGCCAGCAGCCCAGCGCCTGGTAGGCGGCGAGGGTATGGGTTAACACGGCGGGATCGATACCGGGAAAAAAGGATTGTTCTTCACGGGCCAGTTGTTCGGCCGGGGTCGCGAGCACATGTTGCTGGGCACGGCGATAGGCGCGCATGAATGCCCGGGCCATATCGGTTTGCAACCAGTCAGGGGTTGCGCACAGACTGCTGAAGGCCACCGGGCCGATCCGCTCACCCACCGAGGCAACCACATGCCCGATTCCCTCGTGTTCCAGCTGTTGCGGGGCCGGGCCCTGCTGGTGAATATAATCCCCCTCGCCGTTACGAAACGCCTGGTCCATGGCCGTGACATCGCCGGCATCGACAATATCGACACTGGCCGGATCGATCCCTTCCCGGCGCAGCACATAACGGAACATGGCAATAGGCTGGAACAGATGATCCACCAGCACGCGCTTGCCCGACAGCTGCGACCAGTTGAAACCGGGTTCGGGGTGTCGGGCGGCCAGAAAGAAACCATCGCGATCGTTAATCTGCGCGAAATGAACATAAGGCGGCGATTCGCCTCTTTCCAGGTAGGCGAAACTGGCCGCCGGCGCGGCCTGGGCGACGTGCACCGTCCCGTCACGCAGTCCCCCCTCCAGCGGATGGTCGGCATCGACCACGCTGTACTCGGCGGCGAGGCCTTCAGCTTCCAGGAAGCCGGCACTCATGGTGGCCAGCAGCGGACTGTAAAAGGCAGAGTGACGTAATACGCGAATGTGAATGGTTTGCATAGGAATCTCACTCGATTGGTTCGCGCCGGGCGATGATGTGAATATAACGGGCCATGGAACGAAACGGCTCCCGCGTGGAATAGCGCAGTTCCATCTCCAGCAGTTCTTCAAATGACATTTTATCCCGGGTGGGCCGGTGCATGAAATCGACGAAGGTCCGCACCCCGCTGCTGGCCATGATTTGCAATCCGGCTTCCTGCAGCCAGTCGCCGACCTCTTCCGGCACCAGCGGGTTATCCGGCGTCAGGTATTTCCCCTCGCCGGCCAGATTACCCGCACGCAACTTTCTGAAATTGCCGTTCAGCAGGTGCCGGTACTCCAGCGCATGGCGATTGAAAAACAGCAACGAGAGCCAGCCGCCGGGGCGCACCAGTTGTTGCAACGCCACTACCCCGTGGCGGGGATCGGCAAGCCATTCCAGCACGGCATGGCACAGCACCAGGTCAAAGGGTTCGGTCTCGCCCTCGGCCAGCTGCTGAAAGGGCATATGCCGGAAAATATAGCGCGCCATGGCACCGCCCTGGTTGAGCGTCACCTCGGCCGCGTCCAGTTGTTGCCGGGAAATATCGCACAGCAGTAATTCATGCCCCAGCCCGGCCAGCCGCCGGCTGAAATGCCCCATGCCGCAACCGGCATCCAGAATACGCCAGGGCGGGTCCTCGACGAGTTGCGGGATATGCTGCTGAACATCCCGCCACAGCACCTCCAGCCGCAGCTGCCCCTTCAGCGAGGCATAGATATTCTTTTTAAATCGCTGGTGCAGGGGATCGAAATTGCGATCCTCGCTGTGGTTCATGACGGGTCCGACTCCAGCCATTCGACCAGATAGTACAGCCGCGCGCCTTCCGAGGAACGGGAGGGTCCGACCACCATGGCGGGATACAGGTTTTTTTCCTGATTGGCGCCGGCCAGTGCCGCGTCGCGACTGGCCACCACCTCGACGCTGCCCTCCGGGAAACGGTCCCGCTTGCGCCGCGGGCAATAGACCACGGCAAACTGTTCCTGTACCACGTCGCTGTCGGGATCGAGATCGATGCGCATGCTGTTTTCTCCGCATTCCGGTAATCTGATCAAAGACCGGATTCTGATAAGTATCGGATTATTCTAGCACTGTATGTCGACGTTGGCAGTTGGCAGTTGGCAGTTGGCAGTTGGCAGTTGGCAGTTGGCAGTTGGCAGTTGGCAGTTGGCAGTTGGCAGTTGGCAGTTGGCAGTTGGCAGTTGGCAGTTGGCAGTTGGCAG
>JAXHTI010000173.1:0-4328 GCA_034190045.1 Pseudomonadota bacterium
CCTTTTAATACTACTCGCGCTCACTCCAGATTTTCACCAGTCTGCCATCAATAAATCGCAAATATTTGTAGACGCCATTCGTGGGCCCATAAACCCATATTTCAACTGTGGCGGCTTCTGAATTCTTGTCTAGGATCACAGGAGGTGTACGAACGTCTTTTTCCTTTGGTTCCCCACATTTTCGTTTCACTTCCATGGTCAGTGCACCTTCCATTATAAGATGTGGTCCACATCTCATTGCTGCCTCAGCATTGGCGATTGAGAAAAACAGCAGAACAATCAAACAGATGTAATTGCGATAAGTAATAGACATACAATTTCTCAACTCATTACCTCATCAAGGTAATTTGACGTCATTGTCTGCATTCAGACTTATAATTGTAAGTGAAGTTCCAGTTTTTATACGAAAAACCGGTCATTGCAGAAGCCGCCCATTAGCCAGCCCTGGTCAACAGGCAAAAATGATACTACTTTAAGTACCTTAGGGTCGGTCAGAGTAAAAAATCCTTCAGACCTGATATTTCATAGCGTATTTATTCCCACAACCACGCCGCCCCCCTGACGCCACTGGAGTCACCGTGTTTAGGTGGAACCAGTTTCGTATCAACCCGATCGGAGAAGACATACGAGGTCCAGAGCTTGGGCACGTTGTCGTATAAGCGTTGAATGTTGGACATGCCACCGCCGAGCACGATCACTTCCGGGTCCAGGATGTTGATCACCGAGGCCAGGCTCTTGGCCAGGCGTTGTTCGTAGCGTTCCAGTGAGGCTTCGGCCAGGGTGTTGCCCTGCGTGGCCAGTTCCGCGATTTCGTGCGCGGGCAGGTGACCGCCGCCGCTGAGCTGGTGATCGCGACTGAAGCCGGGGCCTGACAGCCAGGTTTCGATGCAGCCTTTTTTGCCGCAGTAACAATCCCGTCCCGGATATTCATCGGGGGTGGGCCAGGGCAGGGGGTTATGGCCCCATTCGCCGGCAATGGCGTTGAGGCCGATAATCGAATGACCTCGCACATACACACCGCCGCCGGTCCCGGTGCCGATGATCACACCAAAAACGACATCGGCGCCCTGCGCCGCGCCGTCGGTGGCCTCCGAGACCACGAAGCAGTTGGCGTCGTTTTCGATTTTGATTTCACGGTCGAGTTGTTGTTGCAGATCGTCGAGCAGGGGCTGGCCGATCAGCCAGGTGGAGTTGGCGTTTTTGACCCGGCCGCTGGCCGGTGAGATGGCGCCGGGGATGCCCATCCCCACCGTTGCCGGCCTGTCGAGTTCGCTTTCCAGTTGTTTGACGAGATCGACGACCGCCTGCACGGTGGCCGGATAATCGTTGCGCGGGGTATCGATGCGCTGGCGGGTTTGTTCGGCGCCCTGCGCGTCGAGCAGGATGCCCTCGATCTTGGTGCCGCCCAGATCGATGCCGATACGCATGACTTACTCCAGCAGTTCGGTGTCGTCGTGGGCATACGGTGGCGAGCAACTGCACAGGATGTGCAGGGGATCCTCGCCGATGTTTTTGATCCGGTGTGCGGTGCCGGGGGCGATGGCGACGGTATCACCGACATTCACCTCGAACTCCTGCTCGCCCAGGGTCATCAGTCCACGACCGCGGGTGATGTGATAGAGCTCCTCGCTCTGGCCATGGCGATGCAGCTGGGTGATCTCGCCGGGCGGGACGATGGCTTCGGCCAGGCTCTGGTTTTGATTGCCATGAACGTCGGGATGCATGAGCTCGCGGATCTGCGAGCCGTCCTTGGTGGTGTAGGTGTCTATGTCGCGGTCACGGGTGTGCATCAGGCCTCATCCGGGTTACAGCGCAGGATTCGATCCAGGCGAATGTGGAGGGTGTCACCGCCGCTGACCGGTCTGGCGATCAGAAATTCCTGCCCGCTGCGGGATTGTAAATCGAGCGGTTGCAGCAGACCGATGTATTCCTGGCCCTGGGCATCGCGCCAGGCGAGTTGCAGGCGTTGCCCGTGCAGGATCCACAGTTCATAGCGGCTGTAGTCGGCACAGGAGATCGCCTCGTAGCGGTCGTCGTTATCGTCACTCATTGTCCTGTCGGGTGATGACCTCGGCCAGTTCACCGTTGATATCCACCATAACGCTAAAGCGGATCGGACGGCAACAGACATAGCAGTCCTCGATGTACTCCTGATCGCCGGCGGAATAGTCCACCACGGTGGTGAATACCTCGCCGCAGTAGGGACATGCGATGCTGACTTCATCCAGCATCGGGTAAGAACCGGGCGAGCAGATCGTTGAGATATTGTCGTCCGCGCATACTGGTCTGTATGGGGTCGTCCGCCTGTTCGATCAAGCCGTCGGCGACGGCCTGTTGTAACGGCGCCTGCAACACGTCGCGGGAGAGGCCGGTATGCTGCTCGAACAGGGCGAGTTCAAAACCGTCATTGAGGCGCAGGGCGTTGAGCATGAACTCGAACAGGATATCGTCCTGGTCGGGGCATTGTTCGTTCTGCACGAAATCGGTGGCCTGCAGATAATCCTGCGGTCCGCGTTGCTTGCTGCGACGCACGATGCGCCCGGCGGCGGCATCGCTGAGCTTGTCATGGGCACCGGCGCCGATGCCCAGGTAATCGCCGAATTCCCAGTAGTTGCGGTTATGCCGGCACTGGCGCCCGGACCGGGCATAGGCCGAGACTTCGTACTGGGCATAACCGTGTTCTTCCAGCTGCGTCTGGCAGCGGGATTGCATCTCCCAGGCCAGATCGTCATCCGGTAACGGTGGTGGGTGGTGATAGAACCAGGTGTTGGGTTCGATAGTGAGCTGGTAATGGGAGATATGCGTCGGTTCGAGCGAAATGGCATTGCGCAGATCGCCCAGCGCGGCCTCAAGTGACTGATTCGGCAGGGCAAACATCAGATCCAGATTGAAATTCTCGAAGCCTGCCTGGTGTGCAACTTCGGCGGCACGAAACGCCTCCTTGCGGTTATGCACCCGGCCCAGCGTTGCCAGCTGGTTCTCGTCAAAGCTCTGGATGCCGATAGAGAGCCGGTTGATGCCGATGGCGCGGAACTCGGCGAACTTCTGCACTTCCACCGAACCGGGGTTGGCTTCCAGGGTAATCTCGCAATCGGCGGCCAGGGCCAGCCGGGCGCGCAGTTGCGAGAGCAGGTATTCCAGCGACTCGGGCGAAAACAGGCTGGGCGTGCCGCCGCCCATAAAAATCGAGATGATCCTGCGCCCCCAGATCCGGGGCAGGTCCTGTTCCAGATCCCGCAGCAGGGCATCGATATAGGCCCGCTCTGGCAACGCGTCGCTCAGGGTATGCGAATTGAAATCACAATAAGGGCACTTGCGTGTACACCAGGGGAAGTGGATGTACAGCGACAGCGGGGGCAGGGTTGTAAAACGGAGCATGCGGCTATTGTAAGCCAAACCCGCCGGGAAGTGACGAGGTACGAGGGACGAGTTACGAGGAAATAAAAACACCGGAAGTTCAGGTCGTTCAACCTGAAGCTCCGGTAGTAGGGGGGGCTTGTGACTCGTCCTTCGTCACTCGGCCCTGTATTTTTAGAACGTGGTACCTACGCCCAGACCAAAGACCCAGGGGTTGATATCAACATCGACGCTGCCGGCACCGGTGAAAGTTGCGGTAGTCTCGATGTTCATGTAACGCAAATCGGCATTGAAGAACCAGTCCTCGTTGATATCGACATCCACACCAACCTGGGCGGCCAGGCCCCAGGAATCATCCAGGCTCGTTGGGAGCCCCCCGGCGGTGTCTTTTTCACTAAAGAAAGTGGTGTAGTTGATGCCGGCACCGACATAGGGACGCACGTCATTTTTCGGAGTGAAATGATATTGCAGCCCCACAGTCGGTGGCAGGTGCTTGGTTTCAGCGGACTTGACGCCACCGACAGTGATGTCATGGGTGAACGGCGTGGCGCCGAGGATGTCCAGACCAAGGTTATCGGTGAACATCCAGGTCAGGTTAATGAATACCTGGGTATCGTCTTCTACACCGACCGCATCGGCAGGCAAACTGAGCGATGCTGAAGCGTCGCTGCCATCATTGGGACTGACGTTGGCCAGACCGAAACGCAACAGCAGGTCGCCTTCTTCGATGGCGGTGGCGGGCTGGCTGGCCAGGCCCAGGGCTACGGCGGCGGCCAGGGTGGAGAATAAAGTCGTATGTTTCATGGTGTGCCTCGTCTCGTCGTGGAATTTGTTGTTAACACCGACTGTGGCAGAGACAGGGAAAAGAATATTGATCTGGATCAGATTGTGTCAGTGATATGACAGGGGAGAGGGGTTTTGTTGATCTGGATCAAAAGAAAAGTTGGCAGTTGGCAGAGGGCAGTAGCAGT
>JAXHTI010000174.1:0-2609 GCA_034190045.1 Pseudomonadota bacterium
CATCGCGTTCACTGCCACGGGGCTGTTGCCACGGGGCGCGCAGCACCCGCCAGCGCAGTTCATAATAAGCGTCAAACTGCGCCGGTGTCCGGGGTGTGACAATCTGCATGGTGGCCAGCGGTGTCAGGCAAACACGACCCAGGTGGTGGCAATATACTTGACGCCCTGTTCGAGGACGCAGGCCCGGTGTTCATGGGTCCAGAAGGGCGGGAACAGCACGAGCTTGCCGGTTTCGGGTTTGACCTTGAGGTTCTGGTATAAAAACTCGGTTTCACCACCGGCATCGACATCGTTCAGATACCACAGGGCCACCAGCTGGCGCATGGCAAAGTCGTGGCTGCCGCCATCGATATGCCAGTGATAATACTCCCCGGGCTGATAGCGTTGCAGGCCGTAGCCCATGTCCTTGAACGGTCCCTTGAAATAGGGAAAGGTTTCGCGAAATTCGAGCAGGGCGGTTTTGAGCGACTGAAACAGGGCCTGATCGATATCCTTCCAGTGTTCCTTGCCGCTGACCACCAGATCGGTGGTTTTTTTGATCCCGCTGTTCTCATCCACCGTCTGGCCGATCCGTCCCGGATACTGCTCCTCGGCATGCTGCTCGAAGCGCGAGATCATCTCCCGGCACAGCTCGGCCGGCAGCGCATTTTGCTGCTCGAAAATAAAACTGTTGGGCTGCAGCTCGCGGATCGTTTTCAGCGGCGGCGGGGTGAATTCCATCTTGGCGGACATGGTCAGACCTGGCGTAAATTTAACAGATTAAGATCTTAACGCAGAGGCGCAAAGACGCAAAGGACGCAGAGAAAGAAACTGTAAAATGGATTCAATTAAATTTAAGGTTCGGTAAACTAACGAAAAAGAGTTGTAGGTTACGCTGGCGTTAGCCTGCGTGACATCCATGGCTATACTGGGAATGTCAGGTAGCGCTGTGCGCAACCTGACCTACGCCTGGCGTAAATTTAACAGATTAAGATCTTAACGCAGAGGCGCAAAGACGCAAAGGACGCAGAGAGCTTATAAAATCAAAAAGTATGACAATGAACAGAAAGTCCCGCTCGCATGAAATCGTTTATTAAAAATCAACCCCTGTCAGTCCGGAAAGTCGGGTGCCTGCTATCCAGAACCTAGAACCTAGAAACTAGCACCTGCCCGCAGGGCCCGCGCCTCGGCGTTGGGTTTTCTATTTCACAGCCGGTTGTTTTCGATCAGGTCCTGGATGGCTGTCACGTACTGGCGCTCGGGATCGGGTTCGATTTTGAGGATTTCCTCGGTCAGTTGTGACCAGTGTTCTTCGTTGCGATCGGCCATTTCCTCGAGCTTGCTGAGGTTGCCGGTCTCCTGCCAGTGCCGGTAGGCGTCCATCAGCGACGGCGACAGGTGTTTGCGCATGTGGGTCAGGTTACCGAAATAAAAATGCAGTGACGGCTCGTTCTCTTTTTCGAGTAGCGCGGGAAGAGTGCTGATGGCGTCGGCCAGGTGATCGCGTACCGCACGCAGCATCAGTTCGGCCTTGGTGTAGGGCAGGGTAATCAGCAGCTCTTCCCATTTCTGGCCCAGCCGTTCCCCGGCGCGGATCTCGCCGATTTCGTGCAGCAGGATGGTTTCCAGCTCGTTGTCGGTCATCGCTTCCAGGGCGCGATCGACATCGGACTTGAAGTCGTAATAGGCCAGTGCCTTGCCCATGGCATTGTCGGGCTGGTTCCAGTTCCAGCTTTCCAGCTTCTCCCATAACATGCGCTTTAAGGATTCGCGACGGATATAGATGTTGTTGCCCTGGGCCATGGCGGGAGGCGAGGTAAGGTCCCGGGCCAGCTCCTTGTCGGAGACATACAGGCTGTAACCGTTGTACTGATCGTGACGTTCGAGCCGGGCGAGGAAAAAATGGGGTTTGTTGTTAACACCCAGACCGCCGCTGTAGACCAGCCCGGCGTCCCGTAACTTCTCATTGATGGGGCCGGAATCAAACGGGTCATATTGCGCGTCGCCGATCTGCATGGGATTGAAGTCTTCGGTCTGAAGACTGTCCCACAGCGCTTCACGCTCGCGCAGCCAGCTGCCTACCTGTTTGTTATCGAGCGAGGCGGAAAACGTCTCGCCGGCTTCCCAGCGGAAGAATTCGCGCATTTTCATCAGATAGATGCAGAGGGTGTAATCCCCGGCATGACTGGCATCGGCAATGTGGCAGTTGCGCTGCACGGTCTCCTGCAGCTGTTGCATCTCATGACTCATCGAATGCGTTCCTCATTATCGGCCAAACCGGAGTATAATCTTGTTTTTCCGGTAAGTAACTTAGTAAAATACTCTGGTATACAGATTAGCACGTTGAATTCACCGGTGCTACCCATTAATAATCAATTAGTTATAATGGGTTTTTAATCCGGTTACAGAGCAAACTCCGGCGCTCAGCTCAGGCGCCCCGACGACAGAGGTATGGCAATCATGGTGCGTTTAAAGACCCGCTGGCACAACAAGGAAGCGACCCACAGTTTCGATCAGATCGCCGGGGCCCTGGCCTACAACATCTGGAAAATCGCCATGAACGGCGTCCTGAACCTGGAGAAGGCCGATTTCGAAACCAACACCCTGAAGCACCGCATGGAAATCATCGC
>JAXHTI010000174.1:2709-4261 GCA_034190045.1 Pseudomonadota bacterium
ACACGCTGCTCTTCCCGCTCGGGGTTGTGCAGGTAGCCGCCTTGCCAGCCCTGGATGTACTCGGGGTCAACGCCCATTTCTTCCATTTTGGTGACGGTGTCATAATAGTCTTGGTTCATGAGAGTCTCCTCTATGTTCAGCAGATTATCGCAAGTTCAGTAATATCAGTAGCTTCCAGCCCACGGGGCTTTCAACCGTCGAGGGCCAGAGCGAAATTCAATCAGCGACACCCTGTCGCGCGCTGCGCCTGACCGGCTTTGCCGTGCACAATGGCCGCGGAATATACCAGAGTCTGGCGCGTAAATCCCGTTTTTCCGCCGACAAGTGGTCGTTTGTCACTGGCCCGGATTGCCGGAGACAACCAGGCAGACGCCGGCGGGACAGTAGTGTACAAAAACCCTGATTTATCACGTATATCCCCATAGAGGGAGGCCCATGAATCAAAGGGAATAATAACCCAGTACGTGACTAGGTTAAGTAAATCAGGATATACTCGCAGGTTCACGTACACCGAACCGGATTGGAGAGCATGACACATGTCCGATTTTAACAGCACCGAAGAAGTGGAATTTTCCAGCGCGATGTCGGCCTTCGAGGCCAAACACTTCTCGCGCGCCATGCCGATGCTGATGCCGTTTGCCCAAAAAGGCGAGGCCGAAGCCCAGCACCGCGTGGCCATCATGTACCAGAATGGCCTGGGTGTCGTGCGCAACGATGAAGAGGCCGTCAAATGGATGCGTGCAGCGGCCGAGCAGGGTCACGCCATGGCCCAGCACGGACTGGGTTTCATGTACATGGAAGGCGAATGCGTCGACAAGGACGAAGCCCTGGCGGTCGAGTGGTTTACAAAAGCTGCCGAGCAGGGCCTGGCCGGCTCCATGACCACCCTGGCGCTGATGTACGAAGAGGGCAAGGGTGTCCCGCAGGACGCCGAAAAAGCCAAAGAATGGTACGCCAAAGCCGGCTTTTGAAGGCAATGTTGAATGATGAATGTTGAATTAGTCATTTACCATCAATTCAACATTCAACATTCAGAATTCAAAATTACATTACTTTGCGTTCTCCGCGTCTTTGCGTCCTTTGCGTTATTGGCAGTTAATTTTAAAAGTGGAAGTTTAGTTTATGCGTCCAGCACATTTGGTCTCGGTTCTCGACAAGGAATTTTTAAGTGCCCGCGAGGGGCAGCATACGCCGGTGATGATCTGGGGGCCGCCCGGGGTGGGCAAGTCACAGATCATTGCCCAGATTGCCGAGCAGCATCAGGTGCCGTTGATCGATATTCGACTGTCGCAGATGGAGCCCAGCGATCTGCGCGGGATTCCGTTTCGCAACGGCGAGACGGTGGAGTGGGCGGTGCCGGCGATTCTGCCCGACGCCGAACGCCATGGTCCCCAGGGCATTTTGTTTCTGGACGAGATTACCTCGGCCACACCGAGCGTGTCGGCCGCGGCCTATCAGTTGATCCTGGATCGGCGCCTGGGGGAATACGAGATACCCGACGGCTGGGCGATCTTCGCCGCCGGTAACCGCCAGGGCGATCGCGGGGTGACCT
>JAXHTI010000175.1:0-4116 GCA_034190045.1 Pseudomonadota bacterium
AAGGCCGAGGTGTCGTTACGAAATTCCAGAATCAACCGATTCGGATCGTCAGTGGTAAAGACGGTTTTGGCCTTGCCCGAGTAGAGTTCCTGCTGTTTTTGCATGCGGCGTATCCTCACAAACGGTTATGCGTTTTAATCGGCTTCAGACATCGCGCCAGTCGGTTCCCTGTTCCTGACAGGCCACGTCGATTTCCGTGGGCTTGCAGCCCAGCACCCCGGCCAGGGCATCACGTGCCAGGGCCGGGCTATTGTTCTTGTCGCTCAGATGCGCCGCAACCAGATAGTGCAGGCCACCGGTATCGATATCGGTCAGTATCTGCGCAGCCTGGGCATTACTCAAGTGGCCCCAGTCGCCGCCGACCCGTTGCTTGAGACTCGGCGGATAGGGCCCCTCGGCCAGCATCTGTGGATCGTGATTGCACTCGAGAATTAGGGCATCGCAATCTGACAGGCAGGCATGAATATGTGGTGTACTGCAGCCGGTATCGGTCAACAGGCCCAGACTGCGATCGCCATCACTGAAAATAAACTGGCACGGTTCACGGGCGTCGTGCGGCACCGGAAACGGCTGCAGCTCGAGATCCCCTATCGCCAGCGACTGATGTACATCAAACAGATTCAGCTGCGGGACCTTGCCCGGCTGCGTGCCATTGACCGTGCCGCGCGTGGCCCAGACCGGTACGCCGTAGCGCCGGGCCAGCAGCCCCACGCCGCGAATATGATCCCCGTGTTCGTGGGTTACCACGATCGCATTCAGCGACCCGGGCTCGCAGCCCAGCCGCTGCAGTCGCGCTTCGGTATCACGCAGTGAAAAGCCGCAATCGACCAGAATACGGGTTTGTCCATGCTCGATGAGCGTCCCGTTGCCCTTGCTGCCGCTGCCGATCAGTGCAAATCGCACAACTGTTCCCCATTCATGCCGAGGCGACCGATTAGCGCAGGTGGACTTCGAGGTCCTCCAGCAGGCGTTTGACCAGTGCCGGATCGACCGGTGCACCGTTTCTGTCGCGCAGGAAGATATTCGTCACTTCACCCTGCTGTCGCACCCGCAACAGCAGCTCATCCACTGTCGCGCCCTGCTCCTCGTCACTCAGCAGGCTGGCCCAAAAGCCTTTTTGTTCTTTGGCCTTGAACTCTTCGGTCAAACGGATGAAGTAACTCCCTTCGGAGCGATTGCGATCCTCGACCCGCAGGCCGACACGATCCAGTGCCAGCCCCACCCGTCGCCAGGTGCGGGCAAAGGTCTCGTTGACCTGCAAAACCCGCTCATCCTGTTGCTGCACGAAACGGGTCCGCTTTGCCGGTTCACTGTCGTCGACGATCTGCCCGGCCCGCTCCACATCGCCGCCCAGCGAGATCAAAAACCGCTGCAGCAGTTCTGTTTCCAGCTCCGGGTCCGGATCGCGCGGAACCCAGGCGGTCTCGACCACATCGCTAACGCCACCACTGGTGATGATCTCTTCCAGCCCCCGGTGGCTGATAAAGACCCGCGTCCCCCCCTGCGGCAGACGCTCCAGGCGCAGCCGGTAACGGTCCTGGTAGCCCGTGGAACTGATAGAATCGATCATCCGCATCAACCAGTTACCCGGGACCCGCTCGCGCCGCTCCTGCCAGTTGGTTTCCATGACGCCGAGCTGGCGATCTTCACGGGTGATTTCGAAGCCCAGCGACTGGAAAAACTCGCGACCGTCGTCCCAGACCTGTTCCGGGGGCAGGCTCACTTCCAGCCAATGCATATCGCCCTCGCGGACGAAACGGGCCTGGCGGGCGGTGGCGACGACCCTGTCCGTGGCACCGGCGCTCCCCTGCTGGCCCGAATAGCGGACCTGGTCGCGGCCGATCGAGGGAACCTGCATCTGCTCGCCGCCCTGCGGACGACCGAGTTCCGGGGGCACTTCCAGCGTTCTGGCTTGCTTTTCCTCGGCCTGGGAATAGATCGCCCGGTAATCCTTTTCCGGCGAGCCGGAACAGGCGCCCAGGCCCAGGGCCAGCGCCAACACAATCAACTCATAGCCGTAACGGCGCGTCATTTAAGTCAGTCCTCTGCAAATGAAGAAAATCAATCAGGCGTCGACCAGGCCCAGCTTGCGCAGCTCGTCATGCACAATGGCCTGATGCTCGGGGGCAAGTACGGTCAGCGGCAGGCGAATCCCGATCGGAATCAGCCCCATATCATACAGGGCCCATTTGACCGGGATCGGGTTGGCTTCGAGGAACAGGTTGGTGTGCAGCCCCATCAGCTGGTCGTTAAGACGCGTCGCAGCTTCCCGCTCACCGGCGATCGCCGCCATGCACATCTCATGCATCATTTTGGGGGCTACATTGGCCGTCACCGAGATATCGCCGTGCGCCCCGGCCAGCATCAGCTCCATGGCGGTACCGTCATCGCCACTGTAGACCTCGAAATCCGGGCCACACTGGCCAAGGATATCGCGGGCCCGCTGTACATCCCCGGTGGCATCCTTGATGCCGATAATGTTATCGATGGCCGCCAGGCGGGCCACGGTCTCGGGCAGCATATCTACCGCCGTGCGCCCCGGGACGTTGTAGAGGATCTGGGGAATCGCTACCGCCTCGGCAACCGCCTTGAAATGCTGGTAGAGGCCTTCCTGGGTCGGTTTGTTGTAGTAGGGCGTGACCAGCAAACAGGCGTCCGCACCGACCTCTTTGGCGCAGCGGGTCAGCTCGATGGCTTCACGGGTGGAATTGGAACCGGTACCGGCGATGACCGGAATCCGGCCACGGGCCAGCTCGACCACCTGTTTGACGACCTGGCAGTGCTCGGTCTCATCCAGAGTCGCCGATTCGCCGGTGGTGCCCACCGCGACAATGGCATCAGTCTGGTTCTCGACGTGGAATTCCACCAGCGCCGCCAGCGCGGCCTCATCCACCCGGCCATCCTCGTGCATGGGGGTGGCCAGTGCCACCATACTCCCCTTAAACATACCCCTCTCCGCAAAAAACGCTCATGGTACTTGGGCCCACCAGCCCTGACAAGCGGCCCGCCACCGGACCCGGACGAGGTTTTGCCCCCCGGATCGGCGTGCTTGAATGTCGTGGCCGCTCTACCCGGCAATGGGAACCACCGAATACACTGAAAACACCGGCATCCCTGAACAGAAATCCACCATCCCTTGCGCCCTGTCCCGGTGCTTTCAGTGGGTTCGGTGCCTTCGGGGGAAGGCCGTCTGACTTAACAGCCTCGCACCGCCTTCGAATATTAAGCCACCCTGTAGGCCCATAAAATATAACTGTTCAACAAGCCGGGCGAATCCCGGTATTTTCACTCAACGCCGTCGCATAATACAGGAGTCGGGCATGTCCGAAACGGAAAATGGTATCCGAGAAATCCGCATCAACCCGATTGTGCCCAGCGAATCGGTCCTGATCGCCACCGCGCGCAGTATGCGCCCGCGCAAGGAGGAGGCCCCGGCTCCCCGCGATACCCGCCAGCATGTGGAAACCTGCCCCTTCTGTCGCGGTAACGAGGAAAAAACGCCGCCGGAGCTCAAACGCTACGAAGAAAACGGTGAATGGATCGTGCGCCTGGTGGAAAACCTCTACCCGGTCCTGGGCGATGATCGCGACAAGGCCGGGCTGGTGTTTGGTCTGCAGCAGGCCATCGACGGTTACGGCCGACACGAGGTCATCGTCGATCATTACGCTCACGGCATTGCCATTCACGAAATGAGCGAATCCCACCTGGCCACGCTGTTTCAGGCCTATCAGGAGCGTTCGGCCGAACTTTACGCCCTTGACGACCGGCTCAAGTACATCCTGATTTTCAAAAACTTCGGCCCCGCCGCCGGCGCCAGCATGGCCCATACCCACAGCCAGCTGATCGCCCTGCCGGTCGTGCCCCAGAATCTGCACGAAGAGGTCGAGCACAGCCGCGAATATTACAAAAAGCACCATCACTGCATCTTCTGCACCCTGATCGACGAGGCCCTCACTTTCGAGACCACCATCTACGATCGGGACTCGGGTAAAATCGTGCGCCGTATCAATGTCGGCCAGTACGTGGTCGAACGGGGTGAGCGGTTTATCGCCATTAAACCCTTCGCCAGCCGTTATGAATGGGAAATTCACATCCTGCCACTGGAACACAACAGCG
>JAXHTI010000176.1:0-4048 GCA_034190045.1 Pseudomonadota bacterium
AGGCGGTCCAGCTCGCGCTTGTATTTGCTCATGCTGATCAGACGGGGCTTGACGTCGGTCAGGCCATGGTCCTTGTTGAACTGGCGGTAGATGGTCTGCAGCAGCATGTTGATCTGATCGGAGGGCATTACCGCCCTGTTCGGCCCGTCGGGTTGCGGCAAGACCACCCTGTTGCGCTGCATTGCCGGCCTGGAGCCTTGCGCGCGCGGCAGTGTCAAACTGGGCCACACCACCTGGCAGGACACGCATCGCTTTGTACCGGCCCACCGGCGCGGTATCGGTTATGTCTTTCAGGAAGCCAATCTGTTTGCCCACCTGTCGGTACGGGATAACCTGCTCTACGGTTATCGCCGCAGCGGCGCTGAACAGAGTGACGTTGACCCCGAACCTGTCATCGAGCGGCTGGGCATCGCTCAGCTGCAGGATCGATCTGTGCAGAATCTCTCCGGTGGCGAACGTCAGCGGGTGGCGATCGGCCGGGCCCTGCTCTCGGCGCCACGATTATTATTAATGGACGAACCGCTGGCCGCGCTGGATCGCGACAGTAAAAACGCCATCATAGCCTGCCTGCAACAGTTGTCGCAGGAACTGGCGATCCCGGTGTTGTACGTGAGCCACGATCACAGCGAAGTGGCGCAACTGGCCCAGCAGATGATCATGTTAAACGCAGGCCGGGTGCAGGCCACCGGCCCCGTGATCGAACTGTTAAACCGGCTCGATCTGCCGCTGGCCCATGCGCCCGACGCCGAGGCCATCGTGGAGGCCACCATCAAGAATCACGACGAGCAATATAACTTGAGTTATCTGGATTTTGCCGGTGGGAGACTCACGGTGGCACAGGCCGATCTGCCCGTGGGGAAAACGGTGCGGGTGCGTCTGCAGGCGCGGGATATCAGCCTGACCTTGTCGCAACAAACGGACACCAGCATCCTGAATATCCTTCCCGTTACCATCGAGGCGATCGCCGAAGAGAACCCGGCCCAGCAACTGGTCAAACTCGATGCCAACGGCGCCACCCTGCTCGCCCGCATTACCCGCAAATCGGCCGAGCATCTGGAACTGGCGGTGGGTAAACAGGTTTACGCGCAGGTCAAAAGTGTTGCGCTGTTAGAATAGGGGCTAGTGACTAGTGACCGTTTAACCGCCCACAGGGCGGTTAAACATCGCAGACATGCCATCTATCAGGCGACTTCTTTACCACGAAGACACGAAGTCTCGAAGCGAATTAATTTCTCCTTCGTATCTTCGCGTCTTCGTGGTGAGGTTTTTTATAAAATCCAGGCATCATGCAGGCTATCGTCAGACCGGGTTGCCGGACACCGCTTCGCTATGTCCGGCCTACCTCTGACATGTCATTTATCAGGCGATTTTTTACCACGAAGACACGACGCCAGGAAGAAGATTAATTTCTTCTTCGTGTCTTCGTGTCTTCGTGTCTTCGTGTCTTCGTGTCTTCGCGTCTTCGCGTCTTCGTGGTGAGGTTTTTATAAGATCCCAGTTACTAGCCACTAGGACCTAGCCCCTGTTTAACGGCCAACAGGCCGTTAAACATCGTACGGATGTCGCAGGATGATGGTTTCGCTGCGTTCGGGGCCGGTGGAGATGATGTCCACGGGGGTGCCGGTGACTTCTTCGATGCGCTTGAGATAGGCCTTGGCGTTGGCCGGCAGTTCGTCGTAGCTTTTCAGGCCGACGGTGGATTCCTGCCAGCCTGGCATGGCTTCGTAAACCGGTTCGCAACTTTCAAAGGCTTCGGCGCCGACCGGCGGGGTATCGCGTACTTCGCCGTTGCATTCGTAACCCACGCAGATCTGGATCTGATCCAGGCCGTCCAGCACGTCCATCTTGGTGATACACAGGCCGCTGACGCTGTTGATCAGGACTGAACGTCGCAGGGCCACGGCATCGAACCAGCCGCAACGCCGCGGGCGGCCGGTGGTGGAGCCGAACTCGTGGCCACGTTCGGCCAGGCGCGCACCGACTTCGTCCATTAACAGGTTGCCGTCGTACAGTTCGGTGGGGAACGGGCCGGAGCCGACCCGGGTGGTATAGGCCTTGGTGATGCCGAGCACGTAATCGAGATTGCGCGGACCCATGCCGCTGCCGGTACTCGCGCCACCGGAGGTGGTGTTGGACGAGGTGACAAACGGATAGGTACCGTGGTCGATGTCCAGCAACGCGCCCTGGGCACCCTCGAACATGATGTTGTTGCCGGCCTGCATATGCTGGTTCAGCAATTCGGGAATATCGGCCACCAGCGGCTGCAGCTCCTCACGCATGGCCATGGCCTGATCCAGCACCTGGTTGAAGTCGACCGGCTCGACCTTGAAATAGTTTTTCAGGGCGAAGTTGTGATAATCGAGGATCTCGCCCAGCTTGGCGGCAAAGCGTTCGCGGTGAAACAGATCGCCCAGCCGCAGGCCGCGGCGGGAAACCTTGTCTTCATAGGCCGGACCGATACCGCGACCGGTGGTGCCGATGGCTTTTTTACCACGCGCCACTTCGCGGGCATGATCCAGCGCCACATGATAGGGCAGGATCAACGGGCAGGCTTCGCTGATGCGCAACCGCTCGCGGGCCGGGACACCTTCGTCTTCGAGCATCTTCAGCTCATCGAGCAATGCTTCGGGCGAGAGCACCACGCCGTTGCCGATCAGGCACTGAACGTTTTCCCGCAGCACGCCCGACGGGATCAGGTGCAGCACGGTTTTCTTGTCGCCGATGACCAGGGTGTGTCCGGCATTGTGACCACCCTGGAATCGCACTACGGCTGAAGCCCGATCGGTCAACAGATCGACGATCTTGCCTTTACCTTCATCTCCCCACTGGGTCCCGATAATGACGACGTTCTTGCCCATGACTTCAGCCTGTTGTTGTTATCAAATCGTTACAATCTGCCATGTCTTGCCATCCCTGACCAGCTTGCGATCGCAACCGAGTTGCCGCGGATCGCTGTTATCGCCCGGCAGCGCGCTGATCACCCGCTCTCCCTCCCGGCGAAGTTGTTCTATCGTCTCGCGCAAACCGGTTTCATTCTCATGCGGTGCATAAATCGCACCAGGAACAACCTCTTTCCCGTCACCCAGATCGATCAGGGTTTTGAGATCGGTACTGAAACCGGTGGCAGCGCGGGAACTACCAAAGACCTTGCCGATTTCGTCATAACGCCCGCCCTGGGCAATGGCCTGACCCCGCCCCGGCACGTAAGCGGCAAACACCACGCCGGTGTGATAGTTGTAACCGCGTAATTCGGCCAGATCGAAATGCAGGGGAATCGCCGGCTCGTGATGCTTGATCTGTTGCGCGACAGCCTGCAGGTTATCCAGCGCCTGACCGACCCCGTCACCGGCGAACGCCAGCAGACGGCGTGCTTCGTCGATGACAGATTCATCCCCGTTGAGCGTCGCCAGACCGAGCAGTCCTTCGGCAATCTTGTTGTCGACCGAGCTGTTATCCAGCAGCTGTTCGATCTCGGGGATCGCCTTGCGCTGCAGGGCATCGAACAGCTCGGCCTGGTGTTCTTCGGAGAGTTGCGCCTCGCCAACCAGCTGTCGGTAGATACCGACGTGGCCCAGGTCAAAATAAAGATCCTCGACATCGCTCTGGCGCAGGGTCTCCAGCATCAGGCGAAACACTTCCACGTCGCTTTCGCTGCCGCTGTGACCGTAAAGTTCGGCGCCGACCTGAATCGGACTGCGCGAACCGGCAAAACCATCCGGACGGGTATGCAATACCGAACCGATATAACATAGCCGTGACGGGCCGGCCTTTTTCAGCGTATGCGCATCGATACGTGCCACCTGTGGTGTCATGTCCGCGCGCAGCCCCATCATTTTACCGGTCAGCTGATCGGTCAGTTTAAAGGTTTGCAAATCGAGATCATGGCCGGTACCGGTCAACAGGGAATCGAGATACTCGATCATCGGCGGAATCACCAGCTCGTAGCCCCAGCTGGCATACAGATCGAGCAGGCGTCGGCGCAGCATTTCCAGCCGGCGCGCCTGTTCTGGCAGGACCTCCTCGATCCCTTCCGGTAATAACCAACGAT
>JAXHTI010000177.1:0-1355 GCA_034190045.1 Pseudomonadota bacterium
ATTGCCCTGGGTGAAGCGGAGAAAAAACGTCTGGGAGACTATCTCGGCCAGCGCAAGCAGGCTCGCCAGGCCGTGAAGCTCTATCGCCACCACAGTGGCTGATATACTGGGCGTATGAATGCGAGCATCGATGAATGTCTGCCCGACGGGGTGGTGGTGACGCCGGAGGCAGGTGTCCTCTGGCATGAAGGGCCGCTGGATCCGGCCACCTGTTATGATCATAACCTGACGACCTTTTTGCTGCTGGATACCCTGCCCGATGTGTCGGCGGGGAGTGAGTCCGGCGAGCGCGACAATGAGGCCCTCCAGGCCCTGGAGGCCAAACTGGATCTGCTGATTCAGCTGGTTGCCCAGCTGCTGGGTCAACAACAGTCGTTACCCACCGGGCAAGCGGTGCGCCTGGCGGCCAGCGGGCTCGAATGGCACAGCCCTGTCTCAATTTCTTCACAGGGCTGGCTGGAGTTATTTCTCGAACCGCGCCTGCCACGGGCACTCAAACTGGCCGTGGAAAATCACGCGCACGAAGTGGAACCGGGGGTATGGCGAATCTGCTCGCGGTTTACCTCGCTGGAGGATGAGATTCATACCCTGCTGGAAAAATGGGTATTCCGCCGTCATCGGCGGGAAATTGCCCAGCAGCGCCAGAGTCGCTCCTGAATATACTATTTATATATAGGCTGGTCAGAGCGGGCGTGGCGGGAGCGTGGCTTCAGCCCGGCTCTGACAGTGCCGGCGCAGGTTAACTTTTTGTTAACCCCGCGACAATATTTTGACATGCTGTCAGGCACTGATTAGTATTTGTCTAAAATCGAACAAACCACAAAATTTATCGGATAATAGCCTGTTGTGAATCATCCTGCTGACGATCATCCGCCCCACAAAGACCCGGATATGCTGGCCCAGCATATGTTGCTGGTCGATTGTGACGATGAGCGTGCCGAAGAGATGAGCCTGTTATTCGATTTCATCGATTATGGCAGCATTCAGCGCTGTGATTACGGCGAGTGGAAAACGGTCAATCACAACGATGTGCAGCTGGATGTCATTGTTCTGGGCCGGCACGCGGAAGATGCCACCACGCTGGAAGAACTCAAGGCGCTGCACGATTATTTTCCGCGGGATATTCCCATCCTGCTGGTCAGCGAACGCGGTAATCCCGATAACGACAGCCGATTTGCCGGGCCCTATATTGCCGGCAAGATCGAGTACCCCCTTAAATATCGCCAGCTCTACCACGCCCTGCATCAGGCCGATATCCACCGGCGCCAGGTGGAACATCCCGGCAGTGGATCCCAGACGCTGTTCCGCAGCCTGGTGGGCAAAAGCGCGGCGATTCGGGAAGTGCGCAAACAGAT
>JAXHTI010000177.1:1455-4026 GCA_034190045.1 Pseudomonadota bacterium
ACGCCCTGCATCAGGCCGATATCCACCGGCGCCAGGTGGAACATCCCGGCAGTGGATCCCAGACGCTGTTCCGCAGCCTGGTGGGCAAAAGCGCGGCGATTCGGGAAGTGCGCAAACAGATCGAGCAGGTGGCCGGTGCCGATGCCAATGTCCTCATTCTCGGCGAGTCAGGCACGGGCAAGGAAGTGGTCGCGCGGAATCTGCATTATCATTCCGGTCGTAGGCAAAAGCCCTTTGTCCCGGTCAATTGCGGCGCTATCCCGCCCGATCTGCTCGAAAGTGAACTGTTCGGGCATGAAAAAGGCGCCTTCACCGGCGCCCTGACCGCCCGCCAGGGGCGTTTTGAGATGGCGCGGGGTGGCACCCTGTTTCTGGATGAGATCGGCGATATGCCGTTGTCCATGCAGGTCAAGCTGCTGCGGGTGATCCAGGAGCGCGTCTTCGAGCGGGTGGGCAGTAACAAAAGTATCGAGGCGGATGTGCGCATTGTCGCCGCGACCCATCGCAACCTCGAAGAGGAGATCAGTGCCGGGCGTTTCCGCGAGGATCTCTATTACCGGCTGAACGTGTTTCCCATCGAAATGCCGCCGCTGCGCGAGCGCCGGGGGGACATTCCGCTGCTCATCGGCGAGCTGGTAACCCGCATCGAACACGAACAGCAGCGTTCGGTCCGCCTGACCCGGGCAGCGCTGGCGGCGCTGAGCGATTATGAATGGCTGGGTAACGTGCGCGAGCTGGCCAATCTTATCGAGCGCCTGGTGATTATGTTCCCCAACGGGCTGGTGGATGTCCGCGATCTGCCGGAGAAGTACCGTGACGGGATCGAGATCGAGGCGCTGGAAGAAGAGCTGGCGGACGATGATTCGCTGGAGCTGGATGTACAGCCGCAGTGGCGGGAGAGCGGGGAGTCGGCACGTCTGCCGACCGACGGCCTGGACCTGCGTGAACATCTGCAGGAAATCGAATATTCCCTCATCAAACAGGCGCTGGACGATGCCGAGGGCGTGGTGGCCCATGCCGCCAAACGCCTGAATATGCGCCGCACCACCCTGGTGGAGAAAATGCGCAAGCTCGGTCTGCAACGGGCCGAAACCGCCTGAGCCACTCCCGCCGGCGGTGACAGGATTTTGACCCCCGCCGTGTTCAAACTCCCAACTTGTTGAATTTCAAAAGAAAGCGATTCAGGCACGGTTCTTGCTCCGGGTACCCTGTGTGTCAATTTTGGCGTCATAGGAATGCAACCGGACAACAACCGTATGACAGAAGAAACCCCCAGCCAGTCCCGGGCCCTGGAAGAGGCGTTCAATACCTTCAACCAGCTCTCCCGCCAGCTGACCGAGTCCTACCAGTTGCTGGAATCGCGGGTGACCGATCTGAACCAGGAACTGGCCGCGGCCCATGACGAGCGTTTTCGCGAACTGACCGAAAAAGAGCGGCTGGCCAATCGCCTCGCCCTGCTACTGGATGTACTGCCCGGCGGGGTCGTGGTGCTAGACGGTCAGGGTCAGGTCCAGGAGCACAACCCCGCCGCCGGTGAGTTACTGGGGGAGCCGTTGCTGCAACAGCCGTGGTCCACCGTGATCGCGCGGGCCTTTGCTCCCGGGCCGGATGACGGCACCGATGTCTCCCTGCGCGATGGTCGCCGGGTGAATATCTCCACCTGTCCGCTGGGTGCCGAGCCGGGACAGATCCTGTTGCTGATGGATGTGACCGAAATCCGGCGCATGCAGGATCGTCTCAACCAGCAACAACGCCTGGCGGCCATGGGCGAGACCGCCGCCTCCCTGGCACACCAGATTCGCACCCCGATCGCCTCGGCCCTGTTGTATGCCTCGCAACTGAAGCGGCAGAGCCTCAAAGATGAGGATCGCATTCATGCCGCGGAGAAAATCTTCTCGCGCCTGCGCCATCTGGAACAGGTGATCGACAACATGCTGATGTACGCCCGTCGCGGTACCGTCAGCGAAGAATCCTTTACCGCCGGCGACCTGTTCCGGGATCTGCATGCCAATATCGAAACTTCCCTGCGTCACAGCGATATTCAGTTCGACGCTTATGACGACAGTGACGGTTGCGTCATTCAGGGCAATCGGCAGATGTTGCTCAGTGGGCTGCTGAATCTGGCCATGAATGCGATTCAGGTGATGTCCGAGGGAGGGCGTCTGACGCTGCATGCCGACAGTGATGAACAGTCACTGGTGATCCGGATCAGCGATACCGGGCCGGGGATTCCGGCCGACAAGCAGGAAGAAATTTTCAGCCCCTTCTATACCACCCGCAAGGACGGTACGGGCCTGGGGCTGGCCGTGGTGGAGGCGATCACCCGCAACCACAAGGGACGAATTGAACTGGAGTCGCAGCCCGGCAAGGGCACGACATTTATTTTGTATCTGCCGGTCCAGGCCGAAGCCCGACAACAAGCGGGCGGACAGCTGGCCGGACAACTGGCATAACCCAACGAGGAGGCAGAGATGACTGCATCCAGCATACTGGTCGTGGAAGATGACGACGCCCTGGCGGAAGCGCTGCAGGATACCCTGAAGCTGGCCGGGTATGAGAGTGTCCTGGCCG
>JAXHTI010000178.1:0-2155 GCA_034190045.1 Pseudomonadota bacterium
GAAACCCGATTTTGGCGACGCGCATCCCGACCCCAACCTGGCCCATGCCAGAGAGCTGCAGGCGATCATGAACCAGTCGAGCGGGGCGCCGGATCTGGGCGCGGCCTCCGATGGCGACGGTGATCGCAACATGATTCTCGGCCAGGGCTTTTTTGTCACCCCCAGCGACAGCCTGGCGGTTCTGGCGGCCAATGCGTCGCAGGTACCCGGTTATCATGACGGGATTGTCGGTGTGGCCCGTTCCATGCCCACCAGTCGGGCGGTGGACCGGGTTGCCGCGCAACTGGGTGTGGCCTGCTACGAGACGCCCACCGGCTGGAAGTTTTTTGGCAACCTGCTGGACGACGGGCGCATCACGTTTTGCGGAGAAGAGAGCTTTGGCACCGGCTCCGCGCATATCCGTGAAAAAGACGGGCTGTGGGCGGTATTGTTCTGGTTGAACCTGCTGGCCGTGCGCGGCGAATCCGTGGCGGAGATTGTGAAGGCCCACTGGCGGGAATACGGTCGCGATTATTACACCCGGCATGATTACGAGAATCTCGACAGCGGGATTGCCGAACAACTGGTCGCGGATTTACGGGCGCAACTGAGCTCGTTACCGGGCCGGAATATTGATGGCTTTGTCATCACGGCCGCGGATGATTTCTGCTATAAGGACCCGGTAGACGGCAGCCTCAGTGAGCACCAGGGTCTCCGTATTATTTTTGGCGAGCAGGCCCGGATCGTGGTCCGTCTGTCGGGAACCGGGACCGAAGGGGCGACCCTGCGATTGTACGTGGAACAGTACGAGCCGCCCGAAGGTGAGCTGTTCGAGCCGACCGCTCGCTTCCTGCAGCCGTTACTGGCCGTCAGTGAAAGTCTGTTGCCGATTTGTCAAAAAACCGGCCGTGTCGGGCCGGACGTCATAACCTGATATTCTATACTTGGCCGATGAGCCACCTTTGATAAAAAGGTAAGGAAATTCTATGAGCGAAACCATATTCCAGCTGGAAGTGCGACCCAATATCCCCGAAAAGTTACGGGGGCTGGAGGCACTGGCCAATGATCTGCTGTACAGCTGGGACCGTGATGTGCGCGGTTTGTTCTACCGGCTGGACGATGAATTGTGGGAAAACTGCAATCACAATCCCAAGGTCTTTCTGCGTCGCATTGCCCAGGAAAAACTGGATGATGCGGAGAAAGACCACCTGTTCATGGAAGAATATTCAAGGGTTATGTCGGCTTTTCGAAGCTATCATGAAAAGGAAATCAGCTCGGACATTACCGAGTTTCTCGATCCCCGTCAGGATCTGATTGCCTATTTCTGCGCCGAGTTCGGTCTGCACGAAAGTTTTCCGATTTATTCGGGGGGGCTGGGTATTCTGGCCGGCGATCACTGCAAGGCGGCCAGTGATCTGGGGGTACCTTTCGTCGGTGTCGGTCTGTTGTATCGGCAGGGTTACTTTACCCAGTTTATCGACGGCAATGGTAACCAGTTATCACAATACACACCCACCAATTTTGATGAACTTGTCGTACAGCCGGCCTGCGACAGTGACGGCCAGCCGTTTTATGTTCAGGTCGAGATCGAGGATCGGCCGGTCAGGCTCAAAGTCTGGGAAGCGCGTGCCGGACACATTCGCCTGTTTTTGCTCGACAGTGATCTGGAAGAAAATGCCACCGAAGATCGCAGCATCACTTTTCAACTGTATGGCGGGGACAGCACCACCCGTATTCAGCAGGAAATCGTCCTGGGGATTGGCGGCGTGCGAGCCTTGCGAGAGATGGGCATCACGCCCACGGTCTGGCATATCAATGAAGGCCATGCCGCGTTTCAGATACCGGAGCGTTGCCGTGAATACGTGGCGCAGGGGATGGATTTCAACAGTGCCCTGGAGCTGGTTGCCGCGGGTACTGTTTTTACCACCCATACCCCGGTCGCCGCGGGGCATGATATGTTCCAGCAGGAACAGATGACCCGCTTTTTCAAACATTATGTCAAATCACTGAATATTGAGCCGGCGGCATTTTATGCTCTGGGTGAGTCGCCCAACAATCACGGCAGTTTCAATATGACCGCGCTGGCGTTGCGCGGTTCACGTTATCACAACGGGGTAAGCCGGATTCATGGATCGGAAGCCTCGGCCATGGAAGGTTATGTCTGGCCCCAGATTCC
>JAXHTI010000178.1:2255-4013 GCA_034190045.1 Pseudomonadota bacterium
CCGGAGTTCATCGGCAAGATCATCATGCTCGAAGGCTATGATATGGCCATGGCACGAAAACTGGTTACCGGCGTGGATGTCTGGCTGAATACCCCTGAATATCCGCTGGAAGCCAGCGGGACTTCCGGACAGAAAGCGGCCATTAATGGTGTCATCAACCTGAGTGTGCTCGATGGCTGGTGGGGCGAAGGTTACGACGGGGAAAACGGCTGGGCGATTCACCCGCACGCCCGGCATGAGGATGCCGGACTGCGCGATCAGGAAGAGGCAGCCGACCTGCTCGATATTCTGGAGAACGAAGTGATCCCGCTTTATTACGACTACGGGAGTCAGGGCTATTCTTCCGGCTGGGTCAGACTCTCCAAGGCTTCCATGAAAAGTTGCCTGCCACGCTTCAATTCACAACGGATGGTGATCGACTATGTCAAACATTTCTATGCCCCGGCCCGGGCACATTACCAGCGCCTGTCCGCGAGCGACTGCACTCCGGCAAAGGCCCTGGCCGAATGGAAAAGCAAAATTCGGGCTAACTGGAAGCATGTAACTATCAAGCGGGTCGATGAAGTCCGCCAGAAGATACAGAACGGAGAGTCACTGCCGATTGTGATCCGGGCGAATCTCAATGGCCTGTCCGCGGATGATGTGATCGTCGAATGCGTCGTCGGTAACCGGGATGACAACGGCAAATTCACGCCGCATGAACAATACAAGTTCTCCTATACCGGGATGGAGGGCGAAGATCATATCTTCGAACTGCAACTCGAGCCGGAAAACCCGGGCCTGAACCACTACAAGCTGCGTATGTATCCCTGGCACGAGCTGCTGGGGCATCCATTTGAAATGGGATCTATGATCTGGATCTAAGGGTTTTAACACAGAGGCGCAAAGAAAATAATAATTTTGAGTTCTAAATGTTGAGTTTCGATCGTGAAACTCAAAATTTAAAATTCAACATTCAAAACTATATCTTTGCGTCTTTGCGCCTCTGCGTTCTTCTCTTCTTTACATTTATAGCCGTCCGTATAGATGTAACAGGTGACGGAGTTTTTGGGTGAGTTCGTCCGGTACCTGTGACCAGTCGAAACGCCATTGCCAGTTGCCTTCCATCGTTCCGGGGGTGTTCATGCGATGTTCGCTGTCGAATCCCAGCAGATCCTGCATTGGGATCACCGCCAGACAGCTGACCGAGGCCAGGGCACTGCGGATCAATGGCCAGGGCATCGCTTTGTCCGTCTCCAGACCCAGGTAATCCCGTACATAATTTTGTGTCCCGGCCGGGAGCTGTCGATACCAGCCGATAGTCGTGTCGTTATCGTGGGTGCCGGTATAGACCAGTGAGCGGAATTCATGTCGATGGGGCAGGTAATTGTTATCGGGATCGCCATCGAAGGCGAATTGCAGGATTTTCATCCCGGGAAGGTCAAACGCTTCACGCAGGGCATGAACCTCCTCGGTGATCATGCCCAGGTCTTCCGCGACCAGCGGCAGATCGGGAAATGCCTTATGCAAGGCGGCAAGTAGTTTCGCACCGGGCGCATCGACCCAGTGGCCTTCGATAGCGGTTTCGGCTTCGGCGGGAATCGACCAGTAGGCCTGCAGGCCTCGGAAATGATCAATGCGTACAATGTCGAACAGGCGCAACTGGGTTTGCAGGCGCCGTTGCCACCATTGAAAGTTGTCCTGTTCCAGAATATCCCAGCGATAGAGCGGGTTACCCCAGCGTTGACCGGTATCGGAAAAATAGTCCGGTGGTACACC
>JAXHTI010000179.1:0-4003 GCA_034190045.1 Pseudomonadota bacterium
CGTAATAGACCGCGGCGGCTGCGACCGACAGGGGGCAGTTCACATTCCCCGGTGTCTGCACCGCGGTCTATTACGTCTTCCGTTGCCTGATGCCGGCACAGACCCCGGCCTGCGCCGGGAGTTTTCGGCCGATCAAACTCGAGGCGCCCGAAGGCTGCCTGGTGAATGCCCGGCGCCCGGCCGCGGTGGCCGCCGGTAACGTGGAGACCAGCAGCCGCATCGTGGATGTGGTCATGGGCGCCCTGGCCGAGGCCCTGCCGGAGCATATCCCTGCCGCCAGCCACGGCGGCATGAACAACCTGGCCATGGGCTACACCGGTGATAGCGTCTATCCCGCCTGGGATTATTACGAGACCATCGGCGGCGGCATGGGCGCGGGCCGTCACGGCGGCGGCCTGTCCGGTATCCAGACTCACATGACCAACACCCGCAATACCCCGCTGGAAGTGCTGGAGTCCAACTATCCCCTGCGCCTGCGCCGCTATGCCCTGCGCAGCGGCTCCGGCGGCGCGGGAGCGCGCCGTGGCGGCGACGGCCTGATCCGCGAATTCGAATTCCTCGCCCCCGCCTCGGTGACCCTGCTGACAGAGCGGCGCACCCATGCCCCCTGGGGGCTCGAAGGCGGCGAAGCGGGACAGCCGGGTGTCAATCGCCTCAACGATAATCCGTTGCCCGGCAAGGTTTGTCTCGATGTTGAGGCCGGGGATGTGCTGACCATCGAGACTCCGGGTGGCGGTGGATATGGGCAACGGAGGGGCTAGGGACTAGGGGCTAGGTTCTAGTGTCTTTCTGTTCGATGTTTGAAAAGTGTCACCATCCCGGTTCTGATAGGATCGGCCCTCTATTCAAAACCTAGTCACTAGCGACTAGCACCTAGGACCTGTTTTATACATGTGTGGCATCTGCGGCGAATTAAGACTCGACGGTAAAAAAGCGGAATTAACAGCGGTTCAAAAGATGCTGCCGGCGCTGGCGCGGCGTGGGCCGGATTTTGAGAATAGCTGGTCGAAGGATCAGATCGCGCTGGGTCACCGGCGTCTGGCGATCATCGATCTTTCCGAGCGTTCCAACCAGCCGATGGTCGACGAGCCGCTCGGGCTGGTACTCGTTTTCAACGGCGCCATTTATAACTACCGCGAGCTGCGTGCCGACTTTATCAAGGAAGGTTATACGTTTACGTCCGACGGTGATTCGGAAGTCATCCTCAAGGCATATCACAAGTGGGGTGAGCGTTGTCCCGAGTATCTGCATGGCATGTTCGCCTTTGCTATCTGGGATCTGAAAAATAAAAGCCTTTTCCTGGCCCGCGATCGCATGGGCATCAAGCCGCTCTATTATTCACTGGACAATAACCGCTTGCTGTTTGGCTCCAACCTGCAGGCGATTCTGGCGGCCGGGGGCGTGGATACCGATGTGGATCCGGTGGCGCTGCATCACCAGTTCACCCTGCACGGGGTGGTGCCGGCGCCGCACACTATATTAAAGGGCGTGCGCAAGCTGGTGCCCGGTACTTCCATTACCATCGACCATGGTAAACCACCACGCGAGCGCCGTTACTGGCATCTAAAAGCCCAACGCCCGGCACAACCGAAAAGCGAAGCCGAGTGGACCACCGCGATCCATGACGCGCTGCGTGATGCGGTGCGCAAGCGGCTGGATGTGGCCGATGTGCCGGTCGGGGTGCTGCTCTCCGGCGGGCTGGATTCCAGTTTGCTGGTGGCCTTGCTGGCCGAGGCAGGGGTAAAGGACCTGCGCACCTTTTCGATCGGCTTCGAGGATCAGCCCGAGGAGAAGGGCAGCGAGTTCGAATACTCGGATCAGGTGGTGGAACGCTACCAGACCCGGCACAAGCAATACCATATTCCCAACGAAGAGGTCCTGCCCCGCCTGCCCGAGGCGGTGGCGCAGATGGCCGAGCCGATGTTCGGCCAGGATGCGGTGGCCTTCTACCTGCTGGGCGAACGTGTCTCGCAGGAGGTCAAGGTGGTACAGAGCGGCCAGGGCGCCGACGAGGTGTTCGCCGGCTACTTCTGGTTTTCGCAAATGCAGCAGGATACCGCGGGCACAGACCTGGAACGCTTTGCCCGCTATTACTTCGATCGGCCGCACAGCGAATTCAACGAGATGGTGACCGAACCCTATCGCGGCACGGATGTCACCGGCGAGGTGATTGCCGAACTGCTGGGTGAGCCCGATGCCGACGAGTTTATCGACCGGGTGCTGCGCATGGATGTCACCACCCTGATCGTCGACGATCCGGTCAAGCGGGTAGACAACATGACCATGGCCTGGGGCCTGGAGGCGCGGGTGCCGTTTCTGGATCACCAGCTGGTCGAGCTGGCCGCGCAGATGCCGCCGGAACTCAAGCTGGGCAACGGCCCGGGAGGCGAGGGCGCCAAGCACATCCTCAAGCGGGTCGCCCGTGGCCTGGTGCCGGATGCGGTGATCGATCGGCCCAAGGGCTATTTCCCCATGCCGGCGCTAAAATACGTGCGCGGTGAATTTCTCGATTTCATGCGGGATCTGGTCAATTCAGACGCCTGCCGGGCGCGGGGAATCTACCAGCGCGAGTACGTGGACAAGCTCCTGGCCGCGCCGGATCAACACTTTACCGCGCTGCGCGGCAGCAAGCTCTGGCACATGGCCCTGCTGGAATTGTGGTTTCAGACCCATGTCGATCCCTTGAAAAACCGCTGAACCGGCAGCATTTGTCAGTATACTGCCCCGCTTTATACCAGAGTATTTTGCTATGGTATTTTCGCGGCAAACCGGTTATATTAGGTAACACTGATTTTAGTGGCGCGTCCCGGTGGCGTTGCCAACCACAAACGCCAATATTGAGGTGCGAGTAATGGATGCATTGGAACGAATCGACGACATCGTCAAAAAGAACCCGGTTGTGATCTTTATGAAAGGCACACCCACCATGCCCCAGTGCGGCTTCTCCAGCCGGGCGGCCCAGGCGCTGATGGAATGCGGCAAGGAGTTTGCCCACGTCAACGTGCTGACCGATCCCGAAATCATGGAAAACCTGCCCAAGTACCAGAACTGGCCGACCTTCCCGCAGATCTACATCAACGGCGAACTGGTCGGCGGCTGCGACATCACCCTGGAAATGTACCAGAAAGGTGACCTGCAGAAGATGGTGGGCGAAGCCGTACAGTAAACGGCAAGCCTCTTTCGCACGACCCCAAACCCGGCCCAGGCCGGGTTTTTTGTTTTTAAAATCGGGAGAACAACGCAGAGGCGCAAAGACGCAGAGAACGCAAAGGAAAAATATTAATTAGCCCACTTTAAACCGTAGGTCGGATCAAGCGCAGCGGATCCGGCAATTTCTTCGGTGTAACAAGACTTACTGTAAAAGGTGACTCCGCCAGCGCTTGAGTCACTCTACAACTTCATAATAAATAACTTCGCGTCCTCTGCGTCTTTGCGCCTCTGCGTTAAGATCTTTTTCCCATTTTCAGCCTGGTTTCAGCTTGACCTCCTAGACTGTGTTCCCAGAGTCAGGAGGTGGCTATTATGAATACAGAGAATGAAGTCCGTGTCTGGGACGTTTTCGTGCGCTTTTTTCACTGGGCGCTGGTGCTGAGTTTTATGCTTGCCTATCTCAGTAGCGAGGATGAATGGCTGGCGGTGCATACCTTCGCCGGTTACAGCGTCCTGCTGTTGATTGGTCTGCGCCTGATCTGGGGACTGGTCGGTACGCGCCATGCCCGCTTCAGTGATTTTGTCAAACGCCCCGCCGAAATCAAACAGTATCTCAAAGAGGTGTTCCTGCTGCGACCCAAACGTTACCTGGGCCATAACCCCGCCGGCGGTGCCATGATCGTGCTGATGCTGATCGCGTTGCTGGTGACAACAATGAGCGGGCTGGCAACCTATGCCGTGGAAGAGGGCGCCGGGCCGCTGGCCGGCTGGATCGCACATGAATCCGCAAGCTGGGAAGTGGTCGAAGAGATCCACGAGTTTTTCGCCAACTTCACCGTGTTGCTGGTCTTTA
>JAXHTI010000018.1:0-36386 GCA_034190045.1 Pseudomonadota bacterium
GGGCCGCCGGCAGCGGGTTGCCCGACTGGCTCAGTTCCAGGTAACCGGCTTTGAGGCTGCCCAGCAGGCGGGGCGCCAGGCGCTCTTTCAGGCGCACGCCGAGCACCGAGCTTTTGCTGGTCAGGGTCTGGCTGGCATAACGCCAGCGGGTTTCGTTATGCTCGACCTGCATCGAGAAATCCAGCTCACCGGGAGCATAATCGGCAACGGCAGGGGGCGCGATGAACAGCGCGATGAAGAGGGACAGCAGGCGAGCGATGAGGGTGGAATACTTCGACATGAACTGGCATTAATCCTCGGAATGGAGCACTGGATAATTGCGGGAATATCCGGCATAGTCAATAGGGGACGTGGACGTTAGTATCCTGAGTATACGCAGCTCAATCTACGTGAAAACGGAGTGCATGATGCGCGAACAACAACACAAAACAGAACCGGACTCATCGAAAACATCGTCACCCTCACTGACAGTCGCCGAACGTAAAAAGCAGGCCTGGGGTGTTGATGAACAGGGGGAACGCCGTATCGGCACCAAGGCCAGAAAAGGGCATCAGGACGGCAGTCACCCGTTTGGTACGGTTACTGCCCTGGATCGCTGGTTCGTTAATAAAATCCTCGAAGTGGCCGATCATCCGCCGGTCAATATATCACTGTGGGACGGCAAGCAGATCAACCAGGCGGAGCAACCGGTGGCGAGCCTGCGGTTTAACGATCGGCTGGCGATCTGGAAACTGGTGCTGCACCCCGAACTGCATTTCGGCGATCTGTACAGCGCCGGGCGCATCAGTTTCGAGGGCGACATGGTGCGCTTTCTCGAAGAGGTGTACAGCGGACTCAAGCGCAATGGCAAGCAGGGCTGGTTTCGCAAGCTGGTAAACTGGCTGGGGCACCGGCGTATCGCCAATTCACTCTCCCGCGCCCGTGACAATATCTATCATCATTACGACCTCAGCAACGAGTTCTATCGCCTGTGGCTGGACCGGGTGGCCATGCAATACACCTGTTCCTATTTTCCCGATCCCGAGATGTCGCTGGAAGATTCGCAGACCGCCAAGCTGCATCACGTTTGCCGCAAGCTGCAACTGAAACCGGGGGACCGGGTGGTCGAAGCCGGTTGCGGCTGGGGCGGGCTGGCACGCTTTATGGCCAAGCATTATGGGGTGACGGTCAAGGCCTATAATATTTCCCGCGAACAGGTCCGTTTTGCCCGCGAGCAGGCCGAGGAGCAGGGGCTCAGCGACAAGGTGGAGTACGTCGAGGACGATTATCGCAACATCCGGGGCAGCTATGATGTGTTTGTCTCGGTTGGCATGCTCGAACACGTCGGAACCCGGGATTACAGTGAGCTGGGTCGGGTCATCGACCGGTGCCTCGAGCCCGACGGGCGCGGACTGATTCATACCATCGGCCGCAACGTGGCCGGTCCCATGAACCCCTGGATCGAACGGCGGATTTTCCCCGGCGCCTACCCGCCATCCCTGCGGGAAATGATGGACATCTTCGAGCCCTGCCGCTTCTCGGTGCAGGATGTTGAGAACCTGCGGTTGCATTACGCCAGGACACTGGAACACTGGCTGGCCCGTTACGAAGAGAATGTCGAGACCGTCCGGGAAATGTTTGACGAGGAATTCGTCAGGGCCTGGCGTCTTTATCTATGCGGTTCGATCGCCGCCTTTACCAGCGGCGAGTTACAGTTGTTCCAGGTCGTCTTTACCCGCGCGCAACATAACCAGCTGCCGTGGTCACGCACCTATTTATATACCCAGGATGCCGGCTGACGAGGACAATATGACGCAAGTGGATATCCTGATCGTCGGCGGTGGACCCGCCGGCTCTTCTCTCGCCTGGGCATTGCGCGACACATCGCTGCACATTGCCGTGATGGACAAACGCGACTTCCCGCGCGACAAGGTCTGTGCCGGCTGGGTTACCCCGGCGGTCATGGAGACCCTGCAAATCGATCTGGACGATTATCGACAGGGTCGTACCCTGCAACCGATCAGCGGATTTCGCATCAGCCAGCTGGGTCAGAAGCAGGTGGAAACCCACTACCAGGACGAGCCGGTCAGCTACGGGATTCGTCGACGCGAGTTCGATGAGTACCTGTTACGGCGCAGCGGCGCCGAATTAATGCTGGGGCAGGCCTTCAAGAGTATGGAACGCGACGGCGACAGCTGGCTGATCAACGGACAGGTCCGGGCATCACTGGTGATCGGCGCGGGGGGCCATTTTTGTCCCGTCGCCCGGCGCATTGGCGCCAAACTGGGCAGCAGCGAACAGGTCGTGGCTGCCCAGGAAATCGAGTTTGAAATGAGCGAGGAACAAAAGGCGGGTTGCCATGCCGAGCCGGAAGTTCCCGAACTGTTCTTTACCCCGGATCTCAAAGGCTATGGCTGGATATTTCGAAAGGGGGATTATCTGAATGTCGGCCTGGGCCGGGAAGAAAATCACCGCTTGTCCGAACATGTGCGCGCCTTTTGTGATTTCCTGCGCGAGTCGGGTCGGCTCGATTTCGACATCACCGACAAGTTCCAGGGCCATGCCTATCTGCTTTATCCCCATGCCCTGCGCCAGGTGGTGGATGAAGGTGTTATGTTGATCGGCGATGCGGCCGGCCTGGCCTACCCGCAGAGCGGCGAAGGGATTCGTCCGGCAATTGAGTCCGCGCTGCTGGCGGCGCAGGTGGTACGCGAGGCAGCCGGTGATTATTCCAGGCAAAAACTCCAGCCCTATCAGCAAATGCTGGAACAGCGATTTGGAGAACGCCAGCCGGCGCCGTCACTGCTCGAACGTCTGCCCCTGGGGTTCAAACAGCTGCTGGCCAGCCGTCTGATGCAAACGCACTGGTTCACCCGCAAGGTCGTCATCGATCGCTGGTTTTTGCAATCCCATCAGCCGCCGTTGCAACAGCTTATGCCTGTCTCGAAGAACTGAGATCGTCCCTGGATAAAATAAACCCCGTCCGCAAATGAACGCAAATAAACGCAAATAATGAATATTTAGCGTTCTTTTTCACAAAAGTCGCCTTGCTTATCCTGAAGCTTGAGATTGATGTTTTAATTTCGCCAGCCAGCGCTGGTCGAATTTGTCGACGATCTTTTGTTTGACCTTCGGATCCAGAAAGGTATCGGCTGCGGTTTCCCGGATCGGCTGGGGAGAGGCGGGTTTGTGATGACCGATGTTTTCCAGTCGCTGCTGCAATGGCGGTGCCGGGTCTTTGACTTCGGAAGGGGTGTCGAAAGCGTCTTTGATCCACTGTTGCATTTCTTCGCGATTCAAACCGCGGCGCAGGACCTGAATCATGCTGGTATAGGGGCGATGTTCCGGTTGACTCTCGCGCCGGGCAAGCTGGCCAATCTTGGGCCAGAAGCGGGTATTTAAAAATGTTTCGGTGACAATCAGCTGGGAGAACAGGCTGGCAATCTCGTCGTCATTGGCGATATCCAGGGCATAGCGATCCGCTTCCAGCTCGTTCTGACGCACGGCATAAAAAGCCAGTGCGACATAAAATGGTGCGTAGATGGCGAAAAGCCATTGCAGGGGCCGCGCCAGCGGCAGTTTTTGCTGTTTGAAAGCCTGATGATAATGCTGCCAGGTCTGACACAGGGAAGCCAGCCAGCCGACATGACGGTTATGAATGCCGCTGAGTTGACCGACACGTCTTGCCAGCAGGGATTTGAAGTGGGCCGGTGGCAGGGTCAACAAGCCGTCCAGACCAATCACCAGGGTGTGGTGATGGAGCAGGGGCAGACCCAGACGGGGTGTACGGATAACCTCAACGCCAAAACCTTCGCGCAGGATAATCTGGTCGACGACCGGCTGTTTAAACTCCTGGCGCAGTTGTTCCACCAGCTGGAAGAGTTTCGGCGTATTTTGCCGGTGGATTTCCAGGCCCCGGGGTAAGGCAAAACGGTTGAAGAGCAATGGCGCGCTCAAAGCCAGGGCGAGCAGAATAACAAGCAGATCTATGCCGCTCCATAACCAGTCCTGCCAGCTGTTGGCCAGCTGCCACTGGCGGGGCAAATCGCCCAGCATACCCAGGGCAATCAGGGGAAACAGCAGCAATAACAGATAGCCCGCCAGGGCAAACAGCGTGACCAGGCCTCGATAGACCAGCGGTTGACGGACGGCCAGTGGTTCAAGCAGGCGTTGCAGTCCGGTGGCCCGGGTTGGCGGGTTGAAGCGATTCAACAGGCGTGAGACAAAGATGGTCATAAGGAACGTGGCTACCAGTTATCGGGCTCTTGGCGTCAGTCAGGCTGCCGGGCGGGGCGGCCGCCAGCAGGTCAAACATAACGAATTTGCCAGGCGAGGTAATGATGCGTATCACATTTTCAGTGATTGTCCCGGGGCTGGTCGGGGCCTTGCTATTGGCTGGCTGTGGTGAGCCCCGGGATGATGCCGGTCAGATAGACCGGGCCATTATTGCCATGCAGGCCGGTATCGAGGAACGGCGCACCGGCCCGGTGCTGGAGCACCTGGCGGAGGACTTTCGCAGTGGCGAGGACCTGCGGCAGCGGGAACTGCGGGCGATGATGCTCTATCACTTTCGCCGGTATCCGGATATCCAGGTCGTGATTCATAACCGGGATATCCGGGTGCAGGGTGAGCAGGCGGACGTTACACTCGATGCCCTGTTACTCGCTGGCAGGAGCGTATTACCCGAGCGCGGGCGACGCTATTCGGTGAGTATGCGCTGGCACAAACTGGACGGGCAGTGGTATCTGTCACGTATCCGCTGGCAACCGAAAGATGGCGATCAAACCTGAACCGGCATGACGAATACCCGCGCCAACAGGAAACGCTGATGTGTCTTCCAGGACCGGGGGTTACGGGGCGCGGTTATTGGCGTTGATCGTGTGGGTGTAGACCGGAAAGCTGCCCTGGCGACGATCGTCGAAAAACCGTTCCAGCGTATAGTGAATGGTGCGAAACGCCAGTTCCTGCCAGGGGATTTCGGCCTCGTCGAACAGCCGTACTTCCAGGCTTTCCTCGCCGGCGGCAAAATCGAGGTCCAGTAACCGGGCGCGATACAACACATACACCTGGTTAACGTGCGGCAGGCTGATCAGGGTGTAAATGTGATCGATTTCCACATTGGCGCAGGCCTCTTCTTCCGATTCACGCAATGCCGCCTGTTCCATGGTTTCGCCCAGCTCCATGAAGCCGGCCGGCAGGGTCCAGGTACCATAACGGGGTTCGATGGCGCGTTTGCAGAGTAACACCTTGTCTTCCCATACCGGCAGGGTGCCGGCGACGATCTTGGGATTGTGATAATGAATGGTCTGGCATTGATCACAGACATAGCGGAGCCGGTTATCCCCTTCGGGTATACGACTATTAACCAGATGTCCGCATTCGCTGCAAAATTTCATAAGTGACTAGGATGATCGATCGCGGGGCACATAGCCGCTGGGCAGGCCACCCTGATCGCTTTCGTTAAACAAAAAGCCGAGCATATGCTCTTCGATCATATCCAGATGACGGGGGTCGGCGGTGCTGAGGCGATTTTCATTGATGATCGTGGTCAAACGTTCCAGCCACTGGCGCCAGCCTTCGGCCGAGACATTCTCCACAATACGCTGGCCGATTTCCCCCGGGTAGGGAGCCTCTTCCAGGGCCGGCGCCTCGCGTTTGAGAACCTGGCAGAAAACCGTATGTGTCATGGGATTACTCCGGGTGCTGGTTTGGATCGGGGAGCAGGAACCATTGCTGGTAACGCGATGTCTGTATGATAAGATTGGCGACAGACCGGGTTATTATCTGCAATTCATCGCGGTCCCGCAAGACCGCCCGTCAGGAGGTAAACAGTATGAGTCAGGCGCTGGCATTCGAACCGGAGATCAACACGCAGGATATCCAGATCAGCGACAAGGCCGCGAGCCAGCTGCAGGCCATCATGCAAAATGCCGATGACGGTATCGAAGGTATTCGTATTTTTGTCACCGGCGGGGGGTGCGGTGGCATGACCTATGGCATGACGTATGCGGAATACCTCGACCCGCGTGACAAGGTCCTCGAGAAGGACGGTTTCAAGGTGGTGGTGGATGCCATTGCCCTGAGTTACCTCAAAGGTTGTGACATCGACTACACCGAAGAAGGCCGCGCCTCGTTTGTCTTTAACAATGTCTTCCAGAGCGTCGGTGGCAGCGGGGCCTGCGGTTCCTGCGGGGCATCCGGGTAGCCCGAAAGGCTTACGAAGAACAACTCACCTCGATCTGATTTGCCCACCCGGGTAGCTCGCCGGCGTACTGTTCCATGTCGGGATGTTCGGCGAAAGGGTCGCGCAGGATCTTCAGTAATCTGTCTATTTCACTGAAATCGTTTTGCTGTGCCTTGTCGATGGCGATCTGGGCCATGTAATTGCGCAATACATACTTGGGGTTGACCTGGCGCATCGCCTCCCGGCGTGATGCTTCGTCGCTCTGTTCACGCTCCAGCTGCCGGCGATACTGTTGCGCCCAGCCATCGAACGCCTCACGTTCGACAAACAGATCCCGGAGCGTATCGTTGCGGGCTTGCGGATCCGGATCAAACTCACACAATGCCCGGAACAGTCGAGTGTAATCCACCTGGTTGGCCTGCATGGCCGATAGCAGATCGCTGATCAGTTCCCGGGTGAGGTCATTGTTGTGTTTCAGGCCCAGTTTGGCATGCATCAGTTCAAGATAGTGGTCGACGAACAACGGCTCGTACTGCTCCAGCGCGGCTTTGGCCTCGTCGACACTCATCAGCGGTATTAATGCCTGGGCCAGACGATTCAGGTTCCACAGTCCGATGCCCGGTTGCTGGTCGAAGGCATAGCGGCCCTGGAAGTCCGAGTGGTTACAGATATAGCCGGGCTGATACTGTTCCATAAACCCGAAGGGACCGTAATCCAGGGTCAGGCCCAGGATCGACATGTTGTCGGTGTTCAGCACGCCATGGGCAAAGCCAACCGCCTGCCAATGGGCAATCAGGCGGGCGGTACGCCGGACGACTTCCTCGAGCAGGGCGACATACGGTTTATCGTGTGTCATCAGTTCGGGATAGTGTTCGGCGATGACATAATCGGCCAGTTGCTGCACGGCGTCGTGCTGCTCGCGATAGTAAAAGACCTCGAAGGAACCGAAACGCACATGCGAGGGCGCGATGCGGGCCAGAATGGCGCCGGTTTCGATCTGCTCGCGATAGACTTCGGCATCGCTGCCGACAATGGCCAGGGCCCGGGTTGTGGGAATGCCCAGCCCGTGCATGGCCTCGGAACACAGGTACTCGCGAATGGTGGAGCGCAGCACGGCGCGGCCGTCCGCACTTCGCGAATAGGGGGTCAGGCCGCTGCCCTTGAGCTGGATATCGTATTTCTCGCCCTGCGGATTGCGTACCTCGCCCAGCAGAATTGCCCGGCCATCGCCCAGTTGCGGAACAAAGTTCCCGAACTGATGGCCGGCATAGAGCATCGCCAGCGGTTCGCAACCGTCCGGCAAGCGGCAGCCGCTGATCAGGTCGATCCACTCTCCGGGGGCAACCGAGTCTGGATCGACACCCAGCAGGCGGGCCACGTCCGGGTTGAAACTGACCAGGTGATGCGAGGCTTCAAACGGGGTCGGATTCACCCGCGAATAGAATCGCTCCGGCAGGCGGGCAAAACGGTTATCGAACTGCAGTAAGTCCTGCAGGGTACTTGCGGTTTTTCTTGCGGTCTCAGGCATGCTTGATATTGTAACGTGACGCCACACAAATACACCGGGTAGTCTATAGGTGTATAGTAGTGTTCGGGATCAATCACAGGATCACATGACTTTCAATCTGCTGAAACTGCTGGGCCGGCTGCACTTTTTGTCCGAAAAGCGTCGGCTGCAATGGTATCCGCCGTTCTGGCTGATGCGGGTCAAGGTGCTGGAACTGAGCGATGACTGGCGTCATATTCGCTTGTTACTGCCGTTGAATATGTTCTCCCGTAACATGGGGAACTCCATGTTTGGCGGTTACCAGTGTGCCCTGTCAGATCCGATCGCCGCGCTGGCCTGCGCCAGGCTGTTTCCCGATACGGCGGTCTGGACCCGGGCCCATGAGGTGGATTTTCAGAAGGTGGGGAACAGCGACCTGGAATTGCGTTTCGAGTTTCCGCCGGAACTGGAGGAACAGATCCGCCGCGAACTGGCAGAAAAGGGCCGCAGTACGCCGACCTTTGAATACGCTTTTTATCGTGCCGATGGCGAGCGCTGCAGTGTAGTCAAAAGTACCGTGGCAATTCGGCCCCGGGGCTATCTGAAAAACCGATAATATGATGACTTTATTCAGGCGAATTTGTTTATGAGCAATACGATTCATCCCGCCGCGGTGGTTTCCGAACAGGCACAACTTGGCAGTGGTAACCAGATTGGTCCGTTCGTGGTCATTCATGACGACGTCATACTCGGAGACAACAATGTTTTGCACAGCGGCGCGGTCGTACACAGCGGCAGCCGGATCGGCAATGCCAACCGGATCCATGAGCACGCAGTCATCGGGGGGCTGCCACAGGATCTCGGATTCGATGCCGCCACACCCAGTTATGTGACGCTCGGTGACGAGAATGTCCTGCGCGAGGCGGTCATTATTCACCGCGCCAGCGTGGCCAACGAACACACCCGGCTGGGAAATCGCAATTATCTGATGAATGGCGTGCATCTTGGTCATGATTGCGTACTCGCCAACCAGGTTATCCTGGCGCCCTATGCCGCCCTGGGCGGTTTTGTGAGCGTGGCTGATCGGGCGTTCATATCCGGCGGAGTGATGATTCACCAGTTTGCCCGGGTGGGGGAGCTGGCCATGATCGGCGGGAACAGCAAGATCACCCGGGATGTGTTGCCCTTTATGATCACCGACGGCATGCCGGGACGTGTACGGGGTCTGAATGTGGTGGGGCTCAGACGGGCCGGTTACCAGGCCCCGGATCTGCGCGCTCTGAAGCAGGCGTACCGGATTCTGTTCCGCGGTGAACCGGATCTGGCGGCGAGTCTGCAGCAATTACAGGCCCTGGCGACGGATTCGGCAAGCCGCCTGGCGGCATTTATCGAGGCTTCGAAGCGCGGATTTCATCGCGACCGGGACTGAGACGGGAAAAGCGGTCGCAATGGCTTTATTTCCCGCGCGTTCCGCAGTTAAAATACCCCGACGACATTTTCATTCCCCAGGTTTCGGCGACACGCCGGAGCATATAACTCACTGATAATCGGAAATAATATTTTTATGGATTCAGCCAGCGCGGCCTCAGCCCAGAAGAAACACAGCTACACCTATGAAGAACTGATTCAGTGTGGTCACGGCGAGCTGTTTGGCCCGGGAAATGCCCAGTTGCCGCTGCCCCCGATGCTGATGTTCGATCGGATTACCCATATCAGTGATAGTGGGGGGAATTTCGACAAGGGCGAGATTATCGCGGAGCTGGATATCAAACCGGATTTGTGGTTCTTCCAGTGTCATTTTGAAGGCGATCCGGTGATGCCGGGGTGCCTGGGACTGGATGCCATGTGGCAGCTGATCGGCTTTTTCCTGGGCTGGATGGGCGGACCGGGCCACGGCCGGGCACTGGGTGCCGGCGAGGTCAAGTTTACCGGCCAGGTTACCCCGGATTGCAAAATGGTGACCTACCGCATCAACCTGAAACGCCTGATTATGCGTAAACTGTTTATGGGCATCGCCGATGCCAGCCTGGAAGTCGATGGGCGTGAAATTTACACGGCCGACGATCTGCGGGTCGGGCTGTTTACCTCTACTCAAGACCTTTAAAGTTAGTTATCCAAAGATGTCATTAAGACGCGTTGCTATTACCGGTTTAGGGATTGTCTCCAGCATCGGCAATAACCGGCAGGAAGTTACCGACTCCCTGCGCCAGGGCCGGTCCGGAATCCGTTTTAATCAGGAGTATGCGGATCTCGGTTTTCGTTCCCAGATCGACGGGCCAATCGATCTGAATCTCGATGAGATGATCGATCGCAAGCTCAAGCGATTCATGGGTGATGGGGCAGCCTTCAACTATCTGGCCATGGAACAGGCGATTGCCGATGCCGGGCTGGAAGAAAGCGATATCTCCAATCCCCGCAGCGGCCTGATCGTCGGCTCGGGCGGGCCTTCCACCCAGAATATCGTGCAGGCTGCCGATATCCTGCGCGAAAAAGGCGTGCGCAAGGTCGGTCCCTATATGGTGCCGCGCACCATGTCCAGTACCAACTCGGCCTGCCTGGCCACGCCGTTCAAGATCAAGGGCGTTAACTATTCTATTAGTTCCGCCTGCTCCACCTCGGCGCACTGTATCGGTAACGGTTACGAGCTGATCCAGATGGGCAAGCAGGACATTGTTTTTGCCGGTGGCGGCGAGGAAGTTCACTGGACCCTGTCCGTGCTGTTCGATGCCATGGGCGCGCTCTCATCCAAATATAACGATGCCCCCGAGACCGCTTCGCGTACCTACGATGTCAATCGTGACGGGTTTGTGATCTCCGGCGGTGGCGGGGTGCTGGTGCTCGAAGAGCTCGAGCACGCCAAAGCCCGCGGCGCGACCATCTATGCCGAGCTGGTCGGCTACGGGGCCACCTCGGACGGTTTCGATATGGTGCAACCTTCCGGCGAAGGTGCCGTACGCTGCATGCAACAGGCCCTGCAGGAAGTGAAGGAACCGGTGGATTACATCAATGCCCACGGCACCAGTACCCCGGTGGGCGATATTCGTGAACTGGAAGCGGTCAAAGAGGTCTTCGGTGACAACATGCCGGCCATTGCCTCGACCAAATCCCTGACCGGCCATGCCCTGGGTGCGGCCGGCGTCAACGAGGCGATCTATTCGTTATTGATGATGCAGGAAAACTTCCTTGCCGCTTCGGCTAATATCCAGGAACTGGATCCCGGTGCTGAAGGTTATCCCATCGTCCGCGAACGCCAGGACGATGCGAATATCAACTGCGTCATGTCCAACAGCTTCGGCTTCGGCGGCACCAACGCGACCCTGGTATTCCAGCGCTACGACGGCGAGTGAACTCCTCTCCCTGAGCCCTTTTCCTCGGTTGCCGGAAAATGATCCGCGAATGCACGCAAATGGATTGATTTGTAATTTGCGTTGATTGGCGTTCATTAGCGGACTCGATGTGCTTTCAAGTATCCGATGATTAGCCTGTAATCAGTTTATGCCGACTGTAAAGCTTCCCAAACCCGTCCGCTTTCTGCTCTGGTTGCTGGTGTTTGCGCTGGTCTATTTCGGTGCCCAGTTGTACCAGAAACGGAACCTGGTCAGTGGCTCGGTGCCGGATTACAGCGCGCCGATGTTGCAGGGTGCCTATTTCGATTCACGGGATCTGGCCGGCAAACCGTATGTCCTGCACTTCTGGGCCAGCTGGTGTCCCATCTGCCGTTTTGAACAGGACACTATCCAGGCATTGAGTCGCGACCACCGGGTGATCAGCGTGGCCATGCAATCCGGCGACCGGGAGGAAGTGCAGGCCTATATGCAGGAGCAGGGACTGAATTTCATCACCCTGCTGGACGAGGAAGGTCGTCTGGCGAGCCGTTTTGGGATACGTGGCGTTCCCACCACCTTATTGATCAATCGTCATGGCGAAATCGTGTTTCGCGAGGTGGGGTATACCACCGAATGGGGGCTGCGTCTGCGCTTGTGGTGGATGGAGTGATTCTTGCGCCGGGGAGGTGCGGTAATTATTTTTCCAGTTTTTCCTTGAGCGCCTGAATGGCCTGGGCCATATCGTCACTGGATTGCTGCGCGATGTAATTCAACAGGGGCATGACCTGCTCGATCAGGCTGCCAAGATGGGGTTTGAGCAGATCTTCCTTACCCTCGGCCAGCAATCTGAGCGCCTGATTCACATTCAGGTGCTCGGCACCGCTGCCCTTGCGCAGGGATTTGACCACCGTCTGATTGCCCCCGGCTTCGATGGCCTTGTTCAGGTATTTTTCGGTTTCACCAATCAGGGACTTGATTTCCGACTGCTCGCTCAGGTGCGGTTCGAACAGGCCAATGCTGACCGTGACATGCAGTTGTTGTCCGCCAGCATCAAAACTCAGGGCATTGATTTCCTGACGTATGCGTTCGGCCAGCTGGGTGGCATCTTCGATCGGGGTATCGCGCAGCAACATGGCGAACTTGGCCAGTCCGATGCGCGCCAGCATATCTTCCTTGCGCACCAGCGGGGTCAGAGTCTTGCCAATCTGTTCCAGTATCTTGTCTGCCAGGGCCTTGCCGTTGGCGATAAACAGCGCATTGAAATCATCGATATCCATGCGCAACAGCGTGAACTGGCCTCCATGGCGCTTGAAATAGGCCAGGCTCTCATCGGCCGCGCGGCAGAAGTAGGTCTGCCCGCCCAGGCCGGTGACCTGATCGATAGCAGCCTGTTGCTGCAGTTTATCGGAGGTTTCGGTGAGCTTGCGGGTGGTCTGTTCGAAATTGACATGGGCCTTGGCCCGGGCCTGTAACTGGACCGAATCAAACGGCTTGGTAATAAAGTCCGAAGCGCCCTTGTCCAGTGCCCGTTGCTTGGTTTCGTCGTCATCTTCCTTGCCGGTGATGATGATGACCGGCATTTCGCGCAGCCGCGGCTCGTCCGAATCGCGCATGCGCTCGAGCAGACCGAAGCCGTCCAGATAGGGCATGGAGAGATCGGTAAAGACCACCTGTATATCGGGGTCGTTGGTGAGATAAGTCCAGGCGTCCTCGCCGTGCTCGGCCTCGATCACGTGGTACGCCTTGCCCAGAACCTTGGTCATGGCCCGGCGCATCACGCGGGAATCGTCTACGGCCAGAATGCGGGGAATGTTATTCTCGTCTTCTTCCATTATTGATTATCGTTGTTGGTGTCATGTGACAACAGGCCCGACACGTCTCAAGCATATCGGGATACGCCGGGCTTGGCAAAGGCGCCAGAAGGCCGGTTGCCCCGCTGAGATGCCCGCTTTGCCTGATGAGGTTGTCGGCCTGCACCGCTAAAGCTTGACGAAATAAGCCTGCCGGGGAAGGATAGGCCCTTGCCCGATGCCATTTAGTTGAAGGAAGACGCCATGCGTTATGCCCGTTGGTCCGTTGTCTGCAGCCTGATTCTTTTGCTGGGCCTGCCCCCGGCGCTGGCCGATGAGACTGAACAACGTCGGCGTGAGGCGGGGCATCCCGCCACCTCGCCAGAGCGCCTGCAGATTCTGGCCGGGAATAGCGACTGGGAGGTGCGCCAGCGGGTCGCCCGCAATCGTGGTACGCCGCCCGCGCTGCTGCATCAGCTGGCCGGCGATCCGCATCCCCAGGTGCGCATTGGCGTGGCCACCAATCTGGGTACCGCCGATCGCACATTCCTCAAACTGGCCCGCGATCCCGATCCGGCCGTGCGCAGTGTGGTGGCCCGGTTTGAATATGTCCCGGCGCAGGCCCTGGCGATTCTGGCCCGGGACGCCAATGGTGAAATTCGTCTGGAGGTGGCGCGCAACTGGAATACCGATGTGCCCACCCTGCAACATCTGAGCGGGGATGCTCTGCCCGAGGTCAGCCAGATGGCGCAACTGAGCCTGGCCAAACGTCGCGAGGAAGCCGGTGAGTAAGCCCTTGTTAAAGTTGTTGCTGCAACAGTCGCTAATTTTTTTCGATGAGTGACATAACCCAACAGGCGTCCGGCGACTATCCCGCCGGAATTTCCCCTTCAGAACTGGTCGGTGGCGCGGTGCGGCTGGTCTCCCTGCCGGAGGTCTGTTTGCGGGTCAATGAAATGGTCGAGGAACCCGAAACCTCGGCCAGTGAACTGGGCAAGGTGATCAGTCAGGATGCGAGCCTGACGGCCCGCCTGCTGAAGATTGTGAACAGTTCCTTTTACGGTTTCCCCTCCCGTATCGAAACCGTCTCCCGGGCCGTGACGGTGATCGGCCTGCGCGAATTGCGCGGCCTGGTGCTGGCGGCTTCGGCGGTGGAGACCTTCTCGCGGATTCCGACCGACCTGTTAAACATGGTCCATTTCTGGCGGCACAGCGTGTATTGTGCGGTGGTGGCCCAGTTGCTGGCCGAAGAGTGTCATGTTCTCCATAGCGAGCGGTTGTTTGTCGCCGGCTTGTTGCATGATATTGGCAAGCTGGTGATGTATAACCGCCTGCCCGAACAGTCACGGGCGGCGATCGACCTGGCCGCCGAACAGCCCTGCGGAGACTTCGAGGCCGAACAAACGCTGCTGGGTTTCGATCACGCCCGAATCGGCGGGGAGCTGCTCAGTGCCTGGCAGATGCCCGAGTCACTGTGTGCGGCGGTCGATTATCATCACCGTCCGGGTGAGGCACCGGAGCATCTGATCGAGGCCTGTATTGTGCATATCGCCAACAGCATCACCGGCATGGCCGAGCAGGGACTGGATAGTCGCAGTGATGTCTATGTCCAGCCGATCGATCCCCTGGCCTGGCAGACCCTGAACCGGGATGAATCGCTTATTGAACCCTTATGTCAGCGTGCCGGCCCGCTGTTCAGCGATGCCCTGGAAGTGATCCTGCCGCGCGGTTTTCGCTCGCGCTGATCACCGTCCCCGGCGAGAACGGCCTGTGACGCGCCATCCTGGTGCAGCCGACTCAGTTTTGCACTCTAACAGCGCATAACAGGCCCCTTGTACGGGCCCGGATGTTGCTAACTCCTTGTAAATACTGTCAGCGCCGAAGTGGTGCGCATCTTGCTAACTCCTGACCCAACTTTGAGCATTTTCAGGATAACAAGATGGAACATTTTCAAACCGCCACTGACGTGCTGTTCATTCTTCTCGGGGCCATCATGGTGCTGGCCATGCATTCGGGTTTTGCCTTTCTGGAAGTTGGCACGGTGCGTAAAAAGAACCAGGTCAACGCCCTGGTCAAGATCATCACCGATTTCGCTGCCTCGACGATCGCCTATTTCTTTATTGGTTACGCCATTGCCTACGGCACAGGCTTTTTCCAGGCGGCACCCGCGCTGACCGGCAACAGCGGTTATGAGCTGGTGAAATTTTTCTTCTTGCTGACTTTTGCCGCGGCCATTCCGGCCATCATCTCCGGGGGGATCGCCGAGCGGGCCCGCTTCTATCCGCAGCTGGCGGCCACCTTTATTATCGTGGCGCTGATCTACCCGTTATTCGAAGGCATGGCCTGGAACGGTAATTTCGGCATGCAGGCCTGGCTGGAGGCGACCTTTGGCGCCGGCTTCCATGATTTTGCCGGTTCGGTGGTGGTGCATGCGGTGGGTGGCTGGCTGGCGCTGGGGGCGGTGCTGATGCTCGGCAGTCGCCACGGGCGGTATGGCAAGGACGGGCGTGCCACGGCCGCCCACCCGCCGTCCAGCATTCCGTTCCTGGCGCTGGGTGCCTGGATCCTGACCGTGGGCTGGTTTGGCTTCAATGTGATGTCGGCCCAGAAGGTGGGCGATATCAGCGGCTTGGTGGCCGCCAACTCATTGATGGCCATGGTCGGCGGGATTCTCGCCGCGTTGGTGATGGGTAAAAACGATCCCGGTTTCGTGCACAACGGTCCGCTGGCCGGGCTGGTGGCGGTCTGTGCCGGTTCCGATATCATGCACCCACTTGGTGCACTGGTGACCGGCGCGGTGGCCGGGGCCCTGTTCGTCTGGGCGTTTACGCAAGCCCAGAACAAATGGCGCATCGACGATGTGCTCGGGGTCTGGCCGTTGCACGGGCTGTGTGGGGCCTGGGGCGCACTGGCGGCCGGCATTTTCGGCCTGGAAGCGCTCGGGGGCATGGGCGGCGTCAGCTTCATGGCCCAGCTGGTCGGAACCTTGATCGGCGTGGGGATTGCGCTGCTCGGCGGGTTCCTGGTCTATGGCCTGCTCAAAGCCTCGGTCGGGATTCGCCTGAGCCAGGAAGAGGAGTATCGCGGCGCCGATCTGAGTATCCACAAGATCGCCTCCGAGTCGGTCATCGACTGAGTGCGCTATCAGGTCGGGCGGTCGCCGGGCTGCGCGTCAGCGGCCAGGATCCGCTCGGCCGCTTCCCGGGCGGCATCGGCATAGGGTACCAGGACCAGATCGATACCCTCCTGCGCGTACAGCTGGGCGTCATGGCGATGGGCGCTGGAGAGCGCGATCCGGCCATGATAGCCCTGCTGGCGCAAACCGCTGAGCAGCATGCGGTTGATGCCGTGATCCCGGATGGTGCTGATGACCCAGCGCACCCGATCCAGGGGCAACGTGGCCAGAAACTCCGGATCCTCGGCATCGCCATAACGGGCGGCGTAGCCTTCGCGGGTATGCAGGCGCACCACCTCGGGGTCGAAGTCCACCGCGAGGATCCGGTAACCGTGGCTGCGCAGGTTGGCCGCCACGGACGCGCCGAAGCGCCCCAGGCCGAACAGCAGAATACTGGCCTCGTCGGCGCTCCCCACCGGCTGGCCCGCTTCCCGGTAGGCGACCCTGCGTTCGAAGATCCCAAGGTACGGGGCGAGGCGATCGTATAGCGGATGCGAATAAAGAATCATATAGGTGGAAAGACTGATGGTGATGAGCCCCACCAGGGTGATCAGGCCAACGGTCTCCTGGCCCAGGTGACCTAGACTCAGGCCCAGAGCCGCCAGGATGAGTGAAAACTCGCTGATCTGGGCGACCGCCAGGCCGGCCAGAAACCCGGTGCGCTTGCGATACCCCATGTAGCCCATGATGGCCATCACGATCAGCGGATTACCGATCAGCACGAAGACCGAAAAGAGTGACGCCGCGCCCAGCTGGGCACCGAGGGTTCCCAGTTCCAGGCTGGCACCCAGCTCAATAAAAAAGAATAACAACAGAAAATCGCGCAGGCTGACCAGCCGAGCGGCCACCATTTCACGGTAGGGCGTGGAGGCGATGGAAATGCCGGCCAGAAAGGCGCCCACTTCCTTGCTGAAACCCAGCGCATCACCGGCAGCGGCGCCCAGCACCGCCCAGGCAATGGCAAACAGCATCAGCAACTCCGCCGAATGGGCCAGACGATGCAGCAGGGCGGGCAGGACATAGCGCATCAACAGGGCCACGGTCCCCAGCATCAGCGCCCCTTTGAGCAGAATGATCAGCGCTTCCTGAAGCATGTTGAGATCGCTGCTGGTCTGGCTGCCAAACGCGGTCAGGGCGATCATGACCAGCACCACCACGATGTCCTGCACGATCAAAAAGCCCACCGCGATACGTCCATGCAGGGAATCGACCTCGCGCTTGTCCGACAGCAGTTTGACGATAATGATGGTGCTGGAGAAGGTCAGGGCGACTGCCACGTAGAGGGCGGTAACATGGTCCATGCCCAGCGCCAGGCCAATGAGATAGCCGATCACCGAGGTGAAAATCACCTGACCCAGGCCGGAGACCAGCGCGACCGGGCCGACGCTGCGAATGATGTGCAGATCCAGCTTCAGGCCGACCACGAACAGCAGCAGGGCGATGCCCAGGCGGGCGAACAGCTCGATCTCGCTGCTGTGGGTGACCCAGCCCAGCGCCGAGGGGCCCAGTAAAATGCCAACCGCGATGAAGGCGACGATCAGCGGCTGGCGCAGCCACTGGGCCAGCGCCCCGACGGCGGCGGCCAGGCCGATGATGGCTCCGAACTGGACAAAGACATTGTCTAGCATGGCTGCTCCATGGCGTGTCGCTCCCGGCCGGGCCGCAATGGCAACGACCGTTGAACCCAGTGTACGGTAAAATCACCGTTATGGGAGGAGTCTCGCACCACTGGAAACGCGGGGGTGAAAATGCTACCTTTGCGCTCCCGAATTTAACTGGTTAAAAAATGGGCAAGCTTCACATACGTACCTTTGGGTGTCAGATGAACGAGTACGACACGGCCAAAATGGCCGACGTGCTGCGGGCGTCGCATGGCCTGGAATTGACCGATCAGGTCGAGGAAGCCGATGTGTTGCTGCTCAACACCTGTTCGGTGCGCGAAAAGGCGCAGGAGAAGGTCTTCTCGCACCTGGGAATGTGGCGCGAGCTCAAGCAGGCCCGCCCGGAACTGGTCATCGGCGTGGGCGGTTGTGTGGCCAGCCAGGAAGGGGACGCGATTTTAAAGCGCGCGCCCTATGTGGATCTGGTGTTCGGTCCCCAGACCCTGCATCGCCTGCCGCAGATGCTGGACGATGCCCGCGCGCGCAAAGCCTCGGTGGTGGACATCTCCTTCCCCGAGATCGAAAAATTCGACCATATGCCCGAGCCGCGCACCGACGGCCCCAGCGCGTTTGTCTCGATCATGGAAGGTTGCAGTAAATACTGCAGCTTCTGCGTGGTCCCCTATACCCGCGGCGAGGAGTTCAGCCGGCCCTTCGATGATGTGATCGCCGAGGTGGCGGAACTGGCCGAGCGCGGCGTGCGCGAGGTCACCCTGCTGGGGCAGAACGTCAACGCCTATCGCGGCGTGATGGATGACGGCGAGATGGCCGATCTCGGGCTGCTGATCCAGTATGTTGCCGCCATCGACGGCATCGACCGGATTCGTTATACGACTTCCCATCCGTTGGAGATGAACGAGAGCCTGTTCCAGGCCTATGCCGAGGTACCGGAACTGGTCAGCCACCTGCATCTGCCGGTGCAAAGCGGCTCGGATCGGATCCTGGCGTTGATGAAACGCAAGCACACCGCGATGGAATACAAGGCCACCATTCGCCGCCTGCGCGAGGTTCGCCCGGATATCAGCCTGTCGTCGGATTTTATTATCGGCTTCCCCGGCGAAACCGATGCGGACTTCGAGGCGACCATGGATCTGATTGCCGAGATCGGCTTCGACCACTCCTTCAGTTTTGTTTACAGCGCGCGGCCGGGAACACCGGCCTCGTCGTTGCCCGACGATGTGCCGCTGGATGTCAAAAAACAGCGCCTGGCCATTTTGCAGGAGCGCATCAATCAGCAGGCCGCGCAGATCAGCCGCGACATGGTAGGCACGGTGCAGCCGATCCTGGTCAGCGGCCCTTCCCGGAAAGATCCGGGCCAACTTGCCGGGCGCACGGCCAACAATCGTGTGGTAAACTTCAAGGGTGATCCCGAACTGGTCGGTGAGTTTGTCGACGTGACGATTACCGAAGCTCTGCCCAACTCCCTGCGCGGCGAACTGGTCAACCAGTCCGTCCGTTGTGCCTGATTGCCCATACCTTATTTAAGATAACCAAGATCCCGTCTTGACCAGCCACGCTTTCTCTACCGATATCGTTCTCGAACCCGCTGATAATCAGCGGCTCGCCAACCTGTGCGGCCAGTTCGACGAACATTTGCGCCAGATCGAACGGCGCCTGGGCGTGGAGGTGAACAATCGCGGCAACAATTTCCGGGTCATCGGCGACAGCCGCTCGGTACAGGCGGCCGGCGAGGTATTGCGGGATCTCTACGCCGAAACCGAACACCAGACCTTGAATCCGTCCCAGGTTAACCTCCATTTACAGGAGTCCGGCGTCGATGCGCTGGTGGCGGACATCACCCCGAAGGATGAGGTGATCCTGACCACGCCGCGCGGCTCGGTCCGCGGGCGCGGCCCCAACCAGAAGCAGTACCTGAGCAACCTCAAGGATAACGATCTTAATTTCGGTATCGGGCCGGCCGGGACCGGCAAGACCTATCTGGCGGTGGCCGCCGCGGTGCAGGCGCTGGAGCGCGAGGAAGTCCGGCGGCTGGTACTGACCCGCCCGGCGGTGGAATCGGGCGAGCGGCTGGGCTTTTTGCCCGGCGATCTGGCGCAGAAGATCGATCCCTACCTGCGGCCACTGTACGACGCGCTGTATGAAATGCTGGGTTTTGAAACGGTAGCCAGGCTGATGGAGCGTAACGTGATCGAAGTGGCACCGCTGGCCTATATGCGCGGGCGCACCCTGAACGAATCGTTCATCATTCTCGACGAGGCGCAGAACACCACGGTGGAACAGATGAAGATGTTCCTGACCCGGATCGGTTTCGGTTCCACGGTAGTGGTGACCGGCGACGTGACCCAGGTGGATCTGCCGCGTAACCAGCAATCGGGACTGCGCCAGGTGATCGAAGTACTGAAGGACGTGGACGGCATCAGTTTTACCTTTTTCAATGCCAAGGACGTGGTGCGCCATCCGCTGGTGCAGCGCATTGTCCAGGCCTACGAGGCGCGCGGCGAAGACCCGCTGCCATGAGTGTCGCGGTTGAGGTGCAGCGGATCGCGGCAGCCGGCCCGAGCGAGGCAGACATCCAGCGCTGGGTCAGCGCGGCCCTGCTGGCCGAGCAGCGTAAACAGGCTGAATTGACGGTGCGTATTGTCGATGAAGCCGAAAGCGCCGAACTGAACGGGCAGTACCGGCACAAAAGCGGACCGACCAACGTGTTGTCGTTTCCGTTCGAGTGTCCGCCCGAAGTGGAACTGGATTTGCTCGGCGACCTGGTGATCTGTGCCCCGGTGGTACAGCGCGAGGCGCAGGAGCAGCATAAAGAGGAACAGGCCCACTGGGCCCATATGGTAGTACATGGCACCCTGCATTTACTGGGGTATGATCATCTGCAACAGGACGAGGCAGAAGCAATGGAGAGTCGGGAAATCAGCATCATGGAAGAACTGGGCTATACCAATCCTTACCGACCGGAAGAAGAGCAATGAGCGAAGATCGATCGGGGAGTCCCGACAAAGAAACCAAATCGCAAAAATCGTGGCTGGAAAGACTGGGCCAGGCCCTGCAGGGCGACCTGAAAGATCTGGACCAGCTGCAGGAAGTCCTGCACGAAGCACACCGTAACCAGGTTATCGACATCGATGCCCTGGCCATGATCGAAGGCGTCCTGCAGGTCTCCGATATGCAGGTGCGCGATATCATGATCCCGCGTTCGCAAATGACCGTCGTCGAACGCGATGCCGATCCCAAACTGATATTGAAAACGGTGATCGATTCCGCTCACTCCCGTTTTCCGGCAGTCGGGGAGAGCAAGGACGATGTGATCGGTATTCTGCTGGCCAAGGATCTGCTGCCCTATTTTCTCGAAGGCGAACAGAGCCGGCTGAATATTCGCGATATTCTGCGTCCCGCCGTTATTATTCCCGAAAGCAAACGGCTGAACGTGCTGCTCAAGGAGTTTCGCGCCAATCGCAATCACATGGCGATCGTGGTCGATGAATACGGCGGCGTGGCCGGGCTGGTAACCATTGAGGACGTGCTGGAGCAGATCGTCGGTGAGATCGAGGACGAGCATGACTTTGAGGAAGATACACAGATCCTGCAACATGAAAACCAGACGGCCACGGTCAAGGGTATTACGCCGATCGAAGATTTCAATCATCACTTCGGTACCGATTACAGCGACGAGGAATTCGATACCATCGGTGGCCTGGTAATCAATCAGCTGGGACATCTGCCCAAGCGTGGCGAAGAAATCGAGCTGGGCAATCTGCAGTTCCGCGTATTGCGCGCCACCAATCGCCAGGTGCATCTGCTGGAAGTCCGTCAGCTCGAGGCTTCGGCCACGGAACAGGCGGCCACCCGCACCGGTTCGGGGCGTGCCGGTTAACAGTCTGCTGACACAACGCCATGCCCGTCACGGCCTGGCGTTACTCGCCGGCGCCGCGTTGCCGCTGGCCTTTGCCCCCTTCGGGTTTATCCCCCTGGCCTACCTGGCCCCCGCTCTGTTGTTCTACCTGTGGCTCGATGCCAGTCCCCGCCAGGCGATGTTGAGCGGTTACCTGTTCGGCCTGGGTCTGTTCGGCGTCGGCGTGTCCTGGGTCTATGTGGCGATTCATGAATTCGGTTACGCCTCGGTGGCGCTGGCGGCGTTTCTGACCGCGCTGTTCGTCGCTTTCCTTGCCCTTTACTACGCCCTGGCCGGTTACCTGGCGGTGCGTATTCAGCAGGTCCTGGCCGGACATCGCCATCACCGGTTACTGAGTCTGTTACTGGTATTCCCGGCGATCTGGATTTTCCTGGAATGGGTACGCGGCTGGTTTTTGACCGGCTTTCCCTGGCTCAATCTCGGTTACAGCCAGGTCGACAACGGGCTGGGCGGGTTTGCCCCGCTGCTGGGCGTTTACGGTCTGGGCTGGGTAACGTTGCTGGCGGCAGCGCTGCTGTTACTGATCCTGCTGTATCGTAACCGGCGTAAACAGGTGGGGCTGTTGCTGATCTTTGTGGGCATCCACCTGGCCGGTTACGGCCTGCTGCAGATCGACTGGAGCCGGCCGGTTGGTGAACCGCTCAGGGTGTCCCTGATCCAGGGCAATCTGCCCCAGGCCACCAAGTGGGATCCGGCGGCCATCCGCAAGCGCCTGACACTGTATCGTGAACTGACGGAACAGCACTGGGACAGTGACATTATCGTCTGGCCCGAAAACGCGGTCACCACGTTGTATCACAATATCAAGGACGATTACCTGGCCGACTTGCAGCAACAGGCCCGCGAGCACCACAGTGATATCGTACTCGGCCTGCCGGTAATGGATCGTCAAACCCGGCAATATTTCAGTAGCATGATCAGCATCGGCCGCACGCCGGGTATGTACCACAAGACTCACCTGGTGCCGTTCGGCGAGTATGTGCCGCTGGAGACGGTCTTGCGCGGCATGATCGCGTTTTTCGACCTGCCCATGTCCAGCTTCAGCCGCGGCGGGTTAGACCAGCCGTTATTGCAGGCCGGTGGACAGCCCGTGGCGACGACGGTCTGTTACGAGGATGCTTTCGGCGAAGAGGTGATCCGGCAGCTGCCCGAGGCGAGGCTGATGATCAACGGAAGTAACAATGCCTGGTATGGTGATTCATTCGCGCCGCACCAGCACTTGCAAATCGCCCGCATGCGCGCGCTGGAAACCGCTCGGCCATTGTTGCGGGCGACCACCAACGGCATCAGTGCCATTGTCGATCACAAGGGCCGCCTGCTGGCCCGTTCCGTCCAGTTTGAAACCGATATCACACGCGGAACGATTCAGCCGCGGCAGGGCAGTACGCCCTATATTCGCTTCGGCAATTATCCGGTTTTGCTGTTACTGTTGCTGACTGGCATTGCAGTTTTCTGGCTCGTCAGGATACAACCTGTTACCCGGCCCGAGTGACCGGGCCAGATACCCTCGCTCGACAACCCGAGAGGTTCCACCAATGCAATCCAACCTGGCTCAGAAGATATCCCTGGTCATCGCCGTACTCTGTTATCTGGCGGCAGTCGCTTTCACGATCGCGGCACTGGTCTATGAACCAAAACAATCCGGTGATCCGGTTCACGCCTCGTTCATGGCTTCGGTGATTTTCTTCATCGGTTGCGGGATAGTCCTGCATGTTATCGCCCGTACCCGGCTTAAAGGACTGGTCAGCCTCAACGAGGAAGGAGAAGATCGGGAAAGATAGCCACCCTATTTCCCGGCGGTGGCTATCATGGTCCGGTAACGGATTCTTTGCTCGTAAGCCGGTCTTCAAATTCATTCGCCGGAACCGGCCGGCCAATGTGGTACCCCTGGATTACCTCGCACCCCATTTCCTGTAGCAAAAGCAGGGTCTGATTGTCCTCGACACCTTCTGCCACAACCTGGAAGCCGAGATTGTGCGCCAGCTCAATGACGGTTTTGACAATGGCCCGATCATTGAGGCTGTCGACCATCCCCTGGATAAAGACCTTGTCTATCTTGATTTCGGTAATCGGCAGATGGCGCAGATAGGCCAGGGAAGAGAACCCCGTGCCGAAATCATCGATGGAGAGTATGACGCCACTATCGCGCAGCGATTCGAGCAGGCGTCGATTGGTGTCATGGGTTTCCATCAGGGTGTTTTCGGTGATTTCCAGAATGATTCTCCCGGGTGGCACCTGCCACTGGGACAGACAGCGGCGAATATCCTCCCTGAAAAGCGGATCCTCGAAGTCGCTCGAGCATATATTCAGTGATAGCTGGATGTCATGACCCTGCCGGTACCACTCATGCCATTGCCGGATGGCACCGTAAAGCATTTGTCTGGAAAGCTGACCGATCAGGCCGGTCTGTTCGGCAAGCGGGATGAAGGTGTCAGGCGGGATATAATTATCCTTACCATATTCCCAGCGAGCCAGGGCTTCGGCCCCGGTGATTCGACCACTCTCAAGGTCGTACTTTGCCTGGTAATGTATCTGCAGTTCGTGGTGTTTAATGGCGTGATGCAATTCGCTGATCAGTTTGAGTCGGGCAATGCTGTAAGGATTATCTTCATGTTTATACAGTATCAGGGGCTGCTTGAGTGATTTGGCCCTGGACAGGGCAACTTCGGCGTTTTGGATAAGACTGTTGGTTTCCTCGCCATGTTCCGGGAACACCGCGACACCGATATTAAGTTTGGTGTGAAACTGTATCTTGTCAAAGCTGACCGGCCTTTCCAGTTGGCGGTTAATCTGGTCGGCAAATTCTTTTATCTGTTCATGCTTGTCGTGCAGTGCAATAATTCCGAACTCGTCACTGCCCATACGCGCCATCAGTTCATAGGAGAGTTTGTTTCTACTGAGGCGTTCGCCAATTTTTTTCAACAAGTCATCACCATAAACATGACCCAGTGTATCGTTCAGTTCCTGAAAACGCTCGATATCCAGGACATAAAGCGCGACAAGCGCAGCGGCGGGCTGATTGATAAGCCGTTCGAGTTCCTGTCGTAACATCAGGCGGTTGGGCAGGCCTGTCAGACTGTCGTGCATGGCGTGGTAAAACAGTCGACGGTTTTGTCGATCAAGCTGGCGACTGATCCAGGCGGCAAGTATCAACGCGCCCCATATAGCCAGCCAGAGAGTTAACATGGCCGCCACAACGAAGCGGCTCCATGCAGAATAGTCATGAAAACCTTCCAGGCGATGACTGATCAGCCTGTATAGCGTCAGACTCAGTCCATTATCCAGGGAGATAGTACCGGCTAAAAAGTGTTTATTGTCGATGCGGACATGTGAAATGTCATCTGTGCTGTCAAGGTTGATCGAGGCGTTTTGCCAACCTGCCGGCGGGTTACCCAGAGTGCGAGTGATGCCCTGCCTGTTTTGAATAACAAGGAACTCCTCGGTGCCAATGAGCTGATCCGGAACCGGCCCGGGCATGCGGGAGAAATGTTCCTGGATGAGACGTGTTTCCTGTCCCAGCAGCCAGGAAAGGGTTTGCAAACGTTGTTGAATAAAACTGTATTCGGTGTTCAGGCGGGTTTCCTGCGAGGTGCGGTGAGCCATGTAACCGAAAATGATGATGATACACAGAGAAAGAGTACTGAATGCGACAACCAGCCAGCCACGTAACTGCATCAGCCATTACTCGCCGTCACTGGCAGTGGTTCGGGTCAGGTGGTACATCGGACACCACCCGAGTAGACCGCTGGTCAGGTTGGCCACGCCGAACAACCCGACCAGAAAGGAAAACAGGGCATCCGGAATCGTACCGGTGTCGATGAATCCGAGGTAGATCAGCAATAACCCAACAAGACTGCGTATGCCGCGTTCGATGGGACGGATATTTTTCGATAGCTGTATCATGATGCCGTCCTTCAAGTTACGGAATCCGGATGCAGTTACCGGATACAGATACTTATATCCTTATAGTTTATATGTTATGCAAAGGCAAATCAGTTTTATTTCCTGACTGTTCTGCACTGGTAAAATCGGCGCGCGGCGGTTGTTTCGGTTGAAAAGTGATGAGATTTTGACGGTCAGGCCATGGTCAGAATTTTGGCGCCTGTAGCGTAACCTGTTTACGGCAAAGAATTTCGCTCTCGCAACAACAATGCTTGTCTGAAAAATGGCCGGCTACTGTTGGCGAACAGAAAGTCAGTCTCAGAACCGTTTCCAGGACTGTCCCCATGCGCATATAAAATATGTTCCGCGCATCATTCGACATAGCGGCTTTTGAGCATGGAACGCGGCGATCGAACTGTCCCGGCCGGGGTTACCGGGACAGTTACGGTCTGGATCAGGCAGTGGCCTCAGTGCAGAAAGCGGCGGTTTTATTCTTGCGGTGAGCCGAAATATTTCTTGAACACGGTACCCTGGCATTTGGGACAGGGCGGAATATGACCCGGCTTTTCGAAGTGCAGCTTTTCCCCGCACTGTTTGCACTGCAACACACCGATGCCGGTGACTTCCCCGGTATGCCATTCGCCGACCCGGCGGGCCCGCTCGGCCAGCATATCCAGCTCCAGCCGGGTGCGATCGGCCACGGCGGCAAACATTTCGGCGAACTTGGATTCGGCAAACTGCAGATCGAACTGGAGCCATTCCTTGAGCTGGCGACCATTTTCGCTCATAAAATCCGCCGCTTCTTCCACGTCGCGACGCACGTATTCGCGGACGCGTTCGGCTTCTTCGCGGCTGAGCTCGCCCATCTCCGAGGCCTGTTGCATGGCCTTGTCCAGGCGTTCCCGCAGCGGAGGCAACGCTTTTTCTTCCACGTCCGTCCACGCTTCGCGCAGGTGGTGCATCATGTCGCGGTAGGCCTTGAGCAGCCGATCCTGGGTGTCGTTCATGGTGTCGGTTCCTTATTTTATCCAACTGTATAAGGTTATCTTGGGTCGGCGGGCCGACACTTGCAAGCCCCCGGGCCGAATATGGCGGTTTTGCCCGGCGGGCGGGCAGAGTAGAATAGGCCGCTTACCCCTATCCGATGATCAACCGAAGCAGCGAGCGAATGGACGAACAATACCGCCCCGAACAGATCGAACAGGCCGCCCAGCAGTACTGGGAAGCGCAGCAATCCTTCAAGGTCAGCGAGGATCCGGCGAGGGAAAAATTCTATTGCCTGTCCATGTTCCCCTATCCGAGCGGTCGCCTGCACATGGGTCATGTTCGCAATTACACCATCGGAGATGTGATCAGCCGTTACCAGCGCATGCAGGGCAAAAATGTCCTGCAGCCGATGGGCTGGGACGCTTTCGGCCTGCCGGCGGAAAACGCCGCCATGCAGAACCAGGTGGCCCCGGCCGCCTGGACCCGGCAGAACATCGATTACATGCGTGCCCAGCTCAAGCGGCTGGGGCTCGGTTACGACTGGGACCGGGAGCTGGCCACTTGCGATCCCGATTATTACCGCTGGGAACAGTGGCTGTTCACCAAACTGTACAAAAAAGGCCTGGTCTACAAAAAGACTTCGCCGGTCAACTGGTGCCCGAACGACCTGACCGTGCTGGCCAACGAGCAGGTGATCGAGGGCAAGTGCTGGCGTTGCGACACGCCGGTGGAACGCAAGGATATTCCGCAGTGGTTCATGAAAATCACCGCCTATGCCGACGAACTGCTGGAAGAGCTGGATAACCTGGAGGGCTGGCCGGAGCAGGTGCGAACCATGCAGCGCAACTGGATCGGCAAGTCCCACGGGGTGGAGATTGCCTTCGACCTGGCCGAACGCAAGGAACGGCTGAAAGTTTTTACCACCCGCCCGGATACCCTGATGGGCGTGACCTACATGGCGGTGGCGGCGCAGCACCCGCTGGCACAGGAAGCGGGCGAGCGCTATGCCAATGTCGCGACCTTTATAAAAGAGTGCGAACAGACCGGCACCGCCGAGGCCACGCTCGAAACCCTGGAGAAGAAGGGCATCGATACCGGCTTCAAGGCGGTGCACCCGATCAGCGGGGATCAGATCCCGGTCTACGTGGCCAACTTTGTGCTGATGAGTTACGGCGAAGGGGCCGTCATGTCGGTTCCCGCGCACGATCAGCGTGACTGGGAGTTTGCCCGCCAGTACGGTTTGCCAGTCCGACCGGTGGTCGCGCCGATCGAGGGCGAATTACCCGATCTTAATGAAGGTGCGTTCACCGACAAAGGCAAGTTGATCAATTCCGGCGAGTTCGATGGCCTGACTTCCGAGCAGGCGTTTGACCGGATTGCCGAGCACCTGAAAAAACAGAAGCGCGGTGAGAAGCGGGTGACCTATCGCCTGCGTGACTGGGGGGTGTCGCGTCAGCGTTACTGGGGGGCGCCGATTCCGATCATTCACTGCAAAAAATGTGGCGAGGTGCCGGTACCGGAAAAAGATCTGCCGGTGGTGTTGCCCGAAGAGGTCAATTTCGAGGGCGTGGTCGGCTCGCCGCTCAAGCAGATGCCCGAATTTTATAACACCCGCTGCCCCAAATGCGGCGGCAAGGCCGAACGCGAAACCGATACCTTCGATACCTTCATGGAGTCGAGCTGGTACTACGCCCGCTATGCCAGCGCGGACAATGACAAGGCGATGCTGGATGCCCGCGCCGACTACTGGCTGCCGGTGGACCAGTACATCGGCGGCATCGAGCACGCCATTTTGCATCTGCTCTATGCCCGCTTTTACAACAAGCTGATGCGCGATGTGGGTCTGATCCAGAACGCCGAACCGTTTACCCATCTGCTGACCCAGGGCATGGTGTTAAAAGACGGCGCCAAGATGTCCAAGTCCAAGGGCAACACGGTGGATCCGCAGGCGCTGATCGACAAGTACGGCGCCGACACCGCGCGGCTGTTCATGATGTTCGCCGCCCCGCCGGAGCAATCCCTGGAATGGTCCGATGCCGGCGTCGATGGCGGTTACCGGTTTCTCAAGCGGCTGTGGGCCAGGGTGCAGCAACATGTCGAGGGCGGCCCGGCCGAAGCGGTGGATCCCGATGCGCTGGGGGATAAACAGAAAAGCCTGCGCCGCCAGGTGCACGAGACGATCGCCAAGTGCACCGACGACATGGGGCGACGCTTTACCTTCAATACCGCCATCGCCGCGGTGATGGAACTGATGAATGCACTGGGCAAATTCGAGGATGACTCTCCGGCGGGCCGGGCCGTGGTCCAGGAAGCTCTGGAGACCGTGGTGCTGTTGCTCTCGCCCATCGTGCCGCACATTACCCACGTGTTGTGGCAGGCGCTGGGTCATGAGGGCGCGGTGATCGAACAGGACTGGCCACAGGCGGACGAATCGGCCCTGGTGCGCGAAGAAGTCGAGCTGGTGGTACAGGTCAATGGCAAGCTGCGCGGTCGCATCAGCGTGCCGGTGGATGCCGAACGCAACCAGATCGAACAGGCCGCCCAGGAGGAAGAGAACGTGCAGCGTTTTATCGAGGGCAAGGGGATCATCAAGCTGATCGTAGTACCGGGCAAGCTGGTTAACATCGTGGTGAAATAGAGGCGCGTAATGTCCATGACCCGCAACTGGTTGCCCCTGTTACTGATCCTGACCCTGGTGTTGCAGGCCTGCGGGTTTCGTCTGCGCGGCGCGGTGGATATGCCTCCCGAATTGCAAAATACGGTGGCCGAAGGCGTGGCACCCTATTCAGCCCTGGGTGAATCCTTGAGCCGCTCCTGGCACCAGTCGGACGCGCAGCTGGATTTCGGCGAGGCTGACGGCGCGGCCGCGCGACTGGTAATCAAGCATGAGGACGTGACGCGGCGTACCCTGTCGGTGGACAGCGCCGGGCGGCCCAACGAGTACGAGTTGCGTTATCAGGTCAGCTTTTCGCTCGAGGATGCCGGCGGTCAGCCGCTGCTGCAGAATCAGGATATCAGTGTCCGTCGCTCCTACCAGTTCGATCCGAACAATGCCCTGGCCATGGATGACGAGGAGGCGCGTCTCGAGCGCCTGCTTGCCGAAGAGGCGGCGCTGCAGATGATGCGGCGCATTACCTTCCAGCTGCGTCACCGCGCGGCGCAACCCGCGCCCGACGCGGAACAAACCGACCCCGCCTTCGAAGCGGATGAGCGTGGCGACAATGAAACTGCGCGCTGATCAGCTTCCCGCCCGGCTGCAAAAGGGACTGGACCCGGTCTACCTGGTCAGCGGCGACGAACCCTTCCAGGTCGATCAGGCCGTCAATGCTATTCGCCAGCAGGCCCGGGAGCAGGGCTATACCGATCGCCAGGTACTGCATGCCGATGCCCGCTTCGACTGGCAGAACCTGGGCGCCTCCACGGCCAATCTGTCCCTGTTTGCCGAAAAGCAGCTAATCGAACTGCGCCTGCCCACCGGCAAGCCCGGCACCGAGGGCAGCAAGGCCCTGCAGGCGTATCTCGACAATCCGCCGGCGGATACCCTGTTGCTGATCATCAGCGCCAAACTGGATAAAACCCAGCAGAACAGCAAATGGTACAAAGCCATCGATCGGGCCGGGGTGACGCTGGCCGTGTGGCCCATCGACGCGGCGCAGCTGCCGGGCTGGCTGAAGCAACGCATGGCCCTGCGCGAGATGCAGCCCAGCGAGGCGGCCCTGCAACTGCTGGTGGATCGCATCGAAGGCAACCTGCTGGCCGCCGATCAGGAGCTGGAAAAGCTGCGCCTGCTCAATGGTCCCGGCCCCATCGACGCCGAACAGGTGGCGGCGGCCGTGGCCGACAGCGCCCGCTATGATCTGTTCTCGCTGGTGGATGTCACCCTGAGCGGGGATCGGGTGCGGGCCCAGCGTATGCTTTACGGACTGCGCGGCGAGGGGGTCGAGGCGATTCTGGTACTCTGGGCCCTGAGCCGGGAGATCCGTTCGCTTGCGGGGATGGCCGCCGCCCTGGAGGACGGTCAGCCGCTGGCGGGCGTACTGCAGCAATACCGGGTCTGGGACAAACGCAAGGCCCCGGTGAGTGCCGCCCTGCGCCGTCACCCGCAAGCCGCGCTGTGGCGATCCCTGTTGCAGCGTTGCGGGCAGATCGATCGCTGTCTCAAGGGGCAGGCGGCGGGCGAGCCGTGGGAGGAATTGTTACAATTGATCATGGCGCTGGCCGATTGCCCCCTGTTTGAATCCGGTCGGGCCGCCAGCTGATTTCACATTACAGGTAAAACCGAACACCATGGACGCCAAAGTCGATATCAAGCAGTACATGACCCAACTGGGCCGCCAGGCCCGCCAGGCCTCGCGGGCGATGGCGCGCGCGGGAACCAACCAGAAAAACACCGCGCTGGAGGCGATTGCCGCGGCGCTGGAGGCCGGTCAGGAGGCCCTGCTGGCGGCCAACCGCGAAGACATGCAGGCCGGGCAGGACAAGGGGCTGGATGCGGCCCTGCTGGATCGCCTGGAACTCAACGCCGAGCGCATTGCCGCCATGGCCGAAGGACTGCGCCAGATTGCCGCGCTGCCCGACCCGGTTGGCGAAATCAGCGAGATGGCCTATCGCCCCTCGGGGATCGAGGTGGGCAAGATGCGTGTGCCGCTGGGGGTCATCGGCATCATTTACGAATCGCGTCCCAATGTGACCGCCGATGCGGCCGCCCTGTGCCTCAAATCCGGTAACGCCGCCATTTTGCGGGGCGGCTCCGAAGCCGAGCACTCCAACCAGGCCATTGCCGCCTGTATCCGCCAGGGCCTGCAGCAGGCCGGGCTGCCCGACGAGGCGGTACAGGTGATCGAAATGACCGATCGCGCGGCGGTCGGGGAATTGATCACCATGCCCGAGTTTGTCGATGTGATCGTACCGCGCGGCGGCAAGGGGCTTATCGAGCGGATTACCGCCGATTCGCGCGTGCCGGTGATCAAGCATCTGCATGGCGTCTGTCATGTCTATATCGATGAGCAGGCTGACGTCGACAAGGCGGTGGCCGTGGCCTTCAATGCCAAGACCCAGCGTTACGGCACCTGCAATACCATGGAAACCCTGCTGGTGCACAAAGCGATTGCCGATCAGGTGTTGCCGGAACTTGGCCGGTTATACAGCGAAGAGGGCGTCGAGCTGCGGGGCTGCGAGGCAACCCGCGCGATTTTAAAAGAGGCCATCGCTGCCACCGAGGAAGACTGGGACACCGAGTATCTGGCACCGATCCTGTCGATCCGGATCGTGGATGATCTGGATGCGGCGATCGAACACATTCATGTACATGGTTCCGGCCATACCGAATCGATCCTGACCGAGGCTATCGGCCGGGCGCGGCGTTTTCTCAGCGAGGTGGATGCCAGCTCGGTCATGGTCAATGCCTCGACCCGGTTTGCCGACGGTTTCGAATACGGTCTGGGCGCCGAGATCGGGATCAGCACCGACAAGATCCACGCCCGCGGACCGGTGGGCCTGCACGGCCTGACCTCGCAGAAATACATCGTGATCGGCGATGGTCATATTCGTCAATGACCGTCGCAGTGACGAGGACTCCACGGTGACATTAATGTCCTCGGCCCTGTATTTATTATGATTGGTATCCTTGGCGGGACGTTCGATCCCATCCATTTCGGCCATTTGCGGCCGGCGCTGGAAATTTATCAGGACCTGGGGCTGCGCGAGTTGCGTTTTATTCCCAGTGCCGAGCCGCCGCACCGGGGCAAGCCCCAGGCATCGGCCCTGCAGCGCCTGATGCTGGTCCGTGCGGCGATTGCCGATCAGCCCGGGTTTGTGATCGACGATCGGGAATTGCGCCGCACCGGCCCTTCCTACATGGTCGATACCCTGCACAGCCTGCGTGAAGAGCTGGGGAGTGATATCCCTCTGTGCCTGATCCTGGGACTGGATGCCTTTCTGGGCCTGGAAGGCTGGCACCGCTGGCGGGATCTCTTCGATTATGCCCATCTGGTGATCACCCATCGGCCCGGCTGGTCGTTGCGCGATATGCGGCCGGGTTCGATCCTGGCCAGAGAAATCCAGGCGCGTTACTGCGAACCGGAACAACTGACCCGTCAGCCGGCCGGCAAGCTGGCTTTCCAGTCGGTGACCCAGCTGGATATTTCCGCCAGCGGCATTCGCGAGGAGCTGGCAAGAGGGCGGGATATTCGTTACTTGTTGCCGGATAACGTCCACGAACTGATCAAAACGCAACACATCTATGGATAAACAGAGACGCTCATGAATGGTGAACAACTGAAACAACTGGTGGTCGATGCGATCGAGGACGTCAAGGGTATCGACATCAAGATCCTGGATGTCAGCGGCCAGTCCAGCGTGACCGATGTCATGGTGATTGCCAGTGGCAATACCGCGCGCCAGGTCAAGGCGATTGCCGACAACATTATCGAAAAGGCCAAGGCTGCCGGAATCAAGCCGATGGGCGTGGAAGGCGAGCAACATGCCGAGTGGGTGCTGGTCGATCTCGGCGATGTGGTGGCGCATATCATGCAGCCGTCGATACGCGACTTTTATAACCTGGAAAAACTCTGGGGCGAGGCGAGTCCGGCGGCGGTCGAGAAGTAAAGCGGGATTGCCACTGACAACACCGAAAACACCGACAATTCATTTTCTGTGTCTTCAGTGTATTTCGGTGTGTTCGGTGGTCATTCAACAGCACTGACAAAAAACCGATCACACCGAATTCATCGATTCTTTAACCGGCGGCAGGCATGCAGATTCATCTACTGGCAGTGGGTAGCAAAATGCCCGGCTGGGTACAGCAGGGATATGAGGAATATGCCCGGCGCATGCCACCCGAGTGCCGCCTGAATCTGCTCGAGATTCCGCTGGCCAAACGCGGCAAGACCAGCGCCGTCGAACAGCTCAAACAACAGGAAGGCGAAAAGCTGCTGGCAGCGGTGCCGAAGAACAGCCTGCTCTGGGCGCTCGATGGCGGGGGCAAGAGCTGGTCGACACAACAGCTGGCCGATCAGTTGCGCGACTGGCTGCAGGGCGGGCAGGACGTCGCCCTGATGATAGGCGGCCCGGACGGTCTTGCGCCCGGCTGCCTGCAACAGGCCGCCGGCCGCTGGTCACTCTCCCCCCTGACCTTGCCTCACCCGCTGGTGCGCATTATTGTGGCAGAACAGCTGTATCGGGCCATGAGCATACTCAAGCACCATCCATACCATAAATAGCATAATAAACCGGGCCGTTTCCGAAAGGCCCTGCCGGGCACTGAAACCCGGAGCCGGAACAGGGTACACTCACAGGTATGGAGCCTTTTGATATTTATCTGGCATCGGCCTCGCCGCGGCGTCGCGAACTGCTCACACAGATCGGTGTCCGTTACCGGTTGCTGGATGTCTCGGTCAGCGAGACCCGGCTGAATGACGAAGCGCCCGATGCATATGTGCGCCGGGTGGCGCGGGACAAGGCGCGCGCCGGTCTGGAATTAATCGACCCGGCGGCGCCGCGACCGGTCCTTGGCGCCGACACGGTCATCGTCATTGACGATGAGGTCCTGGGCAAGCCGCAGGACCGGGAGGAAGCCATCGCCATGCTGCAGCGGTTGTCGGGGCGAACCCACGAGGTTCTCAGTGGCGTCGCGCTGATCGACCGCGAGGAACGCGATGCGCTTAATGTCAGCCAGGTCACGTTTCGTGAATTGAACCGGGCGGAATGTGAACACTATTGGCAAACCGGTGAAAGCGAGGGCAAGGCGGGCGCCTATGCCATTCAGGGTTATGCGGCGGCCTTTATCCGTGAACTGCATGGCAGTTACTCGGGCGTGATGGGATTACCGTTGTACGAGACCGCACAATTATTACAACAGACCGGTGTCGGATTGTTCCCGAATCAGGAGTGAGCGGGCAGAATGAGTGAAGAACTGTTAATCAATGTTACCCCACAGGAGACCCGTGTCGCCTATGTGGAAAATGGTGTGTTGCAGGAAGTGCACATCGAGCGGGCACGCAAGCGCGGCCTGGTGGGTAATATCTATCGTGGCAAGGTCAGCCGGGTTTTGCCCGGAATGCAGGCGGCTTTTATCGAGATGGGGCTGGATCGCACCGCATTTCTGCATGTCTCCGATATTGCCGTGCGCAATGACAATGAGGGCGAGAAAAACTCGCAAACCATCATGGAGTTGCTTTCCGAAGGTCAGGACGTGGTGGTCCAGGTGGTCAAGGATCCGATGGGTTCCAAAGGCGCGCGCCTGACCACCCAGCTTTCCATTCCCTCCCGCTATCTGGTTTACATGCCCGGCGCGGAACATGTCGGCGTCTCACAAAAAATCGACGAGGAGGCCGAGCGCCAGCGGTTGAAAGAGATCGTTGGCCGTTATGCCCCGCAGTTCGACCCGGGTGGCTATATCGTTCGCACCGTGGCCGAAGGCGTCTCTGATGAGGCGATTTACAACGATATGTGCTTTTTACAGAAGCTGTGGACCTCGATTCAGGAGCGCAGCACAAACGGTAATGGTGACGACAGCAACCTGCTGTACGAGGACTTGCCCCTGGTCATGCGTACCATGCGTGATCTCAGTGGCAGTGACATCGAAAAGATTCGCATCGATTCCAATGAAACCTATCACAAGGTCAAAAAATTCGCTGCCAAGTTCATTGCCGAGCTGGCCGATCAGGTCGAGTATTACCCGGGTGAACGGCCTATATTCGATCTTTATGGTGTCGAGGATGAAATTCGTCGTGCCCTGGAACGCAAGGTTCAGCTCAAATCCGGTGGTTACCTGATTATCGATCAGACCGAGGCGATGACCACCATCGATGTGAATACCGGTGCCTTTGTCGGGCATCGCAATCTCGAAGAGACCATATTCAAGACCAACCTGGAAGCCACCCAGGCGATCGTACGCCAGCTGCGCCTGCGCAATCTGGGCGGGATTATCATTATCGATTTTATCGACATGGCGGATATCGAGCACCGGCGCCAGGTTCTGCGCGCGCTGGAGAAGAGTCTCGAACGGGACCATGCCAAGACCCACATCACCGAAGTCTCCAGCCTGGGACTGGTGGAAATGACCCGCAAACGCACCCGGGAAAGCCTGGAACATATCCTGTGCGAACCGTGTCCTATATGTAACGGGCGCGGTACGCTGTTGACCGCGGAAACCGTCTGTTTCGAGATCTTTCGCGAGATTCTGCGCGAGGCGCGCCAGTTTGATGCCCAGCAGTATCTGGTGCTGGCCGCCCAGCCAGTGGTGGATATGTTGCTGGATGAGGAGTCAACCAGTGTCGCCGAGCTGGAAGAGTTTATCGGCAAGCCGATCAAGTTCCAGGTGGAATCGGAATACACCCAGGAACAGTTCGATGTGGTGTTGATGTAACGGATGATGGCTGCACCACTGATAGAGTGACGATAGTTTAACGTGGCCACGGCAAAAAAATACCTGCGTACCTTTCGGCGTATCCTCTGGTACAGCCTGGCGGCTCTGGTTGTCGTCCTGGCCGTGCTGGTTTCCCTGTTTCGGATTTTTTTACCCGATCTGACCGCTTACCGTTCTGATCTGGAAGAGCTGGCCAGTACTTTCCTGGACCACACGGTGAGAATCGAGTCCATGGATGCCCGGCTGATCGGTTTTACTCCGACACTGATTTTCGACGATGTCTACATGCTGGATAAAACCGGCGAACGTGAACTGGTGCGTTTCGACCAGGCACGACTGGGCGTGGCCCTGATCGACTCCATTCGCCAGCGTCAGGTCGTGCCCCGCAACTTTACGATTGATGGCATTCAGCTGGCAATAACCCGGCAACAGGACGGGCGGTTCTTGTTACAGGGTGTAGATGTGACCAATCTTGATAAAACCCTTCAGAGCGGACGACCTCGCGGCTCGGGAGAACTGGCCGACTGGCTGTTCAAGCGCAGCCGGTTGTCCCTGCGCAACAGTACGATTATCTGGAAAGATCTGAAGCAGGACGGCAATATCCTGCGTTTTGATGACGTTAATCTTGTATTGCGCAATGATAATCAGCGCCATCAGCTCAACGGCAAGGTC
>JAXHTI010000180.1:0-3962 GCA_034190045.1 Pseudomonadota bacterium
AATTCATAAAGCCGGGGATCATTACGCGCGGCTTTCGGTGCGGATTTATACAAAGGCGAAAACGATTCCCCGCGCAGTTCGCCGTCGGACTCGGGCCATACCGGCGGCGGCTCATTATCCGTCACCCTGTATGTCGCCATTGGCTCGGCGGCGTGCGCGGTTGGCATGCCCCGGTTCATTTCTCCGCGCTCGGGGATGAAGACATACTGGATACCGTGGAGCAGAAACTCCTCGAGATTCCGTGTATTCAGCAGGATGTTCTCGCCTGCTTTGACAGCCAACCCGGCCGCCAGCGCCCGTTTGGACGCCGCATGCACTTCCGACGGGCTCATACCGAGTTCACTGGCTAACTGGCTGAATGACCACGGTTTATCACCCAGAGCAACCAGCTTTAACAACACCAGGATGTCCTGGGGTTTCAGGTTCATCGACACATTCTCCGTTCGCGATTCGCGAATAGAGAATAGCATTCCCGTATCCAGTGTCAAGCGGTCAACAAGGAGCAGACAGTAATACAGGTTGTGGCGGTCAGCACCTGGTCAGATATTCACTGAACCAGAACTAAAGCGGCGATTTTGGCCTGACAAAGCGCCTGTTAAGGGTTGTGCAGGCCTGAATTTCGAGGTTTTTGCTCGTCGTTTCAATAAGTTGCATTGGTGCGACCCCCGCTAAGCCCGCTAAGATCTATTTAGTTTGCTGCCAGGATTTCATGATCTCTAAACTGTGTACTATGCCTCTATCCGAACCAGGATTATTCAGCAATCCCGGCAAGACATTCAGGAATTCATCATTCAAAAGTAAAGTCGCCTGCTGAGACAAATATTGTTTCAATGGTTCCGGACAGTCCATTAACTCTACAATCAGTCGGCTTCTGTTTTCCATAACAAAAACGATGTCTTCCAAATCATGACTGAAGTAATCACCTTCCCCTCTCCCCGCAAACGCTTCGAATTTTGTTGCCAGGAAATAAGCGGGCTTTACTACACGGATCACAGTACCGCTGGGTAACGAAACTTCTAATGCATTATCGATAGCATCTTTATACCAACGGTTAGAGAAGCCCAGGATTTTTTCATCTGTCGGCATCACATCGAGTTTGATACCGCCTGTATTATTAGCCAGTCGCCAACGACATATCGGGCCCTCTGTATCTTCCTGAAAACCGAGTTCCCTCAGTTTCTCCCCCAGCCGGTGATATTCAATCTGAGTAGTGACATCGATAATGACATCTACGTCATCGGTTTTTCTGACGCCGAAATGTGCGGCCTCATCAACCAGCAAAACCGTTGTGCTGCCACCAACGAAAATCACTCTGGGCAGTAGGTCCTGTAATGCTGATGCGATCGCTTCCAGCTGCATCAAGTTATAGGCTTTACTTTCCACTACTTTCCTTTAACCAGGCGCGTTAAAAGATCTCTGGCGATGGCTAACTCTCTGGGTTTGCCCACACGGATCGCCTCCAGCAGCGATAACGCCTGATAAAGCCATGCATCGTGGCTTGCGGCAAACGGCACCGACTCATGAATGGGTTTGATCAATACGCCCTCGACTTCCCCGCCTGGCGTGGGCCAGACCAGTGGCGGAACGGGCGGGACCATCTCGCTCTTCACCAGCGGACAGTTCCAGGAAGTGGCCATCCCCCGCCCATAACCCGCGGGCTCCTGCGGAAAAGCATAGCGAACGCCATAGCATAACCATTCCAGCAGGGCGCCCGCCTCGGCAAAGATCTCCTTGTCGCGCTCAACAACCAGACGCGAGGCTATCAACCGTTTTGTCCCCTTGCTGACTTCGCCGGCACTGATACCGATGGCATCAGCAATTGCGCGCATGCCGATTTGCTGGCCGTGTTGACGCAACGACCAGTATTTGAGCGCCAGCAGAGTATCCTGAGCTTTGAGAGCCACGGCGTTTCCTGTTTCGAATCAGAAAACACCTTAGACCAGGAATTTTCCCGGTGTCAAGCATTACAGGCGAAGTGGGTGGGTAGCATGAGGGTCATACCAGCCCAACCCTCTGAAAACATTGATATTTGTATAAAGCTGGCTCAGCCCGGTCACCTTACACGGGTCAGGCCCCGCTCAGCCGTCATGGCACCTGTAGGAGAGCATTGCATGCGCGACGGAAAAGAGGCACACCGGTCGCCGATGCGTCGCTCACGGCTCACTCTAGAACCCCTTCGGGTTTCATTCAGTATTCCTTCGCGTTGCTCAGGTCGTGTCTCATAGAACCCCTCCGGGTTTCATTATGAGTACCCTACCTATCTCCGATAGGTCAGGGCACCATGCCTTCCGCGACAGAGCCCACCCCGCGAGCAAGGCGAGTGTTTTGGGTGTTAGTAGAATGCCGGATCCGCGTTGCTTGATCCGGCCTACCTCCTTTTCTGCCAACTGCTATCTGCCAACTGCCAACTATTTTTTAATCATGACGAACAGCTCATATGCGACACCCCGCCGAGCTCACTGAACTCGGCCGGCTTGAGTCGATAGTATTTCGCTTCCACCTCTTTCGACTGCTCGGCGTAAGGTTGGGTCATCACTTTCTGCAGTTCTCTGATCAGCGTGTAGTCGCCCCGGGCCGCTTGCTGATAAGCCGGGGCCAGCAACCATTCGCGCAGGCTGTATTTGGGATTCACGCGTTTCATTCGTACGGAGATATCTTCGAGCGTGCCCGGCTCATCGCTCAGCCGCGACTGCCATTGGCTCAGCCATTGTGACCACTGCTGTTCCAGCTCGTCATTCAACTGGCCGTAGAAGCTCTTTTTGAGTGCACCGATATCGTCCGGTATCGATGAGAGTTCGCGAAAGAAGAGGGTGTAATCGACCGAGGTCTGCATCATGAGGTTGGCGAGCTCATTGAACAGGTCGACGTCCAACGTCTCCAGGCCCAGCTTGCTCGCAAACATCTTTTGCAATTCTTCCTGCATCACGTTGGCAAAGCCGTTTCGAATCTCATTAAGCTGTGTTATCGCCTTGTGCTCCGATTCCAGTAACGGCCGCAACGCGGTACAGAAACTCTCGAAGTTGCGTTCGGCGGCCACGGGCTGGTTCCAGAACGCGAAGTGTTCCCCGCCACCTGTCCAGGGCTGGTAGTGAGGATCAAAGACCTCCATGAAGCCAAAGGGGCCGTAATCCAGGGTAAAGCCACCGGCCTGGGTGTTATCGCTGTTGAAGTTGCCCTGGCAATAACCGACCCGGATCCAGTTGGCCACCAGCGAGGTCAGGCGGCTGCGAAATTCCTGTGCGAGCAGGACCACCTTCTCGGGGGTACTCAGATTCGGGTCGATGATCCCCGAGTACTCCCGGTCGATCAAATGCAGCACCAGCTGCTCCAGTTCTTCCAGCGCTGCAGAATGTTCCTGCTTGCGCGCCCGGCGACCGAACAGTTCGAGCTGGCCCACGCGAATGAATGACGGGGCCACCCGCGTCGAGATCGCCACGTTCTCCTCGACCATCCGATCGGGTTCGAACGAGTGCGAGCCTTCCGTATACCAGGGTCGATCGACCGTCTCGGTTTTCGACACGTACAGGCTCAACGAGCGGGAGGTCGGCACCCCCAGGGCGTGCATGTGTTCCTGGGCCAGGAACTCGCGAACACTCGAGCGCAATACCGCACGACCATCCCCGCCACGGCAGTAAGGCGTGCGACCGCCCCCTTTGAGCTGCATCTCCCAGCGGCGATCATTAATGACCGCTTCGAACACCGACATCGCACGGCCATCCCCATAGCCGTTACCGGTCCGAAACGGGCACTGCGCGGTGTACTCGGTGCCAAAGATAGACAGGGCATACCCCGTGGCCCAGCCCACCGGGCGCATCGGTTCCGGAACCTTCGAGAGATCCCCGCTGAACACCCGCATGAAATCAGCGGACTCGGCCAGGCTGTCGGCCAGGCCCAGCTCCTGGAAAAAGTCCCGGCTGTGCGCGACGTACTCGGGGTTTTCGATTGGCGTGGGTTTTACGGGG
>JAXHTI010000181.1:0-3961 GCA_034190045.1 Pseudomonadota bacterium
TACGAGATTCCGATGGTGCAGGGGGTGGCGATGCCCGAAGGGTTGCCGCCGCTCAAGGACATTAACCCACCAAAAATCGATCTGACCCGGCTCGCGGATCTGCGTCCCACGCTTGATCTGATGCGCGACGTCGGCGTGTTATGACCCGCTTTCCCCGTTCCTATCCGATCGCGGCGCTGGTCGCGCTGGTGGCGCTGGCCCCCATCGGGGTGCTGATCGTGCTGGGCGCCGGGGCGGCGCAGTGGTTCGACAGCCACACCCTGGGCATTTTGATCAACACCTTGTTGTTAACCGGCTTCACGGTGATCGGTTCGGTGTTGCTGGGTGTGCCGCTGGCGTTGCTCACCGCCTATGTGGAGCTGCCGTTTCGTCGCCTGTGGCTGATCGCCCTGGCCGCGCCACTGGCGATGCCCAGTTATATCGGCGCCTTTACCTTTTATGCCGCGTTTGGCCCCGGCGGGGAGATCGAAAACCTGCTCGGTCTGTCGATGCCCAGTGTCCATGGCCTGGCCGGTGCCACGCTGGTGATGACCCTGTATACCTTTCCGTTTGTGTTGCTGACCACTCGCGCCTCGTTGCGCAGTCTCGATGGCAGCCTGGTCAATGCCTCGCGGGTCCTGGGGCTGTCGCTGTCCATGAGCCTGTGGCGCGTGGTGTTGCCGAGGGTGCGCAACGGGATTGCCGCCGGGGCACTGCTGGTGGCGTTGTATACCTTGTCGGATTTTGCCACCCCGGCGATCATGCGCCTGGATACCTTCACCCGGGTGATCTTCGTCGAATACAACGCCTTCGGTCTGGCCCAGGCGGCGATGCTCTCTTTGCAGTTACTGGTCATCGTCGCGGTGGTGCTGTATCTCGAATCGCGTGTGGGAACGTCACGTGAACGGCCCGGGCGGACCCTGTCGCTGTGGCCCAATCGCTGGCACATTGCCGGCGCCTCGGCCGCCGTGTTACTGGTGGTCGGGCTGGCCATCGCGTTGCCGCTGTTCATCTTTGCCCAGTGGTTGATCCGTGAAGGCAGCGGTGGGTTCGATCCGATCTATGCCTGGAACTCGGCCTACAGTTCGCTGCTTGCCGCACTGGTGGCGGTGGTGGTAGCGGTGCCGGTGGCCTATGCCGCCATCGCCGGGCGGGCCGGTCGCCTGATGGAACGGATTACTTATCTGGGCTTCGGCGTGCCGGGGATCGTAATGGGCACGGCGCTGGTCTATGTGGGCCTGCAGTTGCCGTTGCTCTACCAGACCCTGGCCCTGCTGGTGCTGGCCTATGTCATGCGCTTCATGCCGCTGGCGGTGGGTTCGGTGCGCTCCACCGCCGAGCGCATGGACAGCAGTCTGATCTATGCCGCCCGCAGCCTGGGCGCCACCCACCGTGAAGCGTTTCGCCGTGTTACGCTACCGTTGACCCTGCGCGGCATCGTGGCCGGGGCGGCGCTGGTCTTTCTGGAGGCCATGCGCGAGTTGCCGGCCACCCTGATGCTGCGTCCCACCGGTTTTGAAACCCTGTCGACCTATCTGTGGCGGGTGTACGAAGCCGGCTATTTCGGGCGTGCGGCGATCCCCGGCCTGTTGCTGGTATTGATCTCCGGGGTCGCCCTGGCCTTCATGCTCTCGGGCGAACGGCGTGCCGAGCTGGCCATGTTAAAAGACGAGCGATCCTGATGCTGAATGTAGAAAACCTTTGCGTGCGCTACGGCGACACGCCGATAGTCAAACACCTCGATGTCAGTCTGGCCGAGCACGAGATTCTGATGCTGGTCGGGCCGACCGGTTGTGGCAAGACCACCGTGTTGTATGCGCTGGCCGGGCTGGTCCCCATGTGCGACGGCACCATCCGCCTGGGCAACCGGGTCATCACCCCCCGCCACCACGTGCCGCCGGAGAAGCGCCACGTGGGCATGGTGTTCCAGGATTTTGCGCTGTTTCCGCATCTGAATGTCGAGCAGAACATCGCCTTTCGGCTGAACGACACATCCAGTGTCGATCACTGGCTGGAGCTGCTCGGTTTACAGGGCCTGCGTTATGCCATGCCCGGCAACCTGTCCGGAGGACAGAAGCAACGGGTTTCACTGGCCCGCGCCCTGGCGCATGAACCAGCGCTGCTGTTGCTGGACGAACCGCTGTCCAACCTGGATGCCGCGCTCAAGGACAGCCTGCGCTGGGAGATCCGCGCGGTCTTGAAGGAGGCGGGCGTGCCGGCCATCTGGGTCACCCACGACCAGGAAGAGGCCCTGTCGGTGGGCGATCGGGTCGGCATCCTCAACCAGGGTAATCTGGAGCAGGTGGATACCCCGGAAGCCTGTTTTACCCAACCGGCCAGCCGGTTCGTGGCGCGGTTTCTGGGCGAGGCCAGTTTCCTGCCCGGACGGCTGGAGGGCGATCGGGTGCAGACCCGACTGGGCCCGGTACCCGCGGCGCCGGTGGGCGGTGCGGCCGGCGAGGTGGACCTGTTGTTACGTCCGGACGATCTGTCGCTGACCCCCTCAGCCACCGGCAACGGCGTTATCGAATGGGGGCGTTATGAAGGCGGTAGCCGGCTTTACGGTGTCCGGGTGGAGGACGGGCCGGTATTGCAGGCACGGGTCAATCACGAGGTTCATCTGGCGCCCGGCGATCCGGTGGCGCTGGAGGTAGTGACCACTCACCCACTGGCCGTTTTCGAGCGCACCGGGGGCCAGGCAATTTCCCTGGACCCCGACCAGGCACCGCGCGTCGCCACGGTCGGCTGACCGGCCATGGCGCAGAATACGCCGCTGGCCTGACACGTTACCAACATGCAAAGAGAGTTATGAGCATGGAACAGCGCATCGAGCAGCTGGAAACCCGGGTCGCCTTTCAGGACGAGGCGCTAAACCGGCTCAGCGATATTATCGCGGACCAGCGCAGGGAACTGGATCGGTTACAACAGGAAATGGCCGAGTTGAAAGACCGGTTTCGGGAAATCCGGGCCGCCGGCGTCAATCCGCAGGAGCCGGAGATCCCGCCGCACTATTGAGCCGCCCGCGGCCGTGCTAAAGCGATAATGCGGCGGGTTAACAACCCGCGGGGGATCACATCTGTGATTGCAGGTAATTCTGCAGGCCGACTTTGTCGATCAACTCCAGCTGGGTCTCCAGCCAGTCGATGTGTTCTTCCTCGCTGGCCAGGATCGATTCGAACAGCTCGCGGCTGACATAATCCTGTTTGGATTCGCAGTAGCCGATCGCCTCGCGCAGTAACGGTACCGCGTCCTGTTCGATGGTCAGATCGCCCTTGAGCATCTCGGTAACATTCTCGCCAATGTGCAGTTTGCCGATGTCCTGCAGGTTGGGCAGCCCCTCGAGAAACAGGATGCGCTCGATGAGCTGATCGGCGTGTTTCATCTCGTCGATCGACTCTTCGTATTCCTTGTCGTTGAGTTTCTCCAGCCCCCAGTTCTTGTACATGCGCGCATGCAGGAAATACTGGTTAATCGCGGTCAGCTCGTTTTTCAGGGCTTTGTTGAGATACTCGATGACTTTGTTGTCGCCTTGCATAAGGGTCCGGCCTCTTGTCGGGTTATTGTATGGCGCCGCCTGGGGCGTGAAAGTAAAGAAAAAGTAGTGGCCGGGCTCGCGGGTTGCAACCCGGTAAAGTGTGGGGTAATCAGGCGACCTGGCAGGCCTCGTCGAGGCTGGCCATCTCTTGCTTGGTATCACGGATGACCTGGCGGGCGCACTTGGCGCAACAGCCGCAGTTGCTGGCCACGCCGAGGTCCCGGCGCACATCGGCGAGGGAGTCGGCGCCGTCGATGACCGCGTCGCGGATCTGGGTGTCGGTAACGCCTTTGCAGAGACAAACGTACATCGTGCGATTCCTGTGTGTGTTGAGTCTTGAGTATTACTATATCTAAATGAGAATGATTGTCAATACTATTTTTCATCTGGGATCGTTCGGCCGCATGGCAGCGAATGTTGGCGCATTTCTCGCCAGCGGCGTACAAT
>JAXHTI010000182.1:0-3944 GCA_034190045.1 Pseudomonadota bacterium
CCCCAACACCGGCAACATCATCCGCCTGTGCGCCAACACCGGCGCGCAACTGCATCTGATCGAGCCGCTGGGTTTCGAACTGGACGACGTGCGTCTCAAACGCGCCGGCCTCGACTACCACGAATACGCCCAGGTCCAGCGCCACACCAGCTTCGACTCCTTTTTACTGGGCGTGCAGCCCAAGCGGCTGTTCGGCTTTTCCACCAAGGGCAAGCGCAATGCGTTCGAAGTGACTTATCAACCGGAGGACGCTTTTATATTTGGGCCCGAGACGCGGGGCCTGCCCGAAGAGATTCGTAACGGTCTGGGCGAGGATTTTGTGTTGCGCCTGCCGATGCAGCCGACCAACCGCAGTTTGAACCTCGCCAATGCTGTCGCTGTCATTGTGTATGAGGCGTGGCGGCAACAGGGGTTTGCCGGCGCCGGGAATCACACTGCGGAGACATAAATGGAAAACAACAGGGATGCCCCGGCACCCGCCGGAAGCCATGACTGGCATGCCCGCCCGGCGAAGGAGGTGCTGCAACAGCTGCAGAGCGGCGCCGAACAGGGGCTGGACGAGGCCGAAGTTACCCGCCGCCGCGAACAGTACGGCCCCAACCGCCTGGCCGAGACCCAACAGCGCGGCCCGCTCCAACGCCTGCTGGCCCAGTTCCAGAACCTGCTGATCTACGTGCTGCTGGGCGCGGCGCTGATCACAGCATTGCTGGATCACTGGGTCGACACCGTCGTGATCCTGGGCGTGGTGCTGGTCAATGCCGTGATCGGCTTTGTGCAGGAGGGCAAGGCCGAGGATGCGCTGGCGGCGATCCGCAATATGCTCTCGGCCCACGCCATGGTGCGCCGCGGCGGGCGCCAGTTCAGCGTGCCGGCCGAGGACCTGGTGCCCGGCGACATCGTGCTGCTGCAGGCGGGCGACAAGGTGCCGGCGGATCTGCGCCTGGTCCAGGCGCGCGGCCTGCAAATCCAGGAAGCCGCCCTGACCGGCGAGTCGGTCGCCGTGGAAAAAGCGATCCGGGCGGTGGCGGTCGATGCCCCCCTGGGCGATCGTTTTGGTATGGCCTATTCGGGCACGCTGGTCAGTCATGGCCAGGGTGCAGGCGTGGTGGTGGCCACCGGCGCCGATACCGAGATCGGGCGCATCAGCGACCTGGTGTCGCAGGTCGAAACCCTGACCACCCCGCTGCTGCGCCAGATGGCGGTCTTCTCCCGCTGGCTGACCGGCGCGGTGCTGGGGCTGGCGGCGCTGATGTTCCTGTTCGGGATCCTGGTCTGGTCGATGACCGCCACCGAAATGTTCATGACCGTGGTGGGACTGGCGGTGGCCGCCATCCCCGAGGGGCTGCCGGCGATCCTGACCGTGACCCTGGCCATCGGCGTGCAACGGCTGGCCGGGCGCCACGCCATCATCCGGCGCCTGCCAGTGGTGGAAACCCTGGGCTCGGTCAGCGTGATCTGCTCCGACAAGACCGGCACCCTCACCCGCAACGAGATGATGGTGCGCAGCCTGGTCATCACCAACGGGGCTTATCAGGTGGAGGGTGACGGCTATATCCCGCGCGGTAGCTTCATGCATGAGGGACAAGATGTGGCTCCGGATCAGTCTTCGGTGATGATGCAGGCGCTGCGCGCCGGCCTGTTGTGTAACGACGCCGACCTGGAACAAAAAGGCGAGCACTGGCAGGTGCACGGCGATCCCATGGAGGGCGCACTGGTGGCCGCCGCGCTCAAGGCGGGGCTGGAGGCCGGCTTCGAGCGCCAACGGTATCCCCGCGACGATCTCATTCCCTTCGATTCACAACACAAGTTCATGGCCACCCTGCACCACAGCCATGAGGGCGAGGCGTTTGTCTATCTCAAGGGCGCGCCGGAGCAGGTACTGGCTCGCTGTCGCGCGGTGCAAAGCGGCGATGGGCAGGAACAGCCGCTGGATCAAACATACTGGCAGGCACAGGTGGAGCAACTGGCCGACCAGGGCCAGCGGGTGCTGGCGGTGGCCTGCAAGCCGATGCCGGATCACTTGCATGAAGTCGATTTTGATGACGTGGAATCGGATCTGCTGTTACTGGGACTGTTCGGCCTGATCGATCCGCCCCGCGAGGAGGCGATCCAGGCGGTAGATGTCTGCCGACAGGCGGGCATCCGGGTAAAGATGATCACCGGCGACCACGGCGGTACCGCCCGGGCGATCGCCGCACAATTAAAACTCGATAACAGCGATGCGGTGATCACCGGGCAGGATCTGGAAAAGATGGACGACACTGAACTGGCCCGACGGGTCGGCGAGGTGGATGTTTACGCCCGGGTCAGTCCCGAGCACAAACTGCGCCTGGTCACCCTGTTGCAGGAACAGGGCGCCATCGTCGCCATGACCGGCGACGGCGTCAACGACGCCCCGGCGCTCAAGCGCGCCGATGTCGGCATCGCCATGGGCCACAAGGGTACCGAAGCGGCCAAGGACGCCTCGGAGATGGTCATCGCCGACGACAACTTCGCCTCTATCGCCCATGCGGTGGAACAGGGGCGCACGGTCTACGACAATCTTAAAAAAGCGATCGTCTTTTTGTTGCCGATCAATGGTGGCGAGGCGATGAGTATCCTGATCGCCGTGTTGTTCGGCTTCACCCTGCCGATCTCGCCGGTGCAGATCCTGTGGGTCAACATGGTCAGCTCGGTGGCCCTGGCAATGGCACTCGCTTTCGAGGCAACCGAGCCGGATACCATGCGTCGCCCGCCCCGGGCTGCCAATGAGGCGATGTTGTCGGGGTTTTTGATCTGGCGCATCGCGCTGGTGTCGATGCTGATGGCTGCCGGGGTGTTCGGCATCTTCGGCTGGGCCACGACCCACGGCGCCAGCCTGGAAGAGGCCCGCACCTACGCGGTCAACACCCTGGTGGTGATGGAGATCTTCTACCTGTTCAGCGTGCGCTTCCTGCGCACCCCCTCACTCACGTGGGCGCGCATATTCAATTCCCGTGCCGTCATTATCGCCGTGGTGGTCGTGGCCGTATTGCAGCTGGTGTTCACCTATGCGCCGTTCATGGAACATTTCTTCGATACGCGCCCGGTCGACTTCGTCCACGGCGTCGAGATCATCCTGATCGGCCTCGGCCTGTTTGCCATCCTCGAACTGGAAAAACTCATCCTGCGCCGCAAAAGAGATCCAACGCAGAGACGCAAAGGCGCGGAGGACGCGAAGTAAAAATAAATAAACAGGGTAAATATGTAGTATGTAGGCTCAATATAGTGGAAGCGGTATCGGGCATCCGGCCGATAAAAATGTTCTGTGGGAGCGCCCCACGGGCGCGATCCTCTCGATGAGGAGAGTACTCCTGTAGCTAAATGATTGCCCTCCGGGCCAAGCCGTCATTCCGGCGCAGGCCGGAATCTATTTTCTCTAAATGGATCGCCCTCCGGGCGTCCTGAATTTTGAAAGCGGGCTCTCGCGCCCGCGCGGCGAGTAACTTTCGTTTGCTTGTCCAAAAGAAAGTTACCAAAGAAAAGGACACCCGAAAGACACCGCCGGTCCAGCCATTTCCAATGGCTGAACCGGTTCCCTGCGCTTCTCGCTCCAGTCGGGCTCGCCCGACGGCACGTCCCTGTGCAGTCGAGCGAGTGGCGGCATCCCTGCCGCCACCCTGCGGGCTAATCCTCCCTCCACTGCGATGCTCGGCGGCGTCTAACGGGATCGAAAACAGACCGGCAAGAATCAGGGCAAACCCTGAGAACAGCCCTGTTTTTCAAGTCCCGGCTCGAAAACCCACAAATTTTTGCTAGGATTGGAGGACATTAAGAATTTAACAATAATTTTGATAGGCAGACATCTGTCTAACAAGGCAAAACACAGATGTCTGTCTAATTCACTGTTAGCTGTAATAAGAAATGAAGTATCCATTTACGCCAAAATCAACGTCATACCTAGAGCCAGGGCAATTTTGGGCAAT
>JAXHTI010000183.1:0-3930 GCA_034190045.1 Pseudomonadota bacterium
GCGCCACCATGCAGGGTGCCAACCTGATCCACGCGATTACCGCACTGGTGCTGAGTGGTTTCGCTCTGGGCCATATTTATCTCGGTACGATCGGTAACGAGGGAACCTTCGAGGGGATGATCAGCGGCGAAGTGGACGAGGCCTGGGCCAAACAGCATCATGACCTGTGGTACCAGGAGACCGGCGGCAAGGGTGCTGATGCTGAAGGCGGTGGGCAAGGCGAAGCAGGCAAGGCCGCGGGCCAGCCAACGGCAACCTGAGCGCGCTGCTGCGTCTTCACCGTTTTTTTTCAAATAATCACAGGGTAGTGTCCTTGAAGGCATTACCCTTTTTTATGTCTGCAATCGCAAGTCCGAAAGAGAGGAGCCAGTGAGCAACAAGGCGAAAGATGATGAAGGCGTCGTCGGCGAGATCAGTAAAAAACAGCCGGATACGTTTTTTGACATACTGCATAAATTAATCCGCATCGCGGTTCGCATTCTGGCAGTACTGATGGTGTTTGTGATCTACTGGGCCGTGGCCGACGTGATCTGGGTTCTGTATGACCATTTCAGTGCCCCGCCCTACTTCGTCTCGCCCACGGACGACATCGTCAGGTTCTTTGCCGGTTTTCTCGCCGTGCTCATCGCCATCGAGGTATTTATCAATATCACGCTGTATTTGCGCGATGACGCGATTCATGTGCAACTGGTCGTCGCCACGGCGCTGATGGCCGTTGCCCGGAAAGTGATTGTGATGGATTACAACGGCATGAGCCCGGCGCAGCTGTGGGGCATGGGGATCCTGATACTGGCCGTCGGTGCCACCTACTGGGTCGTGGCCTATTTTCATAAAGGGGAGTGTTGATTGTTTATTGAACTCGCGCCTCTTGTTTTTATACCCTCCCCTGCAAGGGACAAATCCGCCGGGAGCGGATTTGAACAGCCGAAGGCTGGCCCGCAGGGTGAAGGGCAGGACGCCCGGAATAACGGTTAGGGAGGGGTGATCTGAATCCAGTCCCATCAAAAAGGTCCGCCCTCCGGGCGGGCTGTGATCTTGAAGGCGGGCTCTCGCGCCCGCGCGGCGAGGTACTTTCTTGTACCGACAAGAAAGTACCCAAAGATGATGCCGCGCGCGATAAATCGGCCCGAAAAATGCGATAATTGGGTCTCGTGAGATTTTTCAAATAGCGCAAATTAATTGTCAATTCTAAAATCCCGAGTTACCAGTTCTTAATGATCAGCTCCTTCTTCTGGCTCCGGCCCTGCTTTCCGCCAACTGTGTAGACTATCGGCACTGAGCGGATTTTGAGACCCTTGAACGCCTTTCTCATCGTCTTGTGGTCGTTGACGCTGATGACCATTTTCCCGGCCGAGCCGGCAGCCAGTTCGGCCATTAGCTCGTATTGCTCAAGCCCAAACTCCACCCCGTAACCCTCAGTCTCCCAGTACGGCGGGTCGAGATAGAACAGGGTGTAATCCCGGTCGTAGCGCCTGACGCAATCAGCCCAGCCGAGGTGCTCGATATTGACTCTGGCCAGGCGCAGGTGGGCCTGGCTGAGGTCTTCCTCGATACGCAGTAAATTCAGCCTGGGCGGGCTTGTTGCCGCTGTACCGTATGACCGGCTTGCGACTTTCCCGCCGAAAGCCAGCTTCTGGAGATAGTAGAACCGTGCCGCACGCTGGATGTCAGTCAGGGTCTCCGGTTGTTTGGCCTTTTCCCATTCAAATACCTGGCGGCTGGTCACGGCCCATTTAAATTGCCGGACAAACTCCTCCAGGTGGTGCTTGAGCACCCGGTACAAATTAACCAGGTCCCCATTGATGTCGTTGAGCACCTCGATCTTGCTGGGTTCCTTGAGAAAGAACAGGGCGGCAGCGCCACAGAATGGTTCTACGTAACAGCTGTGCTCAGGAAACAGCGGGAGAATCTTGTCCGCCAAACGGGATTTCCCGCCGATCCACGGGATAACTGGTGATGCCATCGTTGTGAGCCTCTTTTAATATCTGCAAATGCTTTGCAGTATGTTAAGCTCCCCAGTGCCGTCGACGGCGTGGAGGGCCTTGCCTTGCTCACGGTGGCATATCACCGTTTGCGGGGGTTCCGGCGGTAGTTGCTGCTACTGCCGGGACGCCCTTCATCATAATATAAGTGCTGTCCTATTCTATGAGAGTGAAATTCACCACAACCTGTTCAATGATGGTAGAGGCGTCAGCATCATATAAAGTTACGGTAAACGTGCGATCTCCCAGCGGCATATCTCCACACTGTAACGAGGCCGAAAACGGGAGGATTTCCCCGGCCTTTACGTTAATGAGCTGCTTGGGAATCATCGGGAACGGTTCGTTAATATATGCGCCGCATCCTCTGTCGAATACCGCTTCGATATAGCCAGTAAAGTCAGCCGGACTGACTGAGTTGTCAATATCCTGCCCGGCGCTGATGAAATTGGCCCGGGTTAATGTGCCGAGTTCAATGATCTGCATGAGTGGACACCCTCACGTTCTTGAGTTCCGGCGGGATTTTTTGGGTGTTGCCCGCTGTCGCTATCTTCCGATAGATGATAATGGCTGCCAATATTAATAGTGCTACGAATAATATTTTCACGTTCAACCTCCGGTATTTTTCCATTTGTAACCGACTGTCAATACCCCGGCCGGGGTTCTGTTGACAGAAAGTGGCGTGTTGTCAATCACAAACCGTCCGTCGTGGAGCAGCCTAGAAATATTGTACTCCCCGCCGGTAAACTCATCGCTGATTGCAAGCTCTTCCGTTAGTGATGAGCAGGGGTCGAGCATCACCACGACATGCTTATTAGGGTCAAAGCTGTTGAATAGATGCGGCACCTGGTCCATATCGATGTTCTTTTCATCAACAGTGAAGGCGTAATCCTCTCTGGCTTTTTGGAGTAGGCGCGAATTGGATTTGATTTGCTTGGCCTGTCTCAGCTTTTCGATTGTCGCGGCCCTGTCTTGTGCAACAAGCTCAGAGATATTTTCTCCCCATAAACCAACAGCCCTTTGAATTACCCCGTCTACCGGATGCAGATTATGCGGTCCGTGATACGCCCATGCCGGATCAGGCGCAGCGCAAGTGCCAAGCACCTCTAATGTAGTTTTATCCAGCAGCACCTGAATAAACAGCGGAATCTCGCCATAGCCCAGGCTATAAGGCGGTGACGCTTGAAAATAACTGGACCTAAGATAAGCTGTGGAGCTGCTGTTGTCTGTGTTACAAAACTGCACAACATTTGGCGAAGAGTCTGTTCGTGTTCCCCACGAAACCCACTGGTACTGTGAAAAGGCATAAGATCCGCGCGTCCCCCCTGCAAACCAGTTATGCGTGTAATCCCCGCCAGGCGGGGTTATCTCGCCGTCACCCGTGGCACCTATAGATAGGGACTGGTTTGCGGTCGCTCTTTTGATTTCGCCTTGCCCGACAGAACTAGCCGCTATGTTAATTTGAGCTACCGCGTCGGGCATAATCTGGGCGTTAGAAACCGCCCTAAACAAATCCAACCCATCAAAATAGATCGTCCCCACTGCCGCGCCCGCTCCCGGCACACCACCTATCACCTTGGTGCGTACAAACCTCGCATTGGCCGGAGCAGTTGCCTGGCCTTTCAGTGCAGTCGCTGCGGTCGGGGTGTTTGTGGTGTTGATGATCGTTGTGACGGATATCTGGGCTTTGCTTACGTCGTACCAGATCAGCTCGATCTTGCTGCTGATGTTCGCGACTGATGCCCAGTAATACATGCGGTAGGAATAGGTCTCGCTGCCGGCCACGGCTTTGTATTTATTATGAATGGCTTCGCCGCCGCCATTGGCCAGCACGGTGCTGGTGATCGCCAGAACATATTCACCTTCGGCGTTGACCGCATTGCTTGAGGCGATCGTGCTGCCTGTGTATTCGGTGGCCACCCAGTCTGTCGGCAAACTGCCGCTGATATCC